>NZ_JACSJW010000004.1:0-324418 GCF_018617295.1 Exiguobacterium sp. S3
CTGAGCCAGGATCAAACTCTCCAAAGAATTTGATATAGCTCTTAAATTGACGAAGCTTGCGCTTCATTCAAAAATTGTAAAACTTTTTTGCCTCATCGTTCAGTTTTCAAAGTTCGTCAGTTTAAATGGTGGGCCTAAGTGGACTCGAACCACCGACCTCACGCTTATCAGGCGTGCGCTCTAACCGGCTGAGCTATAGGCCCATAAAAAAGAATGGTGCACCCTGAGAGATTCGAACTCCCGGCCTTTAGATTCGTAGTCTAACGCTCTATCCAGCTGAGCTAAGGGTGCATATGGTGCGGTCGAGAGGACTTGAACCTCCACGGTGTTAACCACCACTAGGCCCTCAACCTAGCGCGTCTACCGATTCCGCCACGACCGCAGCGTATAAAGTTAAAAAAGAAAATGGTGAGTCATGCAGGGCTCGAACCTGCGACCCTCTGATTAAAAGTCAGATGCTCTACCAACTGAGCTAATGACTCAAATAAAAAGCTGGGCTGGAAGGGATCGAACCTTCGCATGTCGGAATCAAAATCCGATGCCTTACCACTTGGCTACAGCCCAACGTAAATGGCGGTCTTGACGGGATTCGAACCCGCGATCTCCTGCGTGACAGGCAGGCATGTTAACCCCTACACCACAAGACCAGATTACGTTTTTATTTGAAATGGTGGAGGATGACGGGATCGAACCGCCGACCCCCTGCTTGTAAGGCAGGTGCTCTCCCAGCTGAGCTAATCCTCCATATATGGTGACCCGTACGGGATTCGAACCCGTGTTACCGCCGTGAAAGGGCGGTGTCTTAACCGCTTGACCAACGGGCCAGTGTATGTGTCTTCTAAGTAATTTTAAGTGGCGGAGACGGAGGGATTCGAACCCTCGCACCGGTTTCCCAGCCTACTCCCTTAGCAGGGGAGCCCCTTATAGCCTCTTGGGTACGTCTCCAAAATAAAATGGCTCCGCAAGTAGGATTTGAACCTACGACCTACCGGTTAACAGCCGGTTGCTCTACCACTGAGCTATTGCGGAACGTTGCTTGAAATTATCGAAGTAACGATTTATATTGTAACCGCAAACCAGAAACCTGTCAATCACTTTCTTAGAAAAACGTTTATTTTGCGTGCCGTCTCTCGGCGACTTCTATAAGATATCACGGCACAAAAAGACCGTCAACACTTTTTCTAAAAAAAATCAGGTAAAATGAAAAACATTTTACCTGATACGAGTTTCTTCTTATTTAACGCTCGGTGCAAGCATCGTTAAACTAATCCGTCCACGATTCACATCGACTTGTTCGATCCACACGGTCACGATGTCACCAACCGCCACGACATCTAATGGATGCTTCACGTATCGATTCGATAATTTCGAAATGTGGACCAAACCATCCTGTTTCACCCCAATGTCAACGAACGCGCCAAAATCAATGACATTTCGGACGGTTCCTTGGAATTCCATACCGACTTGAAGGTCTTCGAGACTCATGACGTCCGTGCGTAGTAATGGTTTCTGGATATCTTCTCGCGGGTCACGCCCTGGTTTGGCTAATGACTTCAAAATGTCTTCAACTGTCGGAAGCCCCGCCTCTAGTTCTTCACTCAAGGCTTTAGCTTCGACTTGTTGCAATCGTTCTCGAAGCGCAGCCGTACCGACCTCTGATTTTGAAGATCCGATCTCTTTTAAAATGGATAACGCGAGCGGATAGCTTTCCGGGTGAATCTCTGTCTGGTCGAGAACGTCCTTCCCGTTCATGATCCGTAAGAATCCAGCCGCCTGCTCAAACGCCTTCGCTCCAAGACGAGGTACTTTCTTAATTTCCTTTCTCGTTTCAAAGCGTCCATTCTCTTCACGATATGCCACAATATTTTTCGCCGTCGTTTTATTGAGTCCTGAGACGTACGTCAATAAAGACTCGGAAGCACGGTTCACATCAATTCCGACCATGTTGACCACGCTCTCGACGACGAACTCTAAGGAGGCTTTCAGTTTATTCTGGCTGACGTCATGCTGATATTGTCCGACACCGACTGATTGCGGGTCGACTTTGACAAGTTCCGCCATCGCGTCTTGAATTCGACGTGCAATCGAAACGGCTGACCGTTCCTCAACTTTCAAATCCGGGAATTCACTTCGTGCGACTTCCGATGCCGAGTAGACACTTGCCCCCGCTTCGTTCACAATCGCGTAAGCAATATCACGTTCCGCTTTCTTCAACCAGTCGGCGACGAATTGTTCCGTCTCCCGTGAGGCGGTTCCGTTTCCGACGACGATAACCGAGATTGGATATTTCTTCGCGAGTCTCGTAAGTACTTTTTCAGCGCCGGCGATATCATGTTTCGGTGCCGTCGGATAGAAGACACCGACCTCTTCGACTTTTCCGATTTCATTGACGACTGCCCATTTACAACCAGTTCGATAAGCCGGGTCGATCCCTAAGACGACGACCTCGCGAAGGGGCGGCTGCATATAGAGTTGTTTCAAGTTTTTCGAGAAGACATCGATCGCCTGCTCTTCTGCTTTTTCCGTCAACTCCCCACGAATCTCCCGTTCGATAGCCGGGAAGACCGACTTCTTGTACGCCTCCGTCACAGTCGTCTCGACAACCTCACGTTTTTCTTTCGGAAGTCGTTCATATGTACGGAGGGCTTGACCCATGAAGCGCGTCTCGTCGAACACTACTTTCACTTGGAGCACGTCCGTACGTTCCCCGCGATTCAAGGCGAGTACACGGTGTGGGACAATGCCAGCGATTTTCTCTTCATATTCATAATACTGCGCAAAAATCTCTTTTTCGTCTTCCGCTTGTTTTTTCTTCTTCGAGCGCAAAAGTCCTTCTTTGCGTACGCGGTCACGAAGCATCTGGCGCAGTTTCGCTTCCTCTCCCCATTCTTCACCGATGATGGCATGGACGAGCGGCAACGCTTCCTCTACCTCGACGTCTTGAGAAAGTTCTTTTACCTTGTCTGAAGAATAGGGTGATTTGTCCCGGAACCAATCCGCAAGCGGCTGCAGTCCTTTCTCGCGTCCCTGTTCTGCTTTCGTACGTCGTTTTGGACGATACGGCAAATAAATGTCTTCTACTTGTTGAAGGGTAGTCGCCGCCTCTAATGCTCTAGATAATTCAGGCGTGTTTTTTTCCAACTCTTCTAATTTAGCCAGGACATCCGCCTTGCGTTTTTGCAGGCTCTCTTCATATTGAAGAGCATCCAAGATTCCTTTAATTTCAACTTCGTCCAAATTCCCCGTCATTTCCTTCCGATAACGGGCCATGAACGGTATCGTTGCCCCTTCAGATGCGAGCTGCTGAACCGTCTCGACTTGGTTCACTTTCAAGTTTAACGCGTTAGCCACTTTCGTAATCACTTGAATCACTTCCTTTTTTGATCTCTTTCAAAGTGTAGCAAACATTCAAACAAAAAAGCGATGACTCGATTAGTCATCGCTTAAGAATACTTCATTGAGTGGGACCTTGATGGCTTCACGCAGCTTTTCGAGTGCTCGTCGTTGCAAACGGGACACATGCATCTGCGAGATTCCAAGAAGTTCTCCTGTCTCTTTTTGACTCATATTCTTATAGTAGGCGCATTCCAAGATGGCGCGTTCACGCTCGTTTAAGACATTGAATGCCTTTTCTAGAATGAGACGCTGGTCGACCGATTCATACCCGCGCTCTTGGCTACCGACCAGGTCGAGTAATGTGACCGTACTACCTTCGTTATCCGCTTCGATTGAACTATCAACCGACAAGGCTTGATAACTTTTGCCCATCTCGAGCGTTTCGAGAATTTCTTCATCGGACACGCCAAGGTGGTCGGCAATCTCATCGATTCGTGGCGAACGTTGTAATTCGGTCGTCAACTCTTCGACCGTCTTTTTAATCTTTGGTCCGAGTTCTTTGATTCGACGCGGTACGTGGACACTCCACGTCTTGTCGCGAATAAATCGTTTGATTTCGCCGATGATGGTCGGGACAGCAAACGACTCGAAGCTACGACCAAATTCCGGGTCAAATCGACGAAGTGCCGCCAGTAACCCAATCATCCCAACTTGCACAAGATCGTCGTGAATCGCACGGCCACGCGAAAATTTACGCGCGAGTGCTTCAACGAGGTCAGAATAGCGGTTGATGAGGAGCATTTGCACTTCTTCGTTTTGATCGTCTTGTTGATAGCGTTCAATCCACTCTAGTACCTCGTCATCACTGTGATGGCGTTGTTGAGATTTTGCTGGCACTCTGATCCACCTCGTCCCTATTGAGGAGTTTTGTCATCGTCACTTTGACACCGTTGTCTTTATTGATCGAGACATCGTCCATTAATGCTTCGATCAAGAAGAGACCAAGTCCTCCTTCATGGAGCGATTCAATTTCGGTCGTCTCTTCGACCGGAGCGGCTTGACGCTTCACATCATCTGCAAACGTCTTGCCGGAATCCTCAATCGTGATTTCAAGACGATCTGCATAGACGCCACAAGCGAGTTTGACCTCTCCATCTTGATGATCGTCATAAGCATGTTGGACGGCGTTGCCACATGCTTCCGAGACCGCGATTTTAATATCTTCGATCTCGTCGTACGTATATCCCATACGGTTAGCGATTCCTGAAACGACTAATCGAACCACACCGACATATTCGGGTTTGGCCGGGAACGTCATGACCGTCTGTTCAACATTGTTCATTGCGTGCCACCTCTTACGTTCGAATTAATAGAAAGAAGTTTGTGAAGACCCGTCAATTCGAATAGACGATTGACTCGGTCTGTGACTCCGACAAGTGACAACTCTTTTTCGTTGCGCGTGGCAATTTTTAATGCCCCGACGAACACGCCAAGACCTGTCGAATCCATATACTCCACTTCGTCTAAATGAACGACCACATCTTGTTCACTGATGGCCGGATGCAATACTTCTTTCAATTTTGGTGCAGTATATGTATCCACTTCTCCGGATACGTAAAGGTGTAATTGTTCTCCAATGACTTGCTCGCGAATCGCTAAATCCATCGTCTATTCCCTCCTAAATGTCCGTACAGAAAAATTGAGTACGATTAAATTAAATTCCCCTCTGACAAAATCTTAAACCACTTTTTAAAAAAAGTTTAAAAAAAGACCGATACCTATGTACCAGTCTTATCTATGTAAGGCTAGAGAGGGATTAATCCCATACTGATCTCTAGCGCTCTGTCCACTTTATGCATCGTCTCATCATCGAGATGAGTGACTTTATCCGTCAGACGACGCTTATCAATCGTTCGAATCTGTTCAAGCAAAATCACAGAGTCTCGTTCGAGTCCGTGCTTCTCTTGATATACTTCCACATGAGTCGGCAGTTTTGCTTTTTGAATCTGAGCTGTAATCGCAGCGACAATGACGGTCGGGCTAAAGCGATTGCCGATGTCGTTCTGTACGATGAGAACGGGTCGAACGCCACCTTGCTCTGAGCCGACTACGGGCGACAGATTCGCATAAAACACGTCACCACGCTTTACGATCACGCTGCTCACACCCCACTTACTTGACGTAAGAGAGCGTGTTCGGCTTCGGTTTCAATCATTAGCATCTCTTCTGCCATATTCAAGTTAAACGCGGCCATCTCTTGATAGCCTTTCGCCAATTCTTCACGCAGTGTTTGTTGTCGATCAGCAATTTCTTTAGACAAGTATGTCACTACATCGTTCAAGGACAGTGTTTCACGGTCTTTCATCGAAATCGGACCCCCTTGTTGCGAGAACCGATCTGGGACGGACGCTAGCGCACCCGCAGTTCGCTGCTTCAACATCTTACACCTCCAGAATCGTTTCATGGACTGGCGGAAATTCTCCCGCGTTCTTTATCAATATAACACGCGGGAATGGGAAAATATAGAGAAATCGAGAAAGAATTCAGATAATTTCACACGATTTATGATTCACACATAAAGACGAGGCAATCGGCTCGTGAATTGGCAAACGATCTCATAGTTGATCGTCCCAAGATATAAGGCGAGTTCATCAATGGCGACGTTTCCACCGACAAGGGTCACGTCCGTCCCGACCGGAAACTCTTTTGGAAGCCGGATCATGAAACGGTCCATACAGACGCGTCCCACGATCGGACAACGAATCCCATTGACCTCCACTTCAAACCCGCTCGCCTTTCGTAACCACCCGTCCGCATATCCGACTGGAACGGTACCAATCCATTCATCGGCTGACGTTGTATACGTTGCACCGTAACTGATGGTCTGACCTGCCTCTAGCCGCTTCACCTGCATGAGCTGACTTTTTAGCGTGAAGGCCGGGCGCAGGAACGAATAGAACGTCTCCATCTCATGTGACGGATATAACCCATAGAGCGCGATGCCGACACGAACCAGATTATAAGGAACATCTTGTCCGGCCATTCGGATCGCACCGGCCGAGTTCGACGTATGGATATAGCGGAACCGCTCGTGGAGCCCATCCATCAAACGCTCGAACCGCTCTTGCTGTGTATAATACAGATCGCTGTCGAGTTCATCCGCCGTTGCGAAGTGGGTATAGATTCCTTCCACCACAAACAAATCGGTCGCTTCTTCAAGTAAGGCATCTAATTGTTCACGGGTGCGCAACCCGAGACGCCCCATCCCGGTATCGACTTTGATATGAACCGTCAACGGCTTTTCTTCTATATATGGAGCTGCCTCTCGTAACCATTCAGCAGAAAATACGGACAACGTGATCCCCTGTGCTGCCGCCACTCCGGCATATTCAGGGAATTGCGCTTCCATGACGAGAATCGGTGCTTCGATTCCCGCATCGCGGAGTTCGAGCGCTTCCTCGAGTAACGCGACCCCGAGCATCGTCGCTCCGTTCTCAAGGGCAATTTTCGCCACTTCGACGGCCCCGTGTCCGTAGGCGTTCGCTTTGACGACTGCCATGAGGTCCTGCGGAATTCGTTTCGTTAATTCTTTTATATTATGGGCGATGGACGCCCGATCAATCTCGATTCGACTAGGACGAAACATGGTGTCCCTCCTCTTCTAAGATGACTTGTGCGATGGCGTATGTTTGACTATGGCTGATGCTGACATGAATCTTCCCCGTAAACGGTGCGGTCATGACAGGTCGACCTGTCTCATCCGGTAAAATTTCAATATGACGCCACGATAACCCGTGTGCGATGCCAGTCCCGATTGCCTTGGCGTAAGCTTCTTTTGCAGCAAAGCGACCCGAGACAAACTCGATTTGACGCGGGAGCGGATACTGTTGAGACAATTCATATTCCGCATCGGTAAGCAGCCGTTTTAAAAAACGTGGTTGTTTCATCGAGCGAGCCATCCGATCAAGCTCGACGATATCGACTCCAATTCCTACAATCACGGGACACTCGCTCCTTTCCTTTTCTCCCCGTTTCCTTATACAATTAAGGAAAGAGGTGATGTTATGTTTAGTCGTACGGAAAATGTTCAAACGTTTGTACGGGCATATCCACTCGTAACGCTGTTCATTGTAATCCAACTCCTTGTGTTTGTCATCGATTCTTTCGCACCTGGTTTACGAATCGTGGCGACGGGTGGGTCGTTCCATTTGGCACTCGCGGACGGACAATGGTACCGCTTGGTCACGGCCAACTTCATTCATTTGAGTCTCGGTCACTTGCTGTTCAACTCGTTCGCACTGATCATCTTCGGACCAGCGATGGAACGAATGGTCGGACACGTGAAATTTGCCTTGTTTTATGTATTCGCTGGAGCGCTTGCCAACCTGTTCACGTATTTCACTGTCAGCAACTTGTTTTATCTACAGGCCGGGGCGTCAGGCGCCATCTTGGCCATTCTCGGATTCTACGTATTCATCGGTCGTTTCCGTCGCACGTTGATGTACAGCCAAGATGCCCGCTTGGTCTACATCTTCGTCGCTATCAGTGCCGTTTTCACATTGATTGGTTCGAACGTTTCCCTTTGGGGACATGTGTACGGGTTCTTGGCCGGATTCTTACTTGCCATCCCACTCTCACGTTTCACCGTCCCGTATACGCGCCCGATGCGCTACGGGAAGTATAAGCAACGTTCGTACACGCCCCCTGTCATTCATTCCGGGGACGGAAAGTGGTTTTTCTACATCATCATCGGACTGGCCATCTTCGGATTATTGGCACAGTTCTTATAAAGAAGGTACGAAAAATGGCCAAGCGAAATCGCTTGGCCATTTGATTAGATTTGATTTTTATGACGAGCCTCTTGAAGCGCATCCACTAAGTCTTTCACGTCTTCGACGAGGTTTTGAATCGTATCTTGGTTTTCTTCGTAAAGCGATTTCCATTCCATGACACGGTCTTTCAAGTTGCCTTTCGATGACGCTTGTAGACCGACCGCATGTGCCTCAGTCGACGTATTCGATGATTTCAACTTCGACTTGATGCCTTTCAGTTGTCTCACTTGTTGATCGCGCGTTTCGCTATGGAGAAGTGATGCTGCTGCGCCGATTACCGCACCCGCAGCCATCCCCAACCAGAAATAATTCTTGTTCATAAAAATCCTCCCCTAACATGACGTTATCTTTTATTATAGATTATCTGACTCACTGACGACATAGTGTTTTATGACGGGACCTGCACCGCGCTGTTCGACCGCTCGCTTCAAGCGGTCTTCAAGGATTGCATAGTCCGCCGTATCACGAAAGTGTTTCCCACCAGACGTGAACTGAATAAAGACGACGGCATGATTATCATCCGGGTCGACACCGAGTCGGTACCCCGAAAACCCATCATGACTGACACCGAGTGGCGCCTTTTCCGTCAACAAGTGGTGAAACAACAGGGAGCGGGCATTCTCATCTGCCGGAACGTTCGCGTATAAAATGTTCCCTTTTTTCACGAATTCGCCCGACGCCTCTTCAATTTCAAACACTTTACCGCTCTTGAACGGAGACTTCTCTCCTTCTGCGAGCAAAATCGTTTCGTGTCCATTCGCCGCGATGACGCCTGGCTCCTTTCGAAGACGCTCCGCCACGCTGCCTGACGCAAAAGTCATATAGAGCTTAGACAAGTTCCTCACACCCTTTCGCGAGTGTGATGTCTTTCTCCGTAATGCCCCCTTCGTCATGGGTCGAGACGGTCAATGTCACGTTCCGATATTCAATCAAGATGTTCGGATGATGATCGAGCGATTCAGCCAAATCTGCTACAAGATGCACGAACTGAATGGCCTCCGGAAATGTTTCCAGCCGATACGTCTTTTGAATCTCCCCGTTCACTTCTTCCCAACCGTTCAACCGTGACAGTTCCTCTGTCAATTCACTTTGCGATAATACCATCGTCACAATCCCCTTTCCCTATACAGTCTACTGTCTTAATCTACCCAAACCGAAGAAAAATAATCTTCCGTGCATGATGTATAATGAATTAGAATGAGATGGACAGCCATCATTTTCATTACGAGAGAGGAGCATCTCCCATGCGCGCATTGATTGTTATTGATTATACATTTGATTTTATCGCAGACAGTGGTCGTTTGACTTGTGGGAAACCCGGGCAAGAGATTGAAGAACGGATCGTCGAATTGATCGGGACATTCGCAACGGATGACTATGTCGTCATCGCGAACGACGTCCATGATGCAGGTGACACGTTCCACCCTGAAACGACGTTGTTCCCACCGCACAATATCCGCGAGACAGAGGGCCGTGAGTTGTACGGTTCTGTGAAGGAAGCTGCGAAACAGGCAGACCACTGGATTGATAAGACACGTTATAGTGCCTTTGCCGGAACTGACCTTGACCTGCGTCTTCGGGAACGCGGAATCACAGAAGTTCATCTCGTCGGTGTCTGCACGGATATTTGTGTACTCCATACAGCCGTAGATGCCTACAACCTCGGTTATCAAATCGTCGTCCATGCCGATGCCGTTCAAAGCTTCAACCCGGTCGGCCATGAATGGGCGCTCGAACATTTCGTCACAACACTCGGTGCGACAGTCGTCGGAAAGTGACGTAAAACAGAAAGGAAATCATATGTTACATCGTAATTTAGCCCTTCACACAGATCTTTATCTTCCACGTTGGATGTATATTTACTGGAAGCAAGGTCGCCATAATGAAAAGGTCGTCTTCGACCTTTACTATCGCTCGAATCCATTTAGTGGTGGTTATGTCGTCTTCGCCGGACTCGAGAATATCGTTCACTACTTAGAGAACGTCTCCTTTACGGAGGCGGACATCACCTATTTGAAAGAGCAACTCGGATTCGAAGATGAATTCGAAGACGTCTTACGGAACTTTAAGTTCACTGGTTCACTATATAGTGTTCGCGAAGGAGAAGTCATCTTCCCACATGAACAAGTCGTTCGGATTGAATCGACCATCTTTGAAGCGAAACTGTTCCAAACGGCGCTACTCAATATCGCGAACCATGAATCACTCATCGCCACAAAGTATGCCCGGATTCGTCAGGCTGCTCCGAACGAGACACTCCTTGAAGGAGGAGCTCGTCGCGCGCAAGGTGTCGATGCGGCTTACTACGGAACACGTGCGGCTTACATCGCTGGTTTTGATGTGACAAGTCTCGTGTCAGCCGGTCGTGACTTTGATGTCCCGACAGGAGGAACGATGGAGCATGCTGATATTCAGTTCCACGATGATGAATTGAGCGCATTCCGTTCATTCGCTGAAATGTATCCGGACAACACGAGCCTTCTCATCGACACGTATGACACACTCAAGTCTGGTCTGCCGAATGCGATTACGGTCGCAAAAGAGCTCGAGGCGAAGGGCCATCGTCTCAAGTCAGTACGACTCGACTCTGGAGACCTCGCCTACTTGTCGAAGCGTGCCCGGAAAGCGTTGAATGAAGCAGGGCTCGACTACGTCAAAATCGTCGTCTCTGGGGATTTGGATGAGTATGTCATCCAGGACTTACGGATGCAAGGCGCAGAGGCCGATACGTTCCTCGTTGGGACACGTGGCATCACGGCTTACGAGCAGCCGGCACTCGGTATGGTCTATAAACTCGTCGCGCGTGAGGATGAATCCGGGGAATTAAAACCGGTCATCAAAGTATCTTCTTCCAAGGTGAAGACGACGACTCCTCACAAGAAAGAGTTGTATCGCATCATCGACAACGAAACGAAAAAGTTCAAAGGCGACTATATCGCCCTCGCCGATGAACCGGTCGAATCTTACACCGAGATCGACTTGATTGACGTCCGTGACCCGGCCTTCAAGATCAAGACACGTAACTTCAACGTGAAACGCTTGTTGCAACCAATCTTCCTTGATGGGAAACGCGTATACGACCTTCCAAGCACAAGTGAGATTCGTGCATATCATCACGAGCAGATGAACGGATTGTGGGAAGAGTACAAGCGTCTTCGTTTACCGGAAGTGTATTCGGTGACGTTCAGCAAGCCACTATGGGATTTAAAACTCGATATGATTCGCAAAACGCGGGTACCAAAATAAAAAAACGGCTGTGGGTGCATACCCACAGCCGTTTTTTTATACCATCGTCATCTCGCCTGCTTGGCTTTGATCTTCTTTTCTCCGAAAGTAAAGCGCCATCGACAAAGAGAGCAATATCAAGACAAAATAGACGGTCCGTTGCCAAAACGTCGCTTCGGTGTCTCCTTGGAACAACGCAATGATATAATCGCTCCCACTGACTAAAAACAATCCGGCAAGCAAGAGAAAGATCCGATAGCCGGCCCGACTCCGCTCCCGTTTCACTTTGAAGAAAAGGACACCATAATAGACGATTGCGAGAATCGTCACATACCCGATTACGCCAACAACCCAACTCATCTTGATGCCTCCCTCACTCTCTATTTTTCTGTTTCTTCCCCGTTATCTTAACACATTCTATTCCTCAGACTGTGTTAAGATGGTCTAAAGAAAACGCGGAAAGGAACGATCCCATGAAAACGTTTCGCCTCGTCCAAGTCCGACTCGTCCAAGACGAATACGGCAATGAACTGAATTTACCGATCGATTTACTCGATGGGTTAATCATCTCGAAGGAGCACGATTCAGAGTGGCTCCTCGAAATGCTCGTGCCGACCGAGTCGGCTGTCACGCTCCATCATTACTTAAACAAACGCATCCTCATCCTCGCTGAAGCCGTCATCACGTCGCCAACGAACGCCCCGGCTGCACTCGCTTTGACGTTCACGAGCGAGCGGGCCTTGAACGACCATCATACGTTCGTCGCTGAAGGACTCATGTTGATGCCGAAACAAGACGCGACGAAGCAAGTACTCGATTCGTTGATTCAAGATGGCGTCGCCACTTCGAATTTAAAGCCCGCCTTCTTCGAGAAAAAAGTCGAAATGCAACAATCGTTCAGTCGCTCCGCTTTCAATCAATTGGTCAAAACCGGGTCATTCGAATAATCGGATGACCTGTTTTTCTTTCCCCAAAACCATTCACCTTTCAAACTAAAAAGACGGAGAAACATCTCCGCCTCACACGTAGATAAAGAATAGGATGATCATCATCGTCATCCCGATCACTTTTAAGAGCGTGCTGCCGAGAAAGGCGAGAACGGTGCCGACGCCGATGCTCCACGCTTCACGTGTCGTCTTCCCGAGTGTCAACTCCGCCAAGAAAGCGAAGATGAACGGGAAAATCAAAACCCCGACGAGCGGGAAAATAAACGGTCCCGCAATCAAGCCGATTGTCGCACCCCATTTCGCTCGCTCCGAACCACCCCGTTTATCCACCGTAGCCCGGGTGACGACATAGTCGACGCCGAATAAGAAGACGAGGAAGATCGATTGCCATACCCAGAATGTCCAGGTCAATGGTTCAAACGAAAAACCGAATCCATAAATCATGTATCCGATGAACAAGAACAAGACACTCGGGATGACTGGATAGATGAGTCCTGCAAAAGCGACCACAAATGATGCGATAATGAATACCCATAGTAAGGTCGTCATGACATTCTCCTCATTTCATAATGGTCGGATCGGTGATATGGTCAGCCACGTTGACCGCCTTCACTTCAAACTGACCTTGTTGATGGATGATATAGTTCGAGCAGGCGTTTCGCATGGCGTGACGGAACGTATATGTCCCATCGATGGCAGAAAGCGCCGCTTTGATTGCATGGGAATGGCAGACGACAACGATGCGCTTCCCTGGATACGTATCCACCAAATGGTTCATTCCTTCTAAGACCCGGCTACGCATCTCGTCTTCTGTTTCGAGACCAGGAATCCGCTCCTGGTCATCTGCTTGGACCGCCTCGTAAATTCCTTTCACGGGTTGCCCGGATGCCGTTCCGAATTCACGTTCAATGAAACGCTCATCTAGCAGAATCGCTTTATGTTCGATACCACACGCTGTTGCGATTGCTTGTGCGGTGTGAACCGCACGTGACAGGGGACTCGATACGATGACGTCCCATTCCTCTTGACTCAAAAAAGCTGCACTCTCCTCTGCCTGTTGACGTCCGAGTGCATTCAACGGGTTATCTTCACGCCCTTGAATAATTTCTAAACGATTCCAATCGGTCTGACCGTGTCTGACTAAACATAACTCTGTCACTACTTCCACTCCTTACTCTTTCAATCATCCCCCATCGTACCATCTTCCTTAAAAATCGCAACGTCATCCGAGACATTCTTCAATAAAACGATTGATTCGGGCCATGAGTTGCTCTTCTTTGATTGGATTATCCGATTGGAGGAAGCTCGCAAGCGAGTGGGTTCCATTTGGAAATGAGATGAGTTGAACGTTCGCACCGACATCACTCGCATGTTCGACGAAGTGAAGCGCTTGGCCGAACGGGACAATCGGATCTTTCTTCCCGTGTAGCAGTAAAATCGGCGGGGCATCGGCGTATAGATGGGAGACCGGGGAGCATTTTACCATCAACTCACGCCATTCCTCGCGGCTTCCTTCATAGAACTTTAAATGGGCGAGCCACGTCTGGATGAATTTGAACAATAAAAAGTTCGTCGGTGGATACAAGGCGATGACCCCTTTGATCGTCGGGAGGTCGTCTCCCAAATCACCTGCAAATTGTCGATGACGGTCGAGCGCAGTCGCAAGCATGAGCGCAGCGCCTGCTGAATCCCCCCAAACGAGCAATTGACTCGTGTCTAGCGTCAATAACGATTCATGTTGTTTCAAATAGCACAGTGCATCTGAGACATCAAAAATATTATCGGGGAAGTACACCCCGTCTTCAAATAAGCGATAATCGATGCTGACGACAGCGATTCCTTTCCCCAAAAAGTGGTCAAGCAATGGATGAAACAGGGTCACCATACTCCGATTCCCTCTGACGAACGCTCCCCCATGTGCATATACCGCTACGGGGAACGGCCCTTCTCCAGGGGGGAGATACAAATCAAATTGGAGCGGACGATCGTGAACAATTTTATACGTGTACGTGTGGCGCCGGCGTGTTGTCGGTTGAATCGGCAACTCGGGTTCTTGCCATCTGACAAGGGACCCATATTGACTCCACACGCTAGCCCCGGCTGCCGTCGCCGCAGCAATCGCCGCACCCCCGACAAACCAGGCAGTCTCCTTTCTCATACAATCCACTCCTCGTTCCTTTTTTTAATCATATTCCCGCTTTTTTCAAAAATCTATCCATCAGAAGTCGGACTTGACGTGCTCCGAAGCTCACACTATAATATTACTCGCAGTCATAAAACGTAACAGTTACGATTTAATATTCATATAACTTGAAAGGTGGAAGATGGAAGATGAAGAAAACTTGGTTAGGCGCAATCGCAGCCGGTACGCTTTTACTTGGTGCGTGTGGAAATACCGAAGGAGATAACGCATCTGAATCGACAGATGGTCAACTGACCGTCTTCGCTTCAACGTTTGCATTAAAATCATTAGCCGAAGAAATCGGTGGGGACCGCGTCAACGTGGAGATGGTCATTCCACCTGGGGCTGATCCGCATACGTATGAGCCAACTTCAAAGCAAATGACACAAATCGCAGAAGCCGACCTCTTTTTGACGATTGGTCATGACCTTGAACCTTACGTCGAGTCTATGGAGAAGAGTTTAGATGGTCAGAACGTCGCCTTCGTCAAAACAGCCGAGAACGTGAAGTTACTTGATGCGGCGGATACCGTCCATGTCCATGATGAGGAAGGACATACTGAAGACGAACATGCTCACGAAGAAGGAGACGGTCATAGTCACGGTCAATACGATCCCCACGTCTGGCTCGACCCGATGAATGCTGTATCAATGGCAGAAGCGGTCGAAGCCGCATTCAGTGAGGAAGCACCCGACTATAAAGACGAGTTCGCAGAACGGTTAAGCACTTTCAAAGACGAAGCAAACGATCTCGACGCGGAATTGAAGGCAGCCGTCGAGAACGGTTCAAAATCCGAGTTACTCGTGACGCATGCCGCATATGGTTATTTGGCTAAACGTTACGGATTTGACCAATTACCAATCGCGGGACTTACACCGTCTGAAGAGCCGTCACAACAAGCTCTCAAACGGATCATCGAGGAAGCCCGTCTCCACGACTTGAACTATATCGCATTCGAAGACACGGTCACACCAAAAGTGGCCGAAGTCGTGAAACAAGAGATCGGCGCAGAGAGCGTGACGATCTATAACTTGGAATCGGTCACGAAAGAACAGATGGACAAGAGCTACTTCGACTTGATGCGTGAAAACGTCAAGGCACTTGAGACAGCGTTGAAATAATCAAAATCCCGAAACGAGTCACCTCGCTTCGGGATTTTATTATGCTTCTATTCGTCGGTCTAACATCTTCATCGTGACGAGAAGCAGGAGCAATAGCGATACGATGACGCTCATCATCCAGAAGTCCCCGTCCATGAAGAATGATCGTGTCCACTCTCCTGTACTCAGTCCTAACCACGCTTGACTGACACCAACGCCAATCAGTGCGATTGCACCAAAACGAACCCATGTCATCTGTGGAACGAATCGTTTGCTGACCACATAACTATTCAATACTAAAAGACCGACATACGCGATAAGAAGGACGTTCCAAACTGTATCGAATAGCACCGGTGCCACCCCTCCCGTCACAGCATACCCCCACGTCATGAAGAATACGATGAATGAGATGAGTGTGATGCGATAAAGCGGCTTGATTTTCGTTTGATACGCAAGAAACGGATTGATGATTATCCCGAGCCAGATGAGTGTGCCGAACACATCCATGAGCAAATCCCCTTTATACCATTTATTAACAGTGTACCATGGGAATTCACTTTCATTCATAATAAATCAAGACGAATTCTTCCTGGGACGAAGCGATCTCACAAAACTGTTGCAACCGGGTCCAATCTTCCCAAATCATCTCGAATTCATCTTTTGCAACGAATGCCATGTCTTTCACATCATCTCGCCCGAACGCATGCAACGTATCTTTGACGATATGAAGTAACTGCGGGGTCAAGATACCGACCACGACCGCCTGCGCCTCATTGACAATCAACTCTTCGCCGACGAGCGCCATTTCCATGTTATACGTGTCGGCCCCGTCGATATATACCTCGATTTGACTAAGTACGCGTTGAAACGGTTCCACATTCGGAAGCGTCAGCGTATCGTCCCGATCCCGATATTGCTCATGCATATGAATCAACCAGTCTAAAATCATCTCCGGATCCTGATTAAATGACACCCAAACTTCTGGGGAAACACGTACATAATGCGTCGTCTCCATACATGAACGCCCCCTTTTTATGACATTACCCGTCTTATATATGTAAAAAAACCGCCTACTTGAATTCGTAGACGGTTCCTTATATCAAGAACGACTTGTTCCTGTTTGTTGTTCCTCTGTTTCGCTTTCCCAAGCTTCGATGTATTCACGACCAGGAAGATTTTCAACCGAGTCGACATAGAAAACTGGGTCTTCTCCTTCGCGTCGCTGTGCCAAGTAGTCATCGAGAACGGCGCGAGCCACTTTCGCCAAGCGGAAGATGGCATACAAGTTCACGAGTGCCATGAGACCCATGAACACGTCAGCAATCGACCAAACAAGGCCGGCAGAGCGGACCGCACCAAACAAGACCATGCCGACAACACCGATGCGATAGAGCGTGACATAGATTTTCTTATCCGAGATGAACTGGATGTTCGTCTCACCGTAGTAATAGTTTCCAAGAATCGAACTGAACGCGAACAAGAAGATTGCAATCGTCAAGAACGATGTTGCGACTGATCCGATTTCTGCTGTCAACGCGGCTTGCGTCAATTCGACACCCGCAAACGACTCTGAACCGGCTACGCCTGAAATCAAGATGATCATCGCTGTCGATGTACAAACGAGCAATGTATCGACAAATACGCTAAACGATTGAATCAATCCTTGTTTGACAGGGTGCGATACTTCCGCTGTCGCAGCGGCGTTCGGTGCAGAACCCATACCCGCTTCGTTCGAGAAGAGACCTCGACGAATCCCTTGAAGTACCATGGCGCCAATCGCCCCTCCGAAGAGTTGCTCAATTCCGAGGACTCCTTCTGAGAAGATGAGGCTGAAGACGTCTGGTAGAAGGGAAACGTTCGTCACCATAATCCAAATCGCGAGTAAGATGTAGCCACCTGCCATGACCGGTACGATGATACTCGACAAGAGTGCGATCGATTGGATCCCACCGAAGACGACAATGGCCGTCACAATCGCGAGGACAACCCCAACGACTGTTGTGCTGATGCCGAACTGGTTACTCACAGAGAGTGAGATCGTATTCGACTGTACCGAGTTGAACGCGAATCCGAATGAGAACGTGATTAAAATCGCGAACAAGACACCTAGCCAACGTTGGCCGAGCGCACGCTCCATATAGTAGGCAGGTCCCCCACGCCATGTGCGTCCATCACGAATCTTGTACACTTGTGCCAACGTACTTTCGACGAATGCAGATGCTGCCCCAATCAACGCAATGAGCCACATCCAGAAAACTGCTCCTGGGCCACCTAGCGCAATCGCTGTCGCCACACCGGCAATGTTACCCGTCCCTACACGAGCTGCCGTTCCGATTGCGAAAGCTTGGAACGAAGACACTTGGCCTTTTTCACGTGCTGTGCCCTCTTTGAACAAGAGGCGGAACATTTCAGGAATCATGCGGAACTGAACGAAGCCCATACGAACTGTAAAATAAAGACCTAACGCGACAAGTACAACGATGAGCACTTGCGACCACAACAAATCGTTCGCTTGCGAAACGAGTTTCTCTACCAAATTCTCCATACTAATCCTCCATCACTCTAAAAATCTCAATAGAAAAAGTCATGTCAACTTTCTTAACATGAATTGAATTATAGGTAAATTATACGAAAATTGCAATATTAATTCGTTTTTCAATATCACCTCGACTCTTTCTAAAAGCAAAAAACGAGCCGGGGAGCGCATCGCAATCCGACTCGTTTTCTATTCCGTTTAGATAAAGAGGTTTAGGTTACCGCCTTCTGCTGCGCCGAGATACGCTGCCACACCACCAAGGTCGACCCCATCAATCAACTCTTCTTCTTTGATACCCATGACATCCATTGACATCGTGCAAGCTACCATTTTCACGCCCGCTTCTTGCGCCGACTTGATCATTTCTTCGACAGAAGGAACGTTCTTATCGCTCATGACTTTCTTCATCATTTTTTGACCGACACCACCGAAGTTCATGTTCGAAAGTGGAAGTTCGCCGGCATGCCCTGGCATCATCATGCCGAACATTTTCTCAAGACCTTGCTTTTTCACTTCCGGCGCGTCCGGTTTGCGGATGACGTTGAGTCCCCAGAATGTGAAGAACATCGTCACGTCTTTCCCCATCGCGGCAGCACCTTGCGCAATGATGAGGGATGCGAGTGCGCGATCGAGGTCTCCGCTGAAGACGACCATTGATGCACCGTCTCCTGCTGGTGCGCCCGCTTGTGGTACAGCCGGACCTTGTCCTTTTTGAAGGATGGCTTCAACGCGTCCGTTCACGAATTGTTTCGAGACGAGTTTGTTTCCTGTCTTCTTCGCCCATGCTTCGATGTCTGCGAAGAATCCTGGGTCACTCGCGAGCACGCGGAGCGTTTCGCCTTCTCCGAGTTCTGCGACTTTCTTATTTACTTCTAAAATAGGTCCCGGGCATTGTAGACCACATGTGTCTAACACGACCGCTTCCCCGATTGGTGCATTTGTCATTTGTGTTGGCTCCTCTTCTACAACGGTAGCCGCTGTTTCATTTGATGTGTTCGCTTCTTCAAGCGCCTCGAAATCACGATTGATTTGCGACCACGTCTTGTAGCCACCGCTCAAGTTTTTCACCTTGAAGCCGTTTTGACGTAAGATGCGTGATGCGAGATAGCCACGAAGACCGACTTGGCACGTCACGTAAATGGTTTCATTCCGGTCGTAGTTGTCCAAGTTTTCTCGTAATGAGTTGAGTGGTACATTGATCGACCCTGGAATCTTTCCGAGTTCATGCTCGGATTCATCTCGAACGTCTAATAACATCGCTCCATTTTCCACGAGCTCATCGATTTCATCCCAATGCACGACTTCATTGTCACCGTGGACGACGTTCGACGCGACATACCCGATCATATTGACCGGATCTTTCGCCGAGCTGAACGGTGGTGCGTAACTGAGCTCAAGGTCAGGTAGATCGAGGACTGTCAAACCGCCCTTCATCGCCGTCGCAATGACGTCGATGCGTTTGTCGACTCCATTGATCCCAACGCCTTGCGCACCGTAGATCTCACCCGTTGTCGGATGGAACAAGAGTTTGAGTGACACCGGCGTCGATCCTGGATAATAGCCGGCATGTGAACCGGGGTGCACGTGGACGGCTTCATACGTCTTACCAGCCGCCTTCAACCGTTTTTCATTCCATCCTGTCGATGCGACCGTCATATCAAACACTTTGGCGATTCCCGTTCCCATCGTTCCGTTATATTTCACGTCACGACCGTTAATGATATCGGCAACGAGACGGCCTTGACGGTTCGCTGGCCATGCGAGTGGCACGACAGTTGGCTCTTGGAAGACATAGTCGAGTACTTCGACCGCGTCCCCGATCGCGTAAATCGACGGGTCAGATGTCATCATTTTTTCGTTTACTCGGATTGCCCCGCGCGTACCTGTTTCAAGTCCTGCTTCACGCGCAATCGTCGACTCTGGTGTAACCCCGATCGACATGATGACCATATCTGTATCGATGACACGACCGCTCGTCAAATGCACCTTCTTCCCTTTTTCAGAGAATGAAGAAACACCATCAGACAATTGAAGCTCGACGCCGTGAAGACGTAAGTGTTCATGGATCGGCGCCACCATCTCACGATCGAGTGGTGTCATGACTTGGTCTGCCATCTCGACGAGCGTCACCTCAACGCCACGCTCACGTAAGTTTTCTGCCATCTCGATCCCGATAAAGCCTCCACCGATTACAGTCGCATGCTTTGGTGCCTTGTCATCGACGTAGCCACGGATTTTATCTGTATCTGGAATGTTGCGAAGCGTGAAGATGTCTTCTGCCTCGTCGATTCCAGGGATGTTTGGACGAATCGGTTTCGCTCCCGGTGACAAGATGAGGACGTCGTATGACTCGTCATACGTTTCGCCTGTTTGGACGTGTTTCACCGTCACCGTTTTCTCGTCACGGTTGATTTTGACGACTTCCGTCAAATTGCGGATATCGAGTTGGAAACGCTTGTTCATCCCTTCAACGGTTTGAACGAGGAGTTTTTGACGGTCTTGGATAACGTCCCCGATATAATATGGAAGACCACAGTTCGCGAACGAGATGTACTCTCCACGGTCGAACATGACGATGTGATTCTCTTCATTCAAACGACGGAGTCGTGCAGCTGCAGATGCACCACCTGCCACCCCACCGACGATTACGATTTTTTTACTCATTGTCCATTTCCTCCTCTGACGACTTCTCCTGGCCAACTCATCAAGCCATCTTCTATATTGACCACTTTATAGCCTTTCGCCTCCATTTGCCAAGTCGCTTGCGTGCTACGCGCACCTGAGCGGCAAAGAACGACATATTCTTCAGCTGGATCGAGCGTGTCGATCCACTCTGTCATTTCGGATAACGGATAGTTTTTCGCGCCTTCAATATGTGCTTCTTGAAACTCGTCACGTTCTCGGACGTCGACGATATTTACAGGCACTTCAAAGTCCATTTGACGTTTTAAAGCGGATGCTTTCATCGTTGATCTACCTTTCTTTTTTCAATTCGATTTATACCATTCGGCTTGGTTGCTGGCATTCAACAAGTTTGTGATTTGTTGAACATTTCGCTTCCACGTCATTAATATACCCCCTTAGGTATTTAATTGCAAGAAATAAGTTTTACGAAATGTCGAATTTTTCAACATCATCCATTTGGATAGTTGATGCTCGACACATACTCCCCCATGTATTAAGATGAGCCTACACAATAAATAGTTGGGTAACTGAACAATTTTTCCTATAGAGGTGAATGATATGGAACCGTATGTATACGATGCAAAAGTATTGAATCGCATGAAACGAGTGGAAGGACAAATTCGTGCCATCATCCGGATGATGGAGGAAGGAAAGGAATGTCGCGATGTCGTGACGCAATTAAGTGCCGCACGTTCCGCACTCGATCGCGCTTCGACTATCATTGTGGCTAAGAACTTGGAACAATGTATCATCACCGCTCAAGCAGATGGCGAAGATACGTCCGAAACGGTGGAAGAAGCCATTAAAATGTTGATGAAACGCTAGTTCCCCTTGCTTTCCCTGTCCAAATGGGAGAAAGTTAGAGTAACGACTTACTAAGGGGGATTTCCTTGTGAACTTCGAAGAAAAAGTAGAATCATTTAGAGCGCTCGCCGCTGAACGTAACATGACGTTCAAAGAGAGCGACACTGAAACGCACGTCACGTTCTTGACGCGTGAAACAACAAAATCCGGGGCTCAGCCCGTTATGATTATCGCTTTTAACAAAAAGACGACAGATGCTGAGTTGTACGCTGCTACCGTCACGCACGTCCCAGATTACGTAGAAGATTTACCGATTCTTAATGCCTTGAACGAGTTCAACCAGGAGTTCAAATACTTCCGTTGTGTACTCGACAGCGATCGCGATGTCACACTCGCCTCAACACTCGACCTCGACCTCGGTTTCTCACCAGAGATCATCTTGCAACACTCATTCATGATGTTCCAAGCGGCTGATGAAGTGAACGAGTACATGCAAAAGTTGTATACGCAAGTCCAATAACAAACAGCCGCCCCGGACGAATCCAGGGCGGCTGTTTTTGAATCATTCTTTCGAGCGGACTCGTATAAGGAGAAAAAGGAGGAATTGCTGATGATGACACGTTACACCCATTACCTCGAAGCACTCGAAGGAATCAGGGGGGCGACAAAATGGTTCACTGACGATTTCCGACGTTTGATGGCAATCAACTACGCCATGCACGATGCCCCGTTCGATTCGAAACGGTTCGAACACGCTCAAGCGGTTCTGAAACAAAAGACCGGCATGTTCTCAAAATTTCGCGGCAGCAATAATTTCGTCTGGCTGTCGTTTCTCGACGCCAAGTATGAAGACATCGAACCGGCCATCGACGAGGTACTCCGGCTCGACACGTTGCTCGACCGAAAGCACTTCCGCTTCAGTATGTTACGGCCCTTTATCGCGAGCCAACTGATTAACGTTGATGAGCCCGAACGCCGACTCGACGAGGCGAGCGCACTCTATCAGACGTTCAAACGAAATCATCCTTGGCTGACGAGTGAAGAAGACCTGTTGTCCGCCCTCGTTCTCGTTCAAGCGTTCGATGACCACGATGCGTTGAGTCAACGGATTGAGACGTATTATGAAGCGTTGAAAGCACAGCTCCCCCGCTCGAACGAACTCCAACTCGTCTCGCACTTATTCGCCTTTAGTGAGTTATCACCAGATGAGGTCGTCACCCGCTTCTTGGATTGGCACAACTGGCTAAAAAAACAATCCATCGCCGTCAAAAATGAACATCTGCCACCGCTCGCCCTGTTGGCCATCGTCGCGGTCCCGAACGACAATGACGAACGCGACCTGATTGACATCACGAACGCGGAGAAGGAAAAACATCGCTGGTTCCACACACACGCGTTGACCGTCGCCTTGCAACTCGTCGCGGCAAACAACATCAAGGAAGACGCGAGCGATTTACTGTTGCACGGCACGTTCGCGCATTTGCTCGCCATGCAACAAGCTGCGACGGCTGCCGCAACCGTGGCCATCATCTCGAGCACCGCTTCAAGCGACTAAAAAAAGAAGGGTTCCCCCTTCTTAAGAAAATAAATACCAGCTGAGACACCCGAGCACGAACACCGAATTGGCAATTTCGACGATCCCGATCTTCATGATAGGGATCTTTTTACCGTAGAAGACAACCGCTCGGATTAGGCTTGGTGCGTAAGCGAGCGCGAGTAACGGATACCCAAGGACGATGAAAACGGCGACGAGCAAGCCGTGATATCCCCAAGACAGATTGCGATACGACACACTCTTCTTCTCTCGAATCATCGTCTTGACGAAAAAGATACTCCCGAGGAAATAGAGGTACGGCAAGACGAATACCCACACCATCGTCGCGTCGAGCGTACGCGCGCCTAGGTAATAGCTCGCCATCCCACCGATGCAAAACGAGGTGACGGCGCTGACGTCATTCCAGACGTTGCGCTCGTCCTTGATTTTGGCGAAATAGGCGTTCACCAAACCAAACGGAATCATCGCGAGGACGAACCAGACGAGACGCCATTCGGACAGAAACACCGGGATGGCGGCGACGGTGGCAATCGTCAAATACGTGATGACCGTGCGCAACATCTGCTGCGATTTTTTCCGTTGCTTGATGAATTGGAACAAGAAAAATGTGCCCATGTAGACGAACAGCCAGGCGATGGCGAACGGGATGTGCGCGAGTGTCCAGCCGCCGACAATGCCGCCGAGTAAGAACGGTAAGATGAGCATCGACCAAGCGCCGTGTTGTTTTGGAATCATCCATTTCATGTGACTCCCTCCTTCTACGTTCAGTGTAGAAGAAAGACGGCTATAAAACTGTGATAAATTTTACAAAACAAAAAACGATCTCAGGCGAGATCGTTTTTTGGTGAAAGTTTGGGTTTGATGACCGCCGGCTTGGTATGTTCAACCACGTCGTCCGCCAACATCTTCGTGACGACCCGACCTGCGATCGAGACCGCGACGAGCGTATACAGTGCATTCGACAATGGTAAATAGATGAGCGAGATCGCCAAGACGATGACATCAAACGTGATGAGAATCGTACCGACCGACACGCCTGTCCATTTCGATAGACCTAAGGCGAATAAATCATCGCCTCCGGTCGCCCCGCCTGACTTCAAGACAAGACCGAGACCATATCCGGTCACAATCCCACTCGCGATGGCCGCAAACAATGTTGCCGGCCATACTTGAATATCAAACGTGAGCAAGTCGAGACGGTCCCACATCGCATAACTGAGCGACAAGGACGAAGCGGCTAGTACCGCTTGCCCGACAAAACGCCATCCTCTCCACCACAAAGCGACGATAAAAAATGGGATGTCGAGCACGATCATCGAAATCGCCGGGTCGATATCAAATAAATAACGACCGAGTAGCGATAATCCGACGAACCCGCCTTCCGCCAAACCAAACTGTTCATTCAAATAATAATAACCGAACGCCATGATCAGCGTTCCGAGCACTATGGTAGCAACTCGTTTCATTCCGATTGTCCTCCCCGTTCTTGACGGAGAGGAGGATCCTCAGTCGTAGCTGCGGTTCCATCTGTTCCATCTCCGATCTTCCGTTTGTTGATTGATACACGTGTAAGCGATCAGTCAACGCTAGAAGTCCGGAAGTTGGAACAGAGGCCATGTCCTCTCGGTATCCATAAAGACCTTCCTTTCTCAAATTGCGCGTAATCTTGTACGTAGTTTACCACACATTTTGATTCAGTTCATGAATTTTACCTTTAGTGCATGTTACGTTTCGGTAAATCTTTCTTTCCGAACCACCACCAGTTCCAATCCCCGAACAGTTTCATGAGCGACGGAACGAGCAGGATCCGGATGATGGTCGCATCAATGAAGATGGCGAGCGCAATCCCCACGCCGAGCTGTTTAATTGGACTCACGCCCGTGAAGGCGAACGCACCCGTCACGACAATCATGATGATGGCAGCCGATGTGATAATTTTACTCGTCTTCGCAAGCCCCATCTCCGTCGCATAGTCATTGTCGCCTGTTTCGCGGTAATGTTCCTCGATTCGCGAAACGAGAAATACCTCATAGTCCATCGACAATCCAAAGACGAGTGAGAAGATGAACACCGGTGTCAAAATACTGATTGTTTCTGCATCGTACACATAACCTGATTCAAAAACGATGACGAGTAAACCGAACGTCGCCCCAAGACCAAGCACGTTCATGAGAATCGCCTTGATTGGAATCAAGATGGATCGGAACGCCCACATGAGGATGAAGAAGGTTGCCAAGATGACGGTGATGACCGCATAGGGAATGCTGTCATAAATCTCATCATAAATCTCTTCATTGAAGGCTGCCGGTCCGCCGACTTCAAACCCTTTGTCTCGCCAATCGCGTACGAATGCTTGCGCTTCTTTGTCACTCGGAGGTACATCGAAGCTGACATTCACGAGCGCCAAATCTGTATTCCCATCAAGGGTCACAAGTCGCTCAAGTGGGGCGAGTTGTTCTGGCGCCGCTTCGGCGAGTTGCGTAAACGTCTCAGGCGTCAATCCGGATGTCGTTAAGAAAGTCGAGACATTATCGACAATATCGACCTCGTTTAACTCATCTGTGAGACTCGTCAATTCCTCTAAAATCATCGGATCGGTCAAATCGTTCGCTTCAAACAGAAGGACCGCATCGGTCGAGTTATCCCCAAACACATCGTCCCATCGTTCGAGTGCCGCTCGTGATTCATATGAGGTAGGGAGCGCATCGGCGTCCGGAATGTTCAACTCTAGGTCGTGCACGAACCAAAGACTCGGGAGCAGGATCAACAAAGCAATGAGCGTCATCGTCACCGGACGTCTCATCACGAAGCGAGCAAGTTTTTGCCAGCGCTTTTCAGATTTCGTCTCATCTGTCTTGATGATTCGTCCTTTATTCAAGGCGTCACCGACTAAGTAAAGCGACGACGGCAACAAGGTCAGTGCAGATAGCACGGCCCCCGCGACGGCAATGAGGGCACCAAGCGCGACTGCCTGGAAGACATCGACTTGAATAAACAGAAGTCCAGCCAATCCGACAAAGACACATAGACCTGAAAAGAGAATCGAGCGTCCCGCCGTTGCTACTGTCCGGACAATCGCCTCTTCTCTCGATTGCCCGCGTGTTAACTCTTCTCGATACCGATTGACGAGTAACAGTGAAAAATCAATCCCGAGCGCAATCGCAATCATGGCGACGGCATTGAGAACAAAGATAGATAATTCCATGTTTTGCGCAAAAAAGAATAGCGATCCCGCTGCCACAATAAAGGTAATCAACCCGACGAGTAACGGCATGAGCGCGGCGAGCGGCGTGCCGAAAACAAGCAACAACACGAGAAGCGCGACCGGAATCCCGATCAACTCCGCTCGAATCAAGTCATTCTTCGAAGCTTCGTTTAAGTCGTCCGCAAATACTGGTTCTCCCGTCAAGCGGACTTCGGTATCTGTATCCACGATGAGCGCGTCTCGGACGGCATCGATTGAGGATTCCGCCGCATCATAATCTTCGAACTCCAGCACGAAATAGGATACGTCCCCTGAACGCGCGTCCGGATTCTCCGCCGGGGTAATCACGCCATCAATTGATGAAATTTCCCCAAAACGGTCTTGTTGTTCGTCCATGACCGCCTCCAGATTTCCTCCTTCAAATAAGACGATCATTGAAGCACCTGCTCGATCAAATCGTTCATTTAACTGATCTTCTACCTGTTGGAAACGTCCGTCTTGAATGGCAAACCCGTTTCCTCTCAACTCACCCGGGAGCTGTAGCCCGAAATAAACTGAACCCGCGAGTAAAATCGCCCATATGAGTAATACGCCATACCGAAAACGAACCAACTGCCTACCTAACCATTCCATTGATGTCACTCCTCCCTGTCTATCCATCTACTTCCCGTTTCTCGATTCATTCATCATCACTTCACAAAAAATTCCTGAACCTAGGTTCGGTTCAGGACTCTTGTCGTTCAAAGACTTGAAGCCAGCTATGGCAAAATCGTGGTGGTGCGGACAAGACGACGAGTCGATCCCCTCGTTCATCTAACAGCATTACCTTCAATAATTGGTTGTCTGCACACACGCTTGAGCAAAATAATTCTTCCTCTCGATGAAACAGTTGGAACGACTCTGTCGATGTGATCGCCGTCGTTTCTCCCACTTGATCGAGAATGACCGTGTCGCGGTTTCCTTCGTATGGAATGCGCCAGGTTTCTTTCGTCTTCACATTTTCAACTAAAAAATGATGAGTTCGTTCATCGAACAATGTCACACACGTTTCAGGTGTGAACCGTTCAAAATCATACGTCCCTTGATACGCTAGCTCGATGATGTTCCCAAAGACAGGGACTTCTTCATAGCGGCTATATCGAAACGTATGATCATGGAGGTTCAAGGCTACGACATCCGATTCGGCTGAATATAAGAAGATGTCATCGCCTTGCCAATAGTGCAAATTGCTAAACCAGTCTCCGTTGAATCGTTGAGGGATCGCATGCGTCTCCATCTGTCCTCGTTGTAAATCAATGACTCCGTAAAGTCCTTTTTCCTGGAACCATGCCACGGCACGTCTTGCATTCGGCTCCACATATAGGGCGCATGGTGTCCATTTCCAGTCGATCTCCCAGCGAATTTGAGACGACTCGTCAAAGAACAAAAATCCAGTTTGCGCCAAGTACAACATCCAACCTTCACCTACACGTTCAAGCCATTCGATCGTTTGATGAAATTGAAAGTCTGCTGTTTGTTCGTACATTTGATCACTTCCTAATTTCAGCTTAGCAACCACCGAAGCGAAATTCGATTTTGAATGTGTTCATTCAACACATTTTCGATTTTCCTGTATACTGACGGTAAAGACATATCGTTTAGAAAGGAGACCTTCCATGCGTCCATTACAACTATCACCAGAGACCGCAGTTGAACTCGCAAAAAAATTAAACGTCCCCCTCGAGGAACTGATGCATATGCCAAAACACATCCTCGTTCAAAAAATGATGCAACTCGAGGCATCTCAAACAGAGGAAGACACACCAAAGGAGACGGATTAACGTCTCCTTTTTGGTTACTGCTCTTTGCGTTTCCGCTTTCTCGATACATACCAGAGACCACCGATTACAGCGAGGGCCGCACCACCGGCCACAGCGTACTTGCTGTAATCTGGGCGACGTTCGGTTACGACTAGTGTAGAGAGTGGAGCGACCGTCATATGACGGTCCTCGACTTGACGTGGTGCCGTCAGATTAACGGTATGGTCCTCCACGTTTACCTCGAACTTGCCAGATGGAAGTTTGACCTCAACCGCCTCCTCGAGTGCGTTGTGGTAGACGATATGTCGTTCTACATATCCTTCCACATGACGGCTCAATTCAAAGGCAATCACACCCTCTGCTTCATCAAAGAAACGCAAGTGTTTGCGAATCTGTTCCGTGTTTTCGAGTCGGAAGAGCGGATACTGCTTACGCAGACGCAAGAGACCTTTCACATATTCCACACTTGGCGCTTCTTGCTCCGCCCGGTTCCAGTCCACACGGTTGACGACTTCGCCTGAATTGAAGCTGTTCTCATCCCCGTCTTTTGTCCGGAAGAACTCCTGTCCACTGTGAAGGAATGGAATCCCTTGACTCAGGAGCACAATCGATGTCGCCAAACGGTGGCGACGGCGACGTGTCGTCTCATCATCTTCCGGATTCGTCACGGACAACTTGTCCCAAAGCGTCAAATTATCATGACATTCCACATAGTTGACGACCTGGTTCGGCTCATCAGCGAAACTTTGGCTCGTGATGCCACCAGCAATCCCACGTTTCACGTCTGCTGTCATGTCCGTGTTGCCGCTCACCCAGCCCGGTAAGTCTTCGATAAAGACGTCTCCGCGGACACCGTCTCGAATCCCATCATTGAATTGGGCGATGCGTGGCATCTTATGCGCATTATGTTGATTCGCTTTTTCACGAACCGGGAGCGGCGTATCCAAGTCCCAGCCTTCCCCGATGACAAGAATCGATGGGTCGACTCGATCGAGCGCTTTCCGAATCTGATTCATCGTTTTGACGTCATGGAGTCCCATCAAATCAAAACGGAACCCGTCAATCATGAATTCTTTCGCCCAGTACGTGACACACTCGACCATGAGCTTACGCATCATCGTACGCTCAGAGGCCGTGTCATTCCCACATGCCGAACCATCCGCGAGTGTCCCGTCTTCATTTAAGCGATAGTAATAATCCGGGACGAATTGACCGAGCGGTGTCGTCAACGCATCGTACGTATGATTGAAGACGACGTCCATGATGACCCGGATGCCCCGATCGTGGAGCGCTTGAATCATTGCCTTCAATTCGACAATTCGCGACGCCGGATCATCTGCCGACGAGGCGTAAGAACCTTCAACCGCAAAGTAATGAACCGGATCGTAGCCCCAGTTATAGTTGTCTTCCCCTTCACGTGACTCATTCACCGAGCCGTAGTCAAAGAACGGCATCAATTGAAGATGTGTGATTCCGAGCGAGGTGATGTAATCGAGTCCTGTCGGGTAACCGCTCGTGGTCGTCGTACCCGTCTCGGTCATCCCTAAGAACTTCCCACGGTGCGTCGCCCCACTCTCTGGGTGACTCGTCAAATCGCGGACGTGCGCCTCATAGATGACCGCCTCTTGTGAAGAATTGAATAGCGGACGTTCTTTGATCCAATGGTCCGGGTTCAAGGATGCCGGGTCAAGCAGACACCCTCGTTTCCCGTTCACTCCGACGACTTTCGCATACGGATCGAGCGACTCCACTTTCTTCCCATCAATCAGCGCTTCAAATACATAAAATTGACCTTCGAATAAGGCACGGTCGAGTTCGATCACCCACGTCCCCTTCTCAGCCGGCTCGAGCTCGAGTCGTTCAAACTTACGGGCACGGGCTGTTCGATATAACTTGACCGACATCTGTTCCGCTACCGGAGACCAAACTCGTAGTCGAATCTGTTCCCCTTTGAACGTCACCCCTAGGTCTTTCCCGTGATAGGCAACGTGATCTAAGTCTGCATGTGTGTGTTGATCCATTGTACGTTCCATCTCTTCACTCCTTCACTGCTTCAAATCTGCTATCATTATAACAAAACCACACAAAGGATGGATGAAACATGGCAAAAGACAATTCTTTCGATATCGTGTCCGAAATGAATCTTGAAGAAGTAAAGAACGCGATCCAAATCGCAGAAAAGGAAATTTTGAACCGCTACGACTTTAAAGGGTCAAAGAGTGAGATGTCGCTCGACAATGGCGACCTCGTCCTCATCTCGGATGACGACTACAAACTCGAGCAATTAAAAGACGTCTTGATCACAAAATTGATCAAACGCGGTGTCCCGACGAAAAACCTCGACTATCAAAAAGTAGAGAACGCACTCGGCGGAACGGTTCGCCAACGTGTGAAATTGAAAAGCGGCATCGACAAAGATGACGCGAAAAAAATCAACAACGCCATCAAAGAATCAAAATTAAAAGTCAAATCGCAAATTCAAGACGATCAAATCCGAGTGACGGGGAAATCACGTGACGATCTCCAGGCCGTCATGCAACTCGTACGTGAACTTGAATTGTCCGTCGATGCCCAATTCACGAACTTCCGATGAAACTCGCCATCATCAGTGACCCGCACGGTTCGTTTGATGATTTAAAGGCCGTCCTGGATGACGTTCGTCGCGAAACCGAGCATATTCTCTGTCTCGGGGACCTCTACGAATGCCATGTTGGCAAAAAACGACGTCACGAGCGCTTTCGTCATGTGGAAGACGTCGTGACGTACGATCCAAATTATGAAGCGTTACTCACATTCCCGAGTCTACGAGGCAATCAGGAAGAGCGAATCGACGAGGTGCTCGTCATCGACCATCCTGTGAAAACACGGATTTCGTTATTGCCGGAACAGACGACTCTCGAGGAAGCACGCTTTTTACATGGACATCAAGTGAATTGGAATAAAGACTGGGAACCGATGGTCGAGAAAGGAAAATACCCACTCGTCTTCATCGGACACAGTCACATCCCCGGGATTTACCGAAAAGGAAAATCCTTGCCGTGGGAAATCGGGACACCGTTCCATTTGAAGAAAAAACGATATGTCATCAACGTCGGTGCTGTCATATTCGATCGGGAATGGTGTCTCTATGACACGGAAGCCCGGACGGTCATGCGGATGAAAGCGTGAATACAAAAAGGACCTCAATTTTTGAGGTCCAGGCTGTTGATGAACCAGATTGCATCTTGAAATCTGGTTCATCTTTTTTTGTGGGTTTCGATTTTTTGGGGCGTTCTGCCCCAAAAAATTGAAGACGTATTATGAAACGGTCCTTTCCAATCAACAGGTTAGGCAACTTTTTATGCTCTGTACATTGACTGAAGCCAGATTGGCGCGTTGAACCTTCTCAATTCCGTCTGGTTCGCCTCATGTCGTTTTCAGGATTGAAGCGTTACATGTCGGATTCCTTATTTTTTGATGATTTTTTCGGCCATCGAGACCTTAGAAAAAGACAAACGGCCGTCAGATGACGACCGTTTGCGTTGCTCGCCCGACGGCGTCCCGACTCCGACAGGAAAGCAATACGACGGAGACCCAGCAGCGACCTAGGTCGCGATGCGGCTCTGGGATTGCCTGCGGAAAGCGTGGGCGCCGGAAAGGCGAGCGATATGATTTATGTTAGTCAACAAGCTGGGCCTCAATTTTTTGAGGTCCTTTCGTCTGTCTTACATTTCTTCCGGCGCTTCGACACCGAGTAAACGGAGCCCTTCTGTCAATACGAGCGTCACTGCCTTGACGAGAGCGAGACGCGATTGTTTGCCTGCATCTTCCTCTAGGACGCGGACGTGACCGTAGTACTTGTTGAACGCTTGCGCGAGGTCAAGTACATAACGGCTGATGATGGATGGTTCGCGGCGTTCATGCGCACGTGTGATGACGTGCGGGAACGCGTTGAGCATCGTGACGACACCCCATGAATAGTCATCGTCTGCACCAGTGAATGGTGAGCCGTCATAGTTTCCTTTACGAAGAAGTGAGTTCGCACGAGCATTCGTGTATTGAACGTAAGGCCCTGTCTCTCCTTCGAACTTGAGCATGCTGTCAAGATCGAACTCGATGTTGTTGATGCGTTCGTTTTTCAAATCGTGGAAGACGACCGCGCCGACACCGACCATGCGTGCGACGTCTTCTGCGTTCGCAAGATCCGGGTTCTTCTGTTCGATGTTCGCTTGTGCTTTTTCGATTGCTTCTTTCAACACTTCTTCAAGAAGAACGATGCGTCCTTTACGTGTCGACATCTTTTTCCCTTCTTGCAAGATCAAGCCGAACGGCACGTGATGCATGCCATCAACAAAGTCATATCCAAGCTTACGAAGGACCGAGAAGAGTTGTTTGAAATGGAGCGCCTGTTCGCCACCGACGACATAGTTCGCTTGTACGAAGTTGTACGTCTCGTAACGATAGATCGCTGCTGCCAAGTCGCGTGTCGCGTACAATGTCGCGCCATCTTTCTTCTTGATCAAGCAAGGTGGCAAGTTCTCTTCCTCGAGCGAGACGACCATCGCGCCCTCACTTTCGACTAAGAGATTTTTCGCTTCGAGCATCTCGACGACGCGTGCCATTTTATCGTTATAGAACGCTTCCCCGTTGAAGCTTTCGAATTTCACACCGAGGAGGTCATATACTTTTTGGAACTCTTTAAGTGACTCGTCACGGAACCACTGCCAAAGCTCTGTCGCTTCCGCATCACCATCTTCAAGCTTTTTGAACCAAGCACGACCTTCGTCTTCGAGTTCTGGTTGTGTCTTCGCCTCTTCGTGGAAATGGACGTATAATTTTAAGAGTTCTGCGATCGGGTTGGCGCGTACCGCTTCCTCATCGCCCCACTTCTTGTAGGCGACCATCAATTTCCCAAACTGAGTGCCCCAGTCTCCAAGGTGGTTGACGCCGACGACGTCATATCCGTTTTTACGTGCGATTTGGTTGATTGCATTCCCAATCACCGTCGAACGCAAGTGACCCATCGAGAACGGCTTCGCAATGTTTGGTGACGAGAAGTCCGTCACAATCGTTTCATTGCGTGCCTCGTGTGTTGCATACTCTGATTTTTCCTCAAGCACCGTGTTGATGATTTCTTTTGATACGACATCACGGCTCAAGAAGACGTTGACGTAAGGTCCCGCCGCCTCCACTTTCGTGAACAATTCATCGTTCAATTCATTTGCAATATCTGTCGCAATCATGACAGGTGCTTTCCGGTAAGCTTTCGCCAATTGGAAACACGGGAACGCGAGGTCACCGTGCGCCTCGTGTTTTGGCTTCTCAATCAATGCTTCAATTTGGTCAATCGTGAGTTCTTCACCGATGACACGGGATAGTGCTTCTGCATACTTGCGTTCATAACTCATCTGTATGTCCTCCTTCTTCAATAACAACTCATAAAAAAAACGCCCTTTGCATAGATGCAAAGAGACGGGAATTCCCGCGGTACCACTCTTCTTGCCTGCATGATGCAGACCGCTTTATGGTGATAACGGTTCCCTCCGGCTATGCCTACTCTCGTTTCGGATAGCATCTCAAAAGTGCGTTTCGCGACGTTTGTCAGCCCAGGCTCTCACCAATCCCCAGGTCGCTTTGTTGACTAAACCATCGTTACTCTCTTTTTCATCGACTTTCGTCTATGCGGTTGAAAAGCAACTTCATTATAGAGGATATTCCCTGTATACTCAATGCTAGAATTCAAGCATGATAAAAGAAAGGCAGGACTCGCACGAAATCATGACGAATCTTTACTATTATATCTTGAAATGTCCCATGCTAGGAGGGAACACATGAACCACTTTCGCAAGATGTCCGTGCTCGGTTGGAGTATATGGAGTGTTTTGTTCTGCTTCACCATCGGATTATTTGCATTGGATGTGCTGCACGCCCCGACCATCGATCCGTTGTCCTTTATTTTAATCTCATTACTTGTCATCATCTTTCAACTCGATTCAATCGAAGTCAAAGGTGTGTACTTCACATTCTCTGAGAGTATTGTATTAATTCTATTTCTATTCTTTGGATTTGAAACCGCACTCATCGTCAACCAGATTGGATTATTCGTCTTTCAGTTCGCCAATCTGAGACCAAAAGTCGCCATACGCCGATTCCGCTTCACCTATCCATGGAACGCGATTACGGCATACTTAGAAATTGTCATTCCCGCTACCGTCTATCTCGCCCTCGGTGGGGTAACCGGCCTTGATTTTTATTCGCAAGAATCGTTTGTACCGCTTGCCGGATTATTCTTTGCTATCTTGTTAAATACCGTATTTCAAAAATATCAGGTGAGATGGTGGTTCCGCGTCGATATCGCATTGAGCGACTTCATGAAAATCGCTTTCTACACATATGTCGTCAGTTTGATCTTCATCTTAGCGGCAGCGTTCTTCCGAGAGACGAATTTACTTGTCGTGAGCAGCATCGCGGCAGCGTTGACCTTCTTCATCAAACGACTTCTCATTCAAAAGGGACGACAGGATGCGTATAAATCTCTGATTGAACAGTACGACGAAGCGAAAGAAGCCGTCTCTTTATCACAGAGCGAAGCACAAGCCATTGAAGTCTTTTTAAGTCAGTGTGAACAATTGAACCATTACGATGAAGGATATATCGAGTTCAAGCTGTTTAATCGCACACTCTACTTCGACTTGAAGACACGTCAACCGATTGATCGCCCCGTCGTATTTGCGCTACTGGATATCAGTCAACCTGTCGAGCCTGTCCTTGACTACGAGATGCGATTTGAGTGGGATGCTTCATTGTCTGACGCTTTCCATGACGACTACCATAGCTTCGTCTCAATTCGTTCGGAAGAGATTGAGGGAATTCGCACATGGATCGTGATGACAGGAGAACCTGTATATGGGTATCCGAAGATTATCCAACAAGAAATCCTCAAGTTGCTCAAGTCGTTCAACCGGACCATCAGCCGTTGTCATGAACGAGATCGTCTGTATACCGAGAGCCGGACGGATAGTTTGACTCTCCTCGCCAATGCCCGCGCCTTCTACGAATACGGGATTCAACAAATATCCGACATCTCGATGTATCCGATCTCGGTCGCCATGCTCGACATCGATTTCTTTAAAAAAATCAATGATACGTATGGCCATCAAGTCGGTGACCAAGTGTTGCAGGAATTTGGTCGACGTATCCGGCAAGCCCTTCGCGCTGATGACTTTGCCGCCCGTTATGGTGGGGAAGAGTTTATCTTGCTTCTCAATCATTGTGACATGTCTCAAGCCGTTGACATTGCAGAAAGAATTCGCCAGCAAATCGAAGCGAAACCGTTCCTTGTCGATCATCATGAGATTTCTGTAACTGCGTCCATCGGGATCGATACAATCGATGCGTTTGGAAATAAGCGATTAGACGATACGATTCGAAACGCGGACCGTGCGCTATATGTCGGTGGGAAATACGCGGGACGTAACCGCGTGGCGCACTTCAACAATTTAACGACGTAAACTCCCCTTTCTCACATCGAATTGGGGAGTTTTTAAGTTGACAAGCAGATTTGAAACAGGTACGTTAGGGAACGTGTTTACTAATTGGATAGATTCACTTTTTATCGAGAGAGACGGAGGGACTGGCCCTGTGAAGTCTCGGCAGCGGGGAACCTGTGCCAAATCCAGCGGGCGTATTGCTCGAAAGATGAAAAGGGTATTTCGCACGAAGGACCTTTTTCTTAAGAAAGGGTCCTTCTTATTTTTTAGTGAGGTGATTATTTTGGAACAACCAACAGCAAACAAATGGGCACTCTTGCCGTTACTCGTCTTCTTACTCTTCTTCATCGGGGCGGGTGTCTATTACGGAGACTTTTATAAGTTTCCGGTACTCGTCGCAGCCATCATCGCCTTGATGGTTGCGGCATTCATGACAAAAGGAAGTGCCACCCAAACCGTCGAGCGCATCGCGCAAGGAGCCGGCAATCCGGGCATCATCATCATGATTTTCATTTTCTTACTGGCTGGCGCATTTTCAACGGTAGCGGAAGCCATCGGTGCCATCGACGCGACGGTCAACGCTGCCTTGACTTTATTACCGCCCTCGCTTCTCTTGAGTGGACTCTTCGTCATCGCCGCTTTCATTTCAATGGCGATGGGAACGTCGACGGGTACAATTGCGGCACTTGCACCGATCGCCCTCGGTATCCATGAAGAGAGTGGCGTCAATGTCGCCATCGCTGCCGCAGCCGTTGTCGGAGGGGCGATGTTCGGGGACAATCTCTCGTTCATCTCGGACACGACGATCGCTGCCGTCCGGACGCAACGAACGAACATGCGTGATAAATTCCGCACGAACTTCTGGATCGTGCTACCTGCTGCCATCATCACGACGGTTTTACTCGCCGTCTTGTCAAATGGCGAGTCCACGATCGATGTCGCCGCATTCGAATGGTACAAACTGATTCCGTATCTTGCCGTCATCGGACTCGCATTGACAGGACTGAACGTCATTTTGGTTCTGTTAGGTGGCATCACGCTCACCGGCATCATCGGTCTCCTAGATGGAAGCCTATCCGTCACGGCGTTTGTGACAGCTATTGCGGACGGGATGATTGGCATGGCCGAAATTTCATTCCTGACATTACTCATGGGTGGACTCGTCGGTCTCATCTCACACAACGGCGGACTCACGTATTTACGTGACGCGTTGACATCTCGTATTCAAAAACGTGCCGGTGCCGAATGGAGCATCGCTGGACTTGTCAGTGCGACAAACGTAGCGACGGCGAACAATACGATTTCCATTCTCGTAGCCGGTCCACTTGCAGCGAACATCGCGGACGAGTATGACATCGAACGGAAGAAATCAGCAAGCGTACTCGACATCTTCTCATGTGGGGTACAAGGGATTCTTCCGTACGGAGCTCAATTACTCATCGCTGCAGAATTGACGAAGACCGCATCGCCGGACCTCGTCCCGTTCATGTTCTATCCGTTCCTCCTCTTTATTTGTGGAGGAATCGCCATCGCATTCAATTTCCCACGTTTTAAAAAACAGTCATAAGTGAAAACACCCCTTGTTCAAAGGGGTGTTTGTCGTTTGGTTATCATTTCTTGTTTCAACTGCTCGTTTCGTTTCTTGAACGCCCGTCGTTTGAGCACTTCTTCAAGTCCTCGACTGATGGCCCATAATACGATGAGGAGCAGACCGAGCATGGATAAGCGAAACGGGCTTTGGATAAATTCTTCCCACTGGTCCCCAATGACAGAAAAAATCACGACGACGAGCAGTTTCCCGAATCCTGCCGCCATGATGAACGTACGGAGCGGCATCTGAATGAGCGCCAATAAATACGTGATCAAACTGACCGGGATGAATGGAAGAGAATATAAGAATCCGAGTGAGATCGGACTCATATGATTGATGCGTTCTAACCAATAGACCGCCGCCTTATGTTTCTCGAGCCAGCGTGTCATCGGTTTGCGGAACACATAACGGACGGCTGCAAAGACGACGATCGTTCCAAGAAGGTTCCCAATCCAGGATAAGAGGACCCCTAACAGAAAGCCGTATGTCGCCGCATTCGCAGAGATGATTAAAACGAGTGGTAAAAATGGAAAAATCGCTTCTAAAAACGGTGCACCTAGACCGGCCCATGGACCACCAGGCAAACTTTGAAGCCATTCGATCAATTGGATAATGTACTGTTGGAGAGAATTTAGCATAGTCGTTCCACCTTCAACTTTCGTTACTACTCTATTACCCGAATTCAATTTTCAAGACGCATCTCCCTGCATTCGTCAAAAAAAATTAAAAACCATTTGCGAAAATTCGTCGTGATATTTATCATATAATAATGGACTTGTGGTTGCAGGCAAGTCTATTCGTCGAACGACACAACCCAACGTTCGTTTTCCTGCAAAAAACTGAACACAGGGGAGCAACACAACATGGAAACAAAACCAATGCGGGTCTTGTTGTACTATAAGTACGTCAACATCGAAGACCCAGAAACACTCACGCAAGAACATTTGAAGTATTGTAAGGACCTCGGCATCAAAGGACGCATCTTGATTTCCTCCGAAGGAATCAACGGGACGTGCTCTGGTACTTGGGAGCAAACCGAGCAGTACATGAATGACTTGAAAGCAAACCCTCTCTTCAGCGATATCGAGTTCAAAATCGATGAAGTCGAAGAGCATGCCTTCAAGAAAATTTTTGTCCGTCACAAGAAAGAGCTCGTGACGTGGCGCTTTGATGGCGAGTTTGATGTACCGAAACAACACGGTGCATACCTTGAACCAGCAGAATGGAAAGAGATGATGAATCGTGATGATGTCGTCATCCTCGACGTTCGTAACAACTACGAGTACGAACTTGGTCACTTTAAAAATGCGATCAAAATCGATGTAGAGGCTTCACGTTACATGCCGGAATGGCTCGAAGAGAACAAGGACCTCTACGAAGGGAAAACACTTCTCACGTACTGTACCGGTGGCGTCCGTTGCGAGAAATTTACAGCATATATGCGTGACCTTGGTCACGACAACATCTTCCACCTTAAAGGTGGCGTCGCGATGTATGGTAAGGATGAAGCGACAAAAGGAGAAGACTGGGAAGGCGAGCTCTACGTCTTTGACGAGCGCATCAACGTCCCGGTTAACTCCGTGAACCCATCTGTCGTCTCACACTGTATGCACTGTGGGACCGAGACGGTTCGTTACGTTAATTGTGCTAACCCGGAGTGCAATGTACAGCATTTCTGTTGTGAAGAGTGTGAACCAAAACAAATGCGTTCATGCTCGAAGGAGTGTCAAGAACACCCACGCAACCGTTATATCATCGATAACATTGCAGAGAAACTTCAGGAAACTGAAGGAGTAGTCGGGTAACAAAAATCGACCAGAAGATGTCTTGGAGAACGTGTCCAAGACATCTTTTTTTGACGAAATCTTAACGTCTAGCTTGCTCCTCTTTCGGGTATATTGAAGATACTATGTCAGACAGGAAGTGAATGCACGTATGTTTAACGAACCTTTACTCGCCGCGATTCTCGCTTGGTTTATCGCCCAAGCGGCCAAGCTCGTAACTGAACTCATTAAAACAAGAGATTTTGAAATTGAAATCATGTTCGCTTCAGGCGGCATGCCAAGTTCGCACTCGTCCACCGTCGTCGCACTCGCTACGGCAATCGGGCGAATGGAAGGCATTGACTCAAGTCTATTCGCTCTCGCTGTCGTCTTTGCCACCATCGTCATGTATGATGCGACCGGAGTTCGGCAGGCGGTCGGTTTCCAAGCACGGCTCTTGAACGATTATTTCAAAGGAATCAAACATGAGACCCCGCTCTTGAATGAGCTTGTCGGCCATACGCCGTTCCAGGTTATCGTCGGAGCGCTACTCGGTCTCGTCGTCGGATTGTTTTTCCCAATGTAATGGAACAAGGTATGTCATTTCTCACACTCTTGATTCTTTTTGTGAAGTTTCACAAAGAAGAAGTTATACTCAAGAGAGAGGAGGAATCGACATGCCTTTTTTGCAGAAATCTTACGAGTCACTCGATACACTCGCCGAAGCCATCGGACAAGCGATTCGAGCACCAATCACGATCGAGAACCGCCATCACCAATTGCTCGCCTATAGCACCCACCCCGATTCGACCGACCCGGCCAGGATTGCGACCATCATCGGGCGTCGTGTCCCAGAAGCTGTCATCGAAGACCTATGGGAGAGTGGTATTTTACAAGAAGTCATCGACCAAAATGAACCGGTCGTCATCCCGGCCCGTCTCGCCGTCGGTCTTGGGGAACGCGCCGCAATCGTCATCAAACAACATGATGAAGTACTCGGCTATATTTGGAGCTTAGCTCGGACAAATCCGTTCAGTACTCAAGAATTAGCCATCTTGCAAGAAGGGGCGACCATCGCCAAAAAGCTGCTTATGACCATCGCGATGCACGAGCGACGAATCAGCGCCGAGCTCGAACGCTTCTTATTAGATGTCCTCGCTTCCCCGACCCTGACGGATGCGAATCGCGAACGATTGAACGAACTTGCTCCGATTGCCGTCGCCAGTCGGTTGACGGTCATCGAATGTGCTCAACCGATCACCCCTCAACTTGCGGAACGCCTTCACTATGTGCTTGCGACGCAAGAGTCAATTGAAGTCGTTTTACATGCCATCGACGGTCAGCAGCTACTCGTCTGGCATTATATGAAGTCTGAACTCTCCGATGAAGAGACTGTACTCATAGCCTGGGCGGAACGGTTCGAACAATTGCTTCAAGACAAGTTCAGCGAATCCGAACCACGTCTTGGCATCAGCCGACGTTTTTTCGAAAGTGACATGTTATATGCCGCAGCCGAAGAAGCGCGACGGGTTACCACGCTGCGTCGCAAGTTCCCGCTCGAACTATCGACTTCCCGTGCCTTCGAGCAGATCGGCATTTATCAACTCGTCCCGGAACTCGCTCGACGTATCGGACTCCGACTGGAGACCCACCCGACAGTCGAACGGTTGCAGCATTATGATTCATCCCATCAGACCGAACTCGTGAAGACGCTCGAATGGTATTTTTATTTTGATGGAAACGTCAAACGAGTCGCCGCTCATCTTCATATTCATCCGAATACCGTTCTTTACCGGATTCGCCGCATCGAAGAGTTGACGAATATCACACAAGTTTCCTTACCAGAAAGATCCATGATTTATTTAGCCATTAAGGCTGGTCAATATCGATTAGAAGACTAGACGCTCACTTTGTGATTTTTCACAAAGTGAGCGTCTTCGTTTTTAGAATCCATGCTAAAGACAGCGTTTTCAAATGAGTCTATACTAGGGGTGTGAACAAATTGTGTCAACGGAATGAAAGGGGAATGTTCCATGAAAATCGGGGTATTAAAAGAGATTAAAAACAATGAAAATCGGGTGGCCTTAACACCGATGGGTGCATTTATGTTAACGGAGCTTGGTCATGATGTATTCGTCGAAACGAATGCCGGTCTCGGTAGCGGATTCACGAATATGGAATATATTGATGCCGGTGCAACGATTCTTGAAACGGCGAAAGAAGTTTGGGAAGGCGTCGAACTCGCTCTCAAAGTAAAAGAACCACAGCCGTCTGAGTATCAATACTTCCGTCCTGACTTGACGCTCTTCACCTATTTACACCTTGCGGCAGAGCCAGAATTAACGAAAGCGCTCGTCGATTCTGGGATTACAGCCATCGCCTACGAGACAGTAGAAGTGGATCGCACGTTACCACTCCTCACACCGATGAGTGAAGTGGCAGGACGTATGGCTGCGCAAATCGGAGCTCAAATCCTTGAAAAACCACATGGTGGAAAAGGAATCTTGATGTCTGGTCTCCCAGGCGTGCCTCGTGCGAACGTCACGGTCATCGGAGGCGGTGTCGTTGGAACGAATGCAGCTCGAATCGCAATTGGTCTTGGGGCGAGCGTGACGTTGATGGACATTAGCCCGGCTCGTCTTCGTCAAATCGACGACTTGTTCGGAAACACAATCAATACGTTGATCTCAAATAAATACAACATTGCGAAACAAGTGGCTGAGAGTGACCTTGTGATTGGTGCCGTGCTCATTCCAGGAGCAAAAGCACCGAAACTCGTCACGGAAGAAATGGTACAGCGCATGTCGCCTGGTTCGGTCATCGTCGACGTCGCCATCGACCAAGGTGGGATTTGTGAGACGATCGACCATATCACGACGCATGATGCGCCAACGTATGAGCGTTATGGCGTGCAACACTACGCCGTCGCTAACATGCCAGGTGCCGTGCCACGCACTTCGACAATGGGTCTGACAAACGCGACGATGCCATATATCATCGAGTGTGCGCAAAAAGGCGTATTCCCAGCACTTCTTGAAAACGAGGCACTTCTCAAAGGCCTAAACGTCATCAATGGAACGGTCACGTATGAAGCGGTTGCACGTGATTTGGAATATCCGTTCGTTCCGGCCCATGAGGCGGTCTCAAAACAAACACAAGCTTAACCTTTAAGACGATGAGATGCCCGTTCTCATCGTCTTTTTCTATATAAAAAAAGAAGAAACCGAACGCCATCGTCCGATTCCTTCTTTAATTATGCGTTATGCGTTATGCGTTCTCAACGGCGATATCTTCCCCGATGATTTTCACTTCCGGCTCTAATTCCACTTCAAATTTCTCTTTAACGGTCACCTGGACGTGACGGATGAGTGAAATGTACTCTGTCGCCGTCGCCTCATCGATATTGACGATGAACCCAGCATGCTTGAGCGAGACTTCCGCTCCTCCGATGCGTTTGCCTTGCAGTCCAGAGTCTTGAATCAACTTGCCGGCAAAATAGCCAGGCGGACGTTTGAACACACTACCACACGAAGGGTATTCAAGCGGTTGTTTCGATTCACGTTTATACGTCAAGTCGTCCATGACTTCTTTGATTAATTCATAGTTTTTCGGTTCTAGTTCGAACGTTGCCTCGAGTACGATCAAGCCCTCTTTTGAGACACGGCTCGTTCGATAGTCAAGATCGAGTTCGTCTTTAGATAAATGAAGTACTTGACCATCCTGCGTCAATACCGTCGCAGATGTGATGACGTCTTTCGTTTCTCCGCCGTATGCACCTGCGTTCATGTAGACGGCACCACCGACCGTCCCAGGGATCCCACATGCGAACTCGAGGCCCGATAATCCCTCTGCCAGTGCTTGACGTGAGACGTCGATAATCGCTGCTCCTGCCTGGGCAATTATTTGATTCCCTTCCCGACGAATCGAGTCGAGTTCATTCAAGTTCAAAACGATTCCACGGATGCCGCCATCGCGGACGATCAAGTTTGAACCGAAGCCAAGAATCATAAACGGCATCGCTTCTTGGTGGGCCAGTTTTAAGACGGCCTGCACTTCTTCGTACGTGTGTGGAGCCACGAAGTAATCTGCTTTGCCCCCTAGTTTTGTATACGTGTGTGCCGACAATGGCTCGTCTTGAAGGACGCGCTCGGCCGGAATGATCATTTGAAGTTGCTGTAAAAAGCTCATGCGTTCACTCAATCCTTTATGTTCTATTTAATCAGTGTCTCGGTCCCACTTCATTCGTTCCGAGCACGTCACTGAATGGTTTCAGTACGAATCACAGTATACAAATGATTATTGGACGTGACAAGCAACGTTTTTCTTACAAATTCATGATTAGTTTATAGCAATAGTGATGTCGCAATGGCAACAATGATTGGAATTGTAAAGTTATCCCAATCTCGATATGAAATCGCTTCAGTTAGTGTAGCGATGATGGAAATGATAAACCCATATGTTACCACTTGCCAAAGGACGACATCATTCCACAAAAACAATAAAAATAAGACAGCATATGAGCTTAGAAACATGGCAATGCTTCCTTGGAAAGAACGCTTTTGTCCATATAAATCATAGATGACCGTCCCATATTTGCGTCCGATGAGTGCAGCCATTCCATCCCCCCAGGCGAGCACGAGTGATCCGGCTAAAAATGCGATCGGCTCGGACTCGAAGAAGAAGTATAAGATAATGAGCAATGCAATCGGATAGTATACAGTCCCGAATGATTTTCGTTCCGTTTGATGCACCGGTGACGGGCTTTTATATAACAGGACCGCATTCGCAAATGTGAAGAAAATGAGCGGGACTGCCGCGACGTACCATGAATCCATTAACCAAACTGCTAATAACGACCAATGCCCGACTGCGATATGTACACTTTTTCGAATCGTTTCATCCGTCCATCCCAGACGCTTCCCGACGTGTTCGAGACCCACGAGAAACACGAGGACGACTACAATGGAAAGAATCGAACTAATCCATTCATTCATTGCTTGACCACCTTCATATATAGAGTGTGTATGATACCGTCATTATACCTTAATCAGTGCCCATCCTAGCTTACTTTTCAAACATTTGGTAGAATGAGGTCAAATGACTGTATAGCCAACGTACGCTGTTGGCGATAGAAAGGGTGGCCGTATGCGCGACGCAACTTCAATTCAAACTTTGGCAGATTGCCTTCATTTTATGCAGGTCGGAGAAATCGAGCGAGCCATCGCCCTCTTCCCTGAAGACGTGCGTGAACATTTCCCAAAAGAGCTTCGAAAAATCCACTTGTTTCATATTGAAAAGAACGGCTTATCGATTAACCAAATCGTCGCTCTCGCTAACGCACTGACCGGAGAGCATCTCTCTGCGACGACGATTCAAAACTGGACGAAGCGTGAAGTTCGTAAAATCATCGGTGTCCCACGAATCGGTAAAAAGTATTCCTTGCATCAAGCGGCAATCATTTATCTCCTTGATGACTTGAAACACCTTTTTTCCCTCGAAGAGACGAGTTCCTTGTTGGCGCTCATCTTCAACAACCCTGACCGGGACGAAGACGACTTCATCAAACCGATTGATTTTTATCGACTTTACGCGGAGTATGCGAAGTCAACAAGCCCGATCGACCTTCTCGATACACGGGCGAAGCGTTCGCTCGAAAAGATGAACTATGAACATCCAAATATCATTCACGTCTTGAAGCTTTGTCTATACGCACATCGGGTGACGACACTCGAACTCGAGGCCAAGCACTATTTGAACCGTTTCATTTGATGAGACGGTTTTTTCGTATCAAAAAACACCGGTCTCTTGACCGGTGCTCGTCATCGTTATGAGACAGATGCTGCGAGCGGCATCCGTGATTTGACCGTTAACGTCTTTAAGACGGAAAGGAGTTCGAACATCGATAACTGATCGGCTTCTTTCGTTAAGCAGAACGTATCGTCTTCTTGTTTCCGTAGTTCCGCGACAAGTTTACCTGCTTTGTCGCGAACGCTAAACTTGTGACGTTCCACATCATATTGAATCGTGAAGAGTCCGCGTTCATAGACGTTGTACTCACACTTTTTCCCGAATAACGAGAACTTGTCTTTCAATTGACCAATCGCCTGTCCATCATGGTTCATCACGACCCATTTTTGGCAGTTTGGGATGTATTTCCCATGAGCGATCTGTCGTCCAGACAAATTGTGCACTTGGACACTGCCTTCCGCGTCGCGGTGAACAGATCCGATCGCATCATTTGTCTCGTCATAAATGGTCGCCTCACCTTGTGTAAAGACGCAACCTTTTACATAAATTAATTTGCGCACCGCTTTTTCCTCCTAGCACGTTCCAACCGTGATTGTTTGTATGTGTACGGTCGGGTATTACTGAAAACCCCAATCGTTTCTCTGTGTAGTTTTTATCTCGTTTCAACTACTACATATTTCATATGACGAAGATGATTATTGCATCGTTTAAAGAAAAAGACAACCCTTTTTTTTCGACATCATTTGGATTCTGTCGAACTTGTGAACAAGCCTATTCTCATCGCTTATATCCCGCTTCTTTTAAGAGTTCTTCAAGCTCCATTCTTGCAATCAGACGAACTTGATTTGGCGCTGCCAATTCGTATGCGCTGTCCGTGAAATTCGAGTTCGTCACGACCCAGCCTTCGTGTGCTTGATAATAGGGAACGGCCGCTGCAATTTGTTGAACCGCTTCGAGTCCGACCGTCTTTTCATAACGCTTTGCTTGAACGGCAATCGACCATCCATCCGGTGTCTCCAATAACAAGTCAGCACCAAAGTCACGTGATGCTGGAGTCACCGTGACCGTGTAACCAAGCGCGGTGAACACTTCCTCTAAAAATAATTCAAACTCCCGACCATCCATCCGATCAATGCGGTCGATGGTCGACAGCCTTACTTTCCATATAAACCATGCAATTCCAAACAAGAGAAGCAGTACGCTGCTCCAAAGCGGTGCCTCGAACCACCATAAACATATGGCACCGATGATCCCAATGAGTAATCCAATCATGCTCATCTTTCCTTTCCAATTCCTCTCCCTCACTTTACCGTTTTGAGGGCAGGAAATGAAAGGGGGATCTGTCGAATGATATAGAAGATGTGCTCGTCTGACACCGCGAAGGAGGGATGACTGTCCATGGAGAATCATGCCAATCTCCAAAGTGAGTTACTACATGCATTACCTTACGGAGTTGCGTTAATACAGAAAGATGGAACAATCGTTCAGGCAAACCGTCCGTTTCTCGAGCAGTTTCCTGAGAATCTACAGAGACGTTCGAACCTTTTCCATATGGTCAATCAGTCACCGATTACGATGGAATTGTCTCGTCGGATGGAACAAGGACTGCCTTGGATGTATGAACTGCCAACGATGCGAGTACACGCCATTCCGTGGGAAAATCAATATATCCTCTCCATTGAGCCATTGCCCCATGATACACGCGTGACGATTCAACACAACGCTTTTGAGGCGATGATGCATACTGAACTCGACATGGCGATGATCATGACGGATGCGAATCTGTTGATTACTCGTTTCAATCAGGGGGCCACGGAACTGTTTGGCTATGCGCCCCATGAAGTGCTTTACGAAATGACACCGTTCGCTTTATTTGAATCGAGAGAATTAAGTGAAAAGCGCTCTGCTTATCAAGACGAGACGGAACGGTTGCTATCGTTCGAACAAATGTTGCGCCTCGCACTCGACAAAGGAGACCGGGAATGGAAGTTTCAATGTAAAGATCGGACACATTTCATCGGCAAATTGTTCATGCATCCCGTTTATGAGCAAGAGCAACTCATCGGCTTCTTTTTCTTCGTATTTGATGTGAGTTCCGAGATTGAGTTGAAACGTGAGCTCCGTTATAAGGAACAGCGTTATCGCATGTTTGCCGAATCGGTCATCGAAGCCGTTCTGTTCCATGAAGATGGGATGATTCTCGATGCGAACAAGGCAGCGGAATCCATCTTTAAAATCCCTGCAGAGCAAATGATGGGACGCCAGACGATCGAGTTTATCGCGGAAGGGTACCGGGCCGATGTGTTGCGACGCATTCGCAATCACATTCAAACGCCATACGAAGTGATTGGTCGTCGGCAAGATGGAACGTTCTTAGAACTAGAAGTGTATCCGAAAGAAGTGACATACCAAGGGCAAACGTTACGAGTCGCGGTCATGCGTGATATCAGCGACCGTAAAAAAGTAGAGCGTATGCTCGAACGTGAAAAAAATGCCATCGCCCGTCAGCGCGATATCATCCAGTCAATCTTACAAGCATCGAATGAAGCGTTCGTTTTGACCGAATCGAACGGGAGTGTCTTGTTCATGAACGTCCACGCAAGACGACTCATGGACTTACCGGGCATCGCTCCAAACAAAATTCAGGAGCGTATCCCGCTCCTCTCCACGTTCCGTCCTCGTGACAGGAGCGAGATGCTACGAAAGATGGATCAACTTCTCGATGGGACAGCGCGTGAAGTATCGATGCGTTTCTCCATCCCACAGCCAAACGATCGAGATGAAGAATACTATGAGATGTATGGAACGACGATGGATACAAAACGACAAATCGGTATGGATAGTGGATTCTTGTTTGTGTTCCGTAACCGAACCGAGGAAGAGCGGATGGACCAGATTAAAAATGAACTGGTGAGCACGGTCTCACATGAACTAAGAACTCCTCTTTCCTCATTATCGGGATATATTGAATTGATGCTCGCTCGAGATTTGACGCCTGAAAAACGAGAGCGCTTCTTGAAGACGATGTCGCGGGAAGCGAAACGATTGACCGCCCTACTCAACGACTTTTTGGACATCCAACGCATGGAAGATGGTCACCAAGAATATAAACAAGATCATTTCGCTTTGAATGAACTTGTCTTAGAAGTGATTGAACGCTTCCGCGAAACGAGTGATCATACCATTCATTTCGATAATGCGGATGATGACTTGCATCTCGTTGCCGACCGCGATCGCATCGAGCAAGTTCTCGTCAACTTGATTTCAAATGCGATCAAGTATTCCCCGAATAGACAGGAAATCGAAGTACGGGTCCGACAAGACCACAATCAAGCGCATGTATCCATTCGTGATTTCGGTATCGGGATTCCGGAGCACGCCTTCGAAAAATTGTTCACAAAATTTTATCGGGTCGATAATTCGGATACACGTAAAATTGGTGGAACCGGTCTTGGTTTGTCGATTTGTAAAGAAATTATCGAATCACATGGTGGCAGCATCGAAGTGGAATCGACTGTCGGAAAAGGATCGACTTTCACATTCACATTAGATTTAGCGGAGGAAACGTCATGAACAATTACGCCTTTACCGGGTTCCCTGGTTTTTTAGCAGGAAAATTAATTGAACACCTCGCTTCGTTACCGCATCAAATCGGAGTCATCTACGCCTTGCATCTTCCGAACCAACAACGTGATGCAGAAGAGCTACGAGATACGCTACTGTCAACGACGTCGCTTGCACCGCACCAGCTCGTCCTTGTTGAAGCAGACATCACGTTACCCGAAGTGATTCTCGACCCGATTATGCGGTCTGTCATTGAACGCGATGTACATTACATTTTCCATCTCGCCGCCGCATATGACTTGAGTATTCCTTATGACATCGGTTATCGCGTCAATATACTCGGAACCAAACATGTGACCGCGTTCGCCAAACGCTCGAAACAATTGAAGCGTTATGTGTACTTCAGTACCGCCTATATCGCCGGACGTCGCCGTGGGACGGTTTATGAAAATGAATTATGGCATCGGGTCCAGTTTAAAAATCATTATGAGGCGACTAAATATGAAGCAGAGGCACTCGTTTCAAGAGAAATGGGTGGCATGCCAATCACCGTCATTCGTCCTGGGATCGTAATCGGACATAGTCGCACGGGCGAAACGAAAAAGTTCGACGGTGTCTATTTCGTCTTACAATTGATGACACAACTCCAGCAGATGCGACCACTCCCTTACATCGGGCGGGCGAATGTTGAGGTAAACCTCGTTCCGTACGATTATGTAGTAGAAGCGACCGCTTTCCTAGCTCATTCTCCAAACGGCCTGAAGCGGACATTTCATTTGACGGACCCATTCCCACATGGCGCACGAGAGGTATATCGTATGTTGCATGAGACGATGTTTCAGCGTTCTCCTCGCGGAACCGTTCCTCATGCCGTTGCCGACGCGGCATTTACTGCTTGGAATGGTGCCAAGCGACTCGAGGTTCCTCACGAACTATTGGAGTACTTTAAACATCCTGTTCACTTTGACACGACACAAACGATACGGGCACTCGACGGAACGGGCATCGTATGTCCAGACCTCCAGGATTACCTCCCTGAGATTGTCCATTATTATATGGCACACAAAAAGCCCTGATTCGTCAGGGCTTCAACTATGATTGAAATTAAATGAACAAGTATACGCCGTGAATCATCGTACACTTGTTTATATCTCATCCGCGTCGTTACGAGACACCGCTTGATCGTGAAGCAGACGCTCGAGGACGAGGATATAGACCAATGCCACAAGGAGCCCTACGATACCAGGAAGAACCGCAACGATCGCATCCTCCAAGTATGCAGTTGGAATCAGGTAAACCAATAGCGACTTCATACCATACATCAACATCAACGAGGAGAGTAACACAAGCGTTACCGCTCGTTTCGACACATCCCCGAAGAACGGGCGCCCTACCTTCTCCCCTTTTGTCATACCGAGCCAAGATAACAAGTCAAAATCCTCCTTTATCGATTCATTCCCTAACCCATTATATACCAATTATTGCATACGATGAAGACCATCAAAAATCTGTGTCGCTCTTGACTACGACACCTCAAAAAAGGCTGCAACTCCTTCATGAGGAATGCAGCCTACAATACATCTTCAACCAATCAAAATCTTCTCTTTCGGATAGCGAATCTTCCGGTCGGCTTGACGTGCGACGGTAAAGAGAATGGTCAACGATCCGACACGTCCGAGAAGCATCATGAACATGATCAGCCCCTTCCCGGCATCATTCAATTCCGCTGTGATGCCGAGCGACAACCCTACTGTCCCAAACGCCGAGACCGTTTCGAATAAAATGGCAGTCGCCGGAATGTGGCCATTCGATAAAATGACGAGTGTCGTGATTATCATAATGAACAAGAAACTTGAGATGGCTACGACGTACGCCTTTTTGATTTGAAACGCATCAATCGTCCGCTCCATGATGACCGTTTCTTTCTTACCTGCGATGAAGGCCCACATATCCGCAAAGATGACGGCAAGCGTCGTCACTTTGATCCCCGACCCTGTCGAAGCCGCCCCTGCCCCGATATACATCAGAATCAATATCAAACCGATCGAGGCTGGTGCCATGGTCGCGATATCAATGGAATTGAAGCCGGCCGTCCGTGTCGTCACGGCTTGGAAGAACGTTACGTGTAACGCCTCACCGAGGGATCGACCGTACAATACCCCTTCGTTCGATACCCACTCAAACATCATGAGGACGAACCAAGCGACACCATTGATGACCAAGAGTGACAAAATCATGATTTTCGAATGGAGGGCGAGACGTTTCCAGCCTCTCTTTTCCGTGGTATCGGCAATCGTCGTGAAGCCAAGACCTCCAATCATAATCATGATGGCGATGGTCACAATGATGGCTGTGTTCTGCTCAAATGACATGAGACTGTCTGGAAATAATGCGAATCCCGCATTATTGAAGGCAGACACTGCATGGAAGAAACCGTAATAAAGTGCCTTTCCAAAAGAATAGTTCTCTGTACTGAACAACTCGAACGTCAAAAACAACATCCCGATGAACTGCACGATGACCGTCGTGAAGACGATGTTCCGTACGAGACGAACCGTTCCTCCCGGCCCCGCTAAATTCAGTGATTCCTGTAACAAGATTCGCTGCTTTAATCCGATTTTCTTCCCTAATACACTGAGCAACATCAAGGCGATCGTCATAAACCCGAGACCCCCGATTTGAATGAGGGCGACAATGACCAATTCACCAAACAGGGTGAAGGAGGAGCCGATGTCGACTGTCGACAGTCCAGTGACCGTTCCGGCAGACGTTGCGATAAACAAACAATCAATCCAAGAAACCGATTCTTCTTGCGCAAATGGCATATATAAAAGAGTGCCCCCGATAAAAATCGCCAGTAAAAATCCTCCCGCGATAAAACGGGCAGGTTTTTCAAATACGACTCGGTAAAGTACCTCGATTCGCTTCAAGCGCACCTCACGCGCTGACAGTCTATGCCGCATCACGACATCTCCTTCACTTCTATTATTCTAAGCCCCATGTTACTCCTCGCTTTTATAAATGCCAACAAGAAAATGTATCTCTAACGCTTTCTTCGATTTTTTGGTATTATGGGAGATAGACTTTAAGAATGTTGAGGAGGTTGAATGAAACCGTGGACCCTAGTACGGTAGATCATTCGATAGAGGATGTCTCACGAAGGTTGGAGCGCCAGTCACAATGTATGCCCGCTCACCTTTATTTTCAGCTAGAAGAGTTACTCAATTGGTCACTCGAGCAAGAAGTCGTGAATCAATTGTACGCATTGTTAAAAAAATACGACGTATTAACCGATATAGAGCGTGAAGAACGAAATATCAGCATTCAAATGCTGATTGATGAAAACGGCGCTTAATCATCGGGAACGCATGTTGCGGGAGACGAGTGGCGTCTCTCGCTTTTTTTGTCCTGATTTATTTCGGAAAGGTGGAAAACAAAGACATGGATGTCGTTACGTTAGTCGGACTCATACTCGGATTCCTCACCCTCGTCGGTGGAATGCTATTAAAAGGAGCAGGTGTTGCGCCGCTGATCAACCCTGCCGCAATGGTTATCATTTTCGTCGGTACAGCCGCGGCTGTCAGTATCGCTGTATCGAAGGAACAACTTCAGAATGTTCCAAAACTGTTTAAAATCTTGTTCAAAAAACAAGAACTCCCAAGCAAGTCCGGATTGCTCACGCAATTCGTCGACTTGTCGACCCAAGCCCGAAAAGAGGGACTCCTCTCCCTCGAAACGGCACTTGAACAAGTCGAAGAACCATTTTTACGCCAAGGCATGATGATGGTCATCGACGGTCAACCTTCCGAATATATTGCGGAAGTCATGTCACGCGACATCGAAAATATGGAACAGCGTCATAAAGCAAACGCCGATATCTTCACTCAAGCCGGGACATATGCCCCGACACTTGGGGTACTCGGAGCCGTTATCGGATTGATTGCTGCCTTGAAAGACTTATCTGATATCGAAAAGCTCGGACATGCCATTTCTGCGGCCTTCGTCGCGACACTTTTCGGGATTTTCACCGGATATGTGCTTTGGTTCCCGTTTGCAAACAAGTTGAAGCAGTATTCGAAGAGTGAAGTCATCATCAAGGAAATGATGATTGAAGGGATTTTATCGATTCAAAGTGGTGAATCTCCAAAAACGCTAGAAGATAAACTGTCTGTGTATTTGTCTCCAAAGGAGCGAGCTGACTATGAAGCGCAAAAAGAAGCATGATCATGAAGAACATATTCCCGAAGGCTGGCTGATTCCTTACGCCGACTTGTTGACACTGTTGCTCGCACTTTTCATCGTACTATTCGCATCGAGTAACATCGACCAGACAAAGCTTGAGAAAATGTCACAGTCTTTCAACCAGGTGTTCTCTGGAGGCGTCAGCGTCTTTCAAGCTTCGACTGCCTCAAACAGTGACATCAGTCGCACAGACAAAACCAATACGACCGCCAACCCACGGACGTATGAATTGGCTCAACTTGACGAGTTAAAAGAAGATGTAAACAAATACATTAAAAAGAACGGTCTCGAAAGCCAAATCAAAGCGACGATCAATTCAAGTGGTCTCGTCTTGACGATTCAAGACCGTGCCCTGTTCAACTTAGGAGAGGCGACTCTCGATGCTGATGCTCGTAACGTCGCACAAAACATCAGTCAAATTTTAGAGAAGGCGGGCAAGCGAGAGATTGTCGTCTCCGGCCATACGGATAACATTCCAATCAATACAGCACGTTTCCCGTCAAACTGGGAACTCAGTTCGGCACGTGCGACCGCGTTCATGCGTGGCCTTTTGGCAAATGATGCCTTGAACCCGGCTCAATTCACGCTCGCAAGTTACGGTGAGTTTAAACCGATCGCGACGAACGATACAGAAGAAGGTCGCTCTAAAAACCGACGTGTCGAGGTGTTGATCAAACCACTCGTCGACCTTTCTGAGGGCGAACCAAAGATGATTGAAACCATCACCTTACCAAACTAACAATCACCCACTCGTTCGAGTGGGTGATTTGTGTTATTGCATCAATTTAAAGTAGCGTCTCGCCAGTTCGGTGAGTGGGCTTTCGAACAATCGTTTTCGCCAGTAAAGGTCTGTCACTTTCTTCACGGCCTCACTTCGCGACGGATACGGGTAAATCATACGGGACAACTTCCCGATTTTGTCACCACGTTGCATCGCATAAACGACAATTTGCATCCAATCCCCCGCCGATTCACCGACTGCATGAGCTCCGATGATTTTTCCATTTTTCTTCGTAATCACTTTGACAAAGCCCGCTTCTTGACGTTCAGCAATGAAGCGGTCCACTTCGGACAGTTTCGCTTCATACGTCTCAATGTCGTCACCGTAACGCTCGCGCGCTTCTCTCTCCGTCATCCCGACGTGGAACACCTCAGGGTCTGTGAATGTGATCCACGGGAGCTTACTATAGTCGACCTTGTTCCATAATCCAAAGAGCGCGTTCGCGACAACCGCCTTCCCTTCTTCTCCAGCGGCGTGTGTGAATGGGAGCGTCTTGATCGTATCGCCAATCGCAAAGATATGAGATTGTGACGTCCGATATGACGACGAGACATCGATATACCCTTTCGTCACCTGAACGTTCGCCCGGTCGAGACGAAGCGCATCGATTCGGGGAACGCGACCTGTCGCCATCAGCAGTTTGTCCGCTTCATATTCGACCGTTTCGCCGTTCACCTCTGTCGTGACACGAATGCGGCCATCGACCTCATCGACTCGATTGACCTTTACGCCGATTTTCAAGCGCATCGCCATCTCGAGTTGAGATTTCAAATAGGTGGCGACGTCCTCGTCTTCTTTAGGTAGGAAATCATCCTGCGCCTCGAGCACGGTCACTTGTGAGCCGAGTCGGACAAAGGACTGGGCCAATTCAAGTCCGACCGTTCCGGCGCCGATGACAATCAGGCTCTCCGGGAGCGTCTCTTCTTCAAAGACCGTTTCGTTCGTTAAGTATGGGACTTGATCGAGTCCATCGATTGGAGGAACTGTCGGTTTCGACCCCGTCGAGATGACAAATTTTTTCCCGATCAATAACTCGTTCCCTACTTTTAATTCGTGCGGGCTTTGGAACGAGGCTTCTCCGATATAGACGTCGACGCCAATCTTTTCAAAACGCTCTGTCCCGTCATGGTCTTGAATAATGGCACGTGCTTTGTCGACACGCGCTTTTGACATTTGATAATGCTCTTGTCCATTGAACTCGGTTCCGAGAACTCGGGCCGCGCGCATCATCGCATTCGCTTCTTTTGAAGCGGCAACCAACGCTTTCGATGGCACACATCCGACATGCAGACAGTCACCGCCTAAATGTTTGTTCTTTTCAACAAGCGCGACCTTTGCGCCTAAATTCGCAGCCCCTGCGGCCACCGTCATCCCGGCAGCACCACCACCGATGACAATCAACTGATAGTCCTTCATCGAATCAACCTCCGGTATCGTTCGCTCACATCTTCCATTCGTTTTCGATTCACGCCAAAGTCTGAATAGCCGACACGCGACGCAGATCGAAACTCGACTTGTTGAGTAGCGTCATCAAATAAAAAATCGACATCATCTTTAAATCGCATCACTTTCGAAGTCACTACATAATGAAGTCCTTCATCTGTTTCCTTCACCAATTCAGCCCGTGGCAACTGATTCATCGCCATCTTAATGGCTTCAATTGATTGCCCGCGACTGCCCGCATACGGCAGTGGGTCCATCCGCAATTCTTCAATTGAAGTTTGGGTTGACACAGCATTCGGACTTCCTTTTAACGGCTTCAAAGATTGATTGGCCATTATAAAAACCTCCCTCAGTCTACATACATCTATATGTAGCCTGAATTCGGGAGGTTTAATCCTATTAATGTAGTTCACTCGGGTCGAGCGGCAATAAGACGGTCACCGTCGTTCCGTGTCCGACCTCGCTCTCGATGACGAGTTTGCCTTCATGCGCTTCAATCAATTCTTTTGAAATCGCAAGTCCAAGCCCGCTACTACCTTCTGTGACATGAGCCTGATAGAACATCTCGGTGATGCGCTGCAAATGCTCTCGTGAAATGCCGGGACCTTCATCGATAATCGAGATGAAGGCAACACGTTCCGATTGCACGAAGCGGATGGTCAACGTTCCTCCGTCTGGCGAGAAACGAATCGCGTTCTCTAGGATATTTAAGAACACTTGTTTCAAACGATTCTCATCAAATAGTCCGACCGATTTTTGAGGATAGCGTTCGATGAGTGTGATGCTTTTGTCTTCAAGTGACTGTTTTAATTGCAGAGTCACTTGACGTAACAAAGAGACCAGGTCCAGTTCTTGGCGATACAAGACCAACCGACTCTCCTCAATTTTTGTATAGTCGAGAAGCTGTTCGACGAGACCGATCATGCGCTCTGTCTCCGAATGGATGATGCTTAAACCGAGCTCCGTCTCTTCAGATAGTTTCTCATCACCACCCCGAATCGTCTCGGTCCATCCCTTAATCGATGTGAGTGGTGTTCTGAGTTCGTGCGATACACTCGAGAGGAATTCGTTACGTGTCGACTGATGCTGCTGGACTTTCGCGCCTAAATACGTGAGCGTTCGAGCCAAGGCTCCAAGCTCATGTTTCTCATTTGACTCAACGGATACATCGAAGTCGCCCTGAGCCATCTCATCGGCCGCCTCGATGATGTGACGAATCGGTCTGACGAAGCGATCGGCAATCCTGATGACGGTGTATAGGGCGAGCAACCAGATCAAGACGCCAATCATGACGACCGTCATCCAAATTTCGCGAATGAGCGTGTCCAAGTCTTCAAGCGGTCGCGTGAAACTGATGGCAAACTCGGACGTATCGTTCGTCATAATGGGACTCGTGACCGACAAGTAATGTTCATCCCCGACGTCATAGTCCTGCACGACGGACTCTCCTTGCGACAGTTGCTGTAACTGTTCTTGAGAGAAAGAGGCCTGCCTTGTTCGTTGTCCCGTCGTTTTGACAATCGAACCGCTCCGGTCGACAATCGTCAAATCAGTTCCAGGATATCCGAATGTTCGGACGAGGACTGAAAAGGCGCTCGGCGTTTCAAACCCAACTTGGGCTTGAGGGTATAGATATGCACTCGTTGTCGCATGACCTAGTAACGCTTCCGACTCATACTCGTAATAGTAGCGATACGTCCCGTAAGACAAAATGCTGACGAGCAAGAGCAAGACGATCGTCACGACAATCATCATGCGAATGACTAACTGTTGTTTCATGCCTCATGTCTCCGCCATTTATATCCGTGACCCCACAACGTCTCGATGTAGACCGGATGACTCGGGTCATCTTCAATTTTTTGACGCAAGCGACGAATGTTGACGTCGACTGTCTTTCGGTCACCGAAATAGTTGACGCCCCATACAGCATCGAGTAGCGCATCACGTGACAAGACGATCTCTTCGTTTTGGACGAGATGACAGATCAAGTCATACTCGGTCGGCGTCAAATCGATCGACTGTCCATACTTCGTCACTTGTTTTGCGGCGAGGTCGATTGCGAACGGTCCCGACTTCAAGCGTTTCGAATCTTTTCGTTTCACTTTTTCGACACGGCGCAACAACGCTTGGATGCGCGCCACTAATTCACCTGGACTGAACGGTTTGGCGATGTAGTCGTCTGCACCTTTACCGAGCCCTTCAATTTTATCTTCTTCGAGCGTCCGTGCCGTCAACATGATGATCCCTACATTTTCGTCAAGATCACGAATGGCAGCACATGCTTCGAATCCGTCCATTTCCGGCATCATGACATCCAATAGGACGACATCGAACGGTTCACGGTCAAATGCGGTGACCGCTTCTCGCCCGTTCGTCGCCTCAAAGACGTCGAATCCGGCTCGTTTTAAATTGACAATAATGAAGCTGCGAATCGCATGTTCATCCTCAGCTACTAAAATTCGATTCATATCGATTTCCACCTCTTCTAGAGTTCACTTCTCTACATTATAGTTACGTTTTTGCGACAAGGTTGTCAATTGACCTTAAAAAGGTTTAGGATGGAGTCATTAGATTCTGAAGGAGGACCCCCTACTACTATGAGTTACAAGATGATTGTATTGGATATGGATGATACGCTCCTCACGAGCGACCATACGATTTCCCCTAAGACAAAAGAAGCACTTCTCGATGCACAGGCGCGCGGCTATAAAGTCGTTCTCGCGAGCGGACGACCAACGTTTGCAATGTGGGAAGCAGCCCGTGAATTAGAACTTGCGAAATACGGAAGCTACATCTTATCGTTCAACGGTGCCTCGGTCATCGATTGTGCGACAAACGAGGAGATTTTCTCGAGCACGCTCCAGCCGGATACAGTCGCCCATCTCCATGATATCAGTGAACGGGAAGGAATCGCGATTCATACGTACGTCGGTAACGAAATCGTAACCGATCGCCCGAACCCTTATACGGATATCGAAGGTGAATTGACGGGAATGCCGGTCATTCATGTCGACAACTTTAAAGATGCCGTGACAGCTCCGGTCGTCAAATGTTTGATGCTTGCGGATGGCGACACACTCGCTCCAATCGAAACGAAGCTACAAACAGAATTGGCCGGGAAATTGGCTGTAGCCCGTTCAAAACCGTTCTTCCTTGAGTTTACTGAAGCCGGTGTCACAAAAGGAACGAGTCTCGCCTTCCTAGCAGATCAACTCGGCATCGCACAAAAAGAAGTCATCGCTTGCGGTGACGGAAACAATGATTTGACGATGATTGAATGGGCCGGCCTCGGCGTCGCGATGGGAAATGCTAACACGACGGTCAAAGGAAAAGCGGACTTCATCACAAAATCAAACAACGAAGACGGAATCGCTCATGTCATCGAAACGTACATGGCGGACGTACTCTTCACGCAATAAGCTTCTGATTGTAGAAAGGGAGGAAGGAAGATGAATAAAGGGTTGAAACGAGCTGGAGTCGGATTGATTGGAACTGCGGTCGCAGGAGCGGCTTATGTGTTCCTCTCACCGAAACCAGCCACACGTTTAATCAAAACTTCGTTTGCGGGGGGAAACGAAGTGGAGATGAAGGGATTCGAGGAAGTCGTTCAAAAGACGTCTGTCCGAAAAGACATCGACTACTTGTCTTCTTATGACAATGGAACCTTTGATTTGATCCGTTATGAAGGAAATAGCCGCACGGTCCCTACCATTTTTTGGGTACATGGCGGATCATTCGTCGGTGGGGATAAATCGGATGTGTTAAAATACGCCACTTCAATTGCGAGTAACGGCTACAACGTCGTCAGTATCAATTACGCACTCGCACCTGACGTGATGTACCCGACCCCGCTCAAACAAATCGAAGAAGCGTACTCGTTCATCGCTGAGAACAATGACCGCTTCCGTCTCGATTTAGACCGCGTCTTCTTTGCAGGTGATTCGAATGGTGGACAGCTCGCTGCACAGTTTGTCGGGATCCAGTTGAATGACGACTATTCGCCTTCTGCTGAAGTGGGACAAGTCGTACCAAAATCCTCAATCCTCGGTGCCATCCTCTTGTCTGCACCGCTCGACTTGAAGCGCACATGGCTCGAATCATCGAAGTCAGTGAACCGCTTCTTGTTCAAACGAATCGGATGGGCATACTTCGGCACATACAATTGGGAGACTCTCCCGGTCGTTGCTGAAGCGTCGCCACTCGTCAATGTACCGGCCACATTCGTCCCAACGTTTATCGCGGACGGGAATGACCATTCCTTTGAGGAGCAGGCCAAGGAATTTGCAACGATTCTTTCAGGACGTACGGATGTCACGACTGTCTTTTATGATCGGAACGAGCACGAGCTTGGCCATAACTATTACTTCGAAATGGACCGCCCAGCGGCTAATTCCACGTATCGTCGTTTGATTACGTTCTTACGTGAAACGACAAATCAATCTGTATAATGCAAAAGAGGCGACGTTCTCCTACAGTGGAAAACGTCGCCTCTTTTCGTTAGCGCAATAGTTCGAACGCGCGACCAATCAATTCATTTCGGGATGGGGAAGTTTGACGCAATGCTTCAAGACGTTCAATCAATGTCTGTTTCAGTCCTTCATCCTTCACCAACTCCAGGCACTCGATGTGTAATAACCAGGCGTCAGGGTGGTTCGTTAAAATCTCTGGGATGAGACCATCGATTGATTCTCCCCTCTCACGCATGAGATGGATGCGGTTGAACATCGGATCATCGTTCGTCCATACACGTTCATCCCGTTCGATGATCACCGGTTTTTCAATCATCATCAGCTCGTCTACCGTTGTTCCTGGGAAAACTGATGGAAGCGAATCGACGCGTACTTCTAGCGAGTCGAGTGAGATCGTCCGTCCTTCTAGGTGAACCGTCACGTCTTCGAGCGCACCGGATGCACATGCTTGCCGAATGCTCGTCCCGTCCTCAAAGAGGTCATCGCGATCGAGCGCGGACTCTGTGTCATGAGCGATCAGTAGCCCGTGTCGCTCTTTTTGTGTGAGCTGTCCATGTTGTACAATTGAACATTCATCCCATTGAATGAGCGTATGTTCTTTCGACTCCGTCATGTGACGAACGATGCCGACACGTTCTGATCCATCTTCAAGTCGAATCGTCGATTGACTTCCTGACGCCAACGCTTTCGCCACAGATTCAATCCCACCTTTTCGAATCGCCATTCTTCCCTCTAGTTCATCTAAGACAGAAGAGAGCGTCTCAAAGTTTGGAATAACGAATAGCTCTTTTTGCATGTTTGTCACGTCTTGCTTCGTCTGTAGCGCGTGCTCCAAGTCGAATGGATGTTTGACGACCGCATCTGTCAGACAGTGACGGCTCTCTCCTACCGATGATAAGAGGCCTGCCCCGTAAATCATCGGGTTGTCGAGGTCACCAATCAATCCGAATTCAACGGTCCACCAAAAGATACGCGCGACCTGTTGTGCTTCAGAAAAGCCAGTCACTTGCGCTTTCGCCTCATGTACGGCTTTCTCCGCCGCCTCGATGTCCTGTTCAGTCGAATTCGCATTCTCCTTCACAATCGTCAAGCGTTTCAATGCGGCGAACGAGGCATGTTCTTCTCGGTTCATGAACGCCTTGGCCCCTAATTGACCGAAGCGTTTGACGATTGCCGAAAACGTCGGGTCCATCAACATTGGCGCATGTCCCGCCGCCTCGTGAATGATGTCAGGGGCTGGACTGTATAAAATATTCTCGACTTTCCGAATGTCTGTCGCGACCGGGAGCATCCCGTTTCCTTGGAAGTCAAAAAAGGCAACGCCGGGGATGAGCCCATCCACTGCGACCGTCGACCATCCTGCCGCCTGCATCTCATCCGTCATCTGTTCGACGTTCGGCAATCGATCCGGTCCCATTCCCGTCCGTTTCAATCCTTCGATGTAAAACGGATGCGCCTTCCCTTCTAACGTGTGCAAGTTCAACCGCAACACGAAACGCCAAACGGCATGATCTGTTGGTGTGTATTCATTGTAGAACTGCGGTGAAATATGTGGGGCTAGGTGTTTCGGAATCGATTGTGTCAACATGTGAAGTCCTCCTTTAAAATCAAAAAATCCCTATCGATTGAATCGATAGGGACGACAAAGCCGCGGTACCACCCTGGTTGCTAGAAAAATTCTAGCCGCTTGATCCGATAACGGGGGACCGCTCAATGATGAGAGCTCAGGAACTGTAATTCGATTCATCTTTTGGGCGTGTTCGCAGCACCACACGCTCTCTGGGCCAGGGAAGATGTCTCTACTTCGGTTCTTTCTTCGCTTTTCTTACATATCCAATTCTTTATCTTTTCTGCAGTTATGCTGTTATGCATATATGCTTTTAAGCACTAAAGTGACGTCTTGTTAGTTACTGTACCAAAGCTAAACAAAAGCGTCAACAAAAAACAGCCTGCGAATTTTCGCAAACTGTCAGAGACACCACTCAATCGGAGATTTTCCCCACTCCTTCAATGTATCGTTTACTTTGGAGAATGGCTTAGAACCGAAGAATCCACGATGGGATGACAAAGGACTTGGATGTACCGACGTGAGCACTTTATGTTGGTCTCCAATCCATTTCATTTTCTTCTTCGCATCATTTCCCCACAAGATGAATACAATCGGTTCCTCGCGACTCCCGAGCCGCTCAATGATGGAATCAGTGAACTGTTCCCATCCTTTTCCACGGTGAGAGCCCGCCTTTCCCGCTTCAACCGTCAGTGCCGTATTTAAGAGAAGGACGCCTTGTTTCGCCCATTTCTCGAGATTGCCACTCTTCGGGAGATCACATCCAACGTCATCTTTTAGTTCTTGAAAGATGTTTCGTAGAGACGGTGGGAAACGAACCCCGTCCTGCACCGAAAAACTGAGTCCATGCGCTTGATTCGGTCCGTGGTACGGATCTTGCCCTAAAATGACGCACTTCACTTCACTAAATTTTGTGTGAATAAATGCGTTCCAAATATCTTCTCGGGCCGGGTAAACGATCGTTTCTTCATAAGCTTGGTCGACGAATTGCTTCAACTGTTGAAAATAAGGTCGTTTCATCTCTTCTTGGACAATATCCGCCCAATCTCCAAGTAGTCGACTCGATAACTGATCTGCCATTGCATACTCCCCTTTCCCTTTGTATCATACCCAAAATAAATGCATACAAAAAGACGAGTCAATCGACTCGTCTCTCTAGGTTATACCGTTACTGCGCCTGCAACTTCTTTCGCAAGTGCTTCAGCTTTCGCTTTCGCGTCTGCAACGATCTCTTCGATTTTATCTGGGTATTGGTTCATCCCTTCGACCGCTACCGTCGTCACTTCAGATACACCGACGAACGCGAGCGCTTGGCGAAGGTATGCGTCTGCGAAGTTAAGGTCAGTTCCTGTGTAGATTCCGCCTGTCCCTTGGATGTGGATCGCTTGTTTGTTTTCAAGCAAGCCGACAGGACCTTGCTCCGTGTAACGGAACGTTTTACCTGCCATGAGCACGCTATCGAGGAACATTTTCATACGTGCTGGGAAGAAGAAGTTCCACATTGGAGTCGCGAACACGTAAAGGTCCGCTTCCATGAATTTCTCAAGCATGCCGCTCATTGTGCCTACCTTTTTCGCTTCTACATCAGTAAGCGCTTCGCCTGAAGCGAATTTGCCCCATGCACTGAGCACATCTCCGTCGATTTCTTGAACATCAACATCGTAGAGTTCGATTGCTTCCACTTCGATCGATGGATTTTCTGCTTGGAGTGTCGAAACGAATGTTTCTGCCACTTGTTTGCTGTATGAAAGTTCAGTTGGTTTCGGGTTAGCCGATACATATAATACTTTAGTCATCGTGTAATCCTCCATTTGTGTAATCTCTAATTTTTCAATAACAGTTAGAACTATATCATCTGTATATCTCATCGTCAATTATTTTAATTTCAAGATATTGAATAAAAAAGCAACGGGCTTTATTTGCCCGCTGCGTTATAACCGACTCGTTTCAATAACGAAATCAATTGTTCCGTCTCTTCATCACTTAACGGTCCATATATATCTTTGAAGATTTCAATATGTTGCGGATAGACGACGTCCATGAGCGCCTTTCCATCGTCTGTCAATGAAGCATATGTGACACGTCGGTCAGACGGGCAGGCGATTCGTTCAATCAGCCCTCGCTTCTCCAACTTATCGATCACATATGTCACGCTACCGCTCGTAATCAAAATCTGATCCCCAATTTGTTGCAACGGGGTGTCTCCTCGTTTATACAGTACGGATAAAACACCGAACTCTGTTGAATTTAACTGGTGGCGTCGTAAATCTTCTTTCACACGATCACTGATGGCATCCATCGTACGCGCAAGAACGACCCACGCCTTCAATTCAAGGGATTCAATCATGTCGGTTTCACCTCAATTCGTTCATCATATATCACTAGTATAGCAGGACTTATGCAGTATAAGCCGGGAAAAATACTTCGTCAAGGAACTTCTTCATTGTCGCCCATGTCGGAAACGTTTAGAATGGTAGTATTGTGATTTTAAGAAAGGGTGGACCGTATGCGTGAGTATTACGAAATTTCATTGACGATTAAACGGGAGTTTTTGCATGCTGTCATCGATTTGTTGAATCGGGAAGGCATCGCACCGGACTATGCGCTCGAAAAAGAAGGCGCGGTCTTTTTATTATTCAATCATTTACCTTGGCCAAACGTGACCCGTGAACCGCATGCCGTGGAACGTTTCTTATTGACGTTGAAACGATCGGACTATTTATTCGTCAAAACGAAACGTAAATCACCGGTCCCCGATCATGAACCGGTCGCCTGTATGGGGGCTCTCGTCTCCCCGTTCAATGAACATTTGCGCATCGAACTTGCCGTGGACGAGTCGGAAGCAAGTCATTTAGATATGTCCGCATTCCGTCATTATTAAACAATCGAATGCCCAACGCATCCCCTTGAAGATTAGAGCGAGATAGCTAATCGACATGGGGATTTTTTAGGAGTATCTGCTTTCTTTGACGGGAATAAAGGACAGTATTCGAGTTGAAAAGGAGACATGTTGGAATGGACACAGTCATGTTAATCGTCAATCCATCCTCAGGGAAAGAGTTGGGGGAACAACACGCAACACATGCCGAAGAGGTGTTGCGCGAACGATATGGACACGTCGATGTCCGCTTCACTGAAAAGGAACAGGATGCGACGAACTTCGCACGTGAAGCGGCAGAAAAGCACTATCAGGCCGTGATTGCGATGGGTGGGGACGGAACCTTGAACGAAGCGGTGACCGGTCTAGCCGAGGCTACTCATCGACCTGACTTCGGCATCATTCCACTTGGGACGGTCAACGACCTCGCCCGTGCACTCGGTGTCCCAAGTGACCCTAAACAAGCAATCGAGGCTCTCCGCGACGCTGAACCGACACCGATGGATATCGGAAAGTATGAGAACGGTTATTTCATGAACGTCATCGCCATCGGGCTCATTGCCGAAGCTGTCGACGAAGTAAGTGTGGAAGAGAAGACGAAATGGGGACCGTTCGCTTACTTGATTGAGGGTGTAAAAGCGTTCCGTGAACATAGTCCTTATGAGTTGGCGCTTGACAGTAAAGACGGGGAGTTTGATGGCGTGGCTTATCTCGTCGTCATCGCCTTGACGAACTCGGTCGGAGGATTTGAAAACTTCGAACCGGACGCGCGACTTAATGATGGTCTTCTTCACGTCTATATCTTTGAAGAGCTCGGGTTAAAGGACGCACTTCAATTAACACCCGCCCTCTTTACAGGAAAGTTGAAGGAAACGGATAGCGTCACCTCATTTTGTACGTCACGGGTGAACGTGACCTCGCCTGATGCGCTTCCTGTAAATGCTGACGGGGACACAGGCGGCAAGCTACCGCTCACCTTTGAAGTATTGCCGAGCCACTTAAACGTATTAAAGCCGGTATAAGAGCAGGAATTTTGACGATTGAATCGAATGTGTTCAAGCGAGAAAGGAGAATGACCTATCAATATCTCACTTGTTCCATTAACAGTCGCATCCGGCGACATCGTCGATACATTCAATTGTTGGAATAACGATCCTGAGATCGTCCATCTTATTCGCCCGAGCCGCTCTAAAGAAGAATTGACCGCCCATTATGAGATGACGGTTGACGATTTAGAAGAACGACTCTTAACGCACGATATTTTCCTCATCTATGCAGATGACCATCTCGTCGGAGAAATGAACGTCATGTATGACCCGCCTCATTTATATCGACAAGAACCCGGTACAGCTTGGCTCGGTTTCGTCATCGGCGAATCTGTAGGTCGCGGAAAAGGCGTTGGCACAGAAGCTCTTCGTTTGTTAGAAGAGCAATTGCGAGCCAAACAAACACCTCGTATGGAACTTGGCGTATTCGCTTTCAACCATGCGGCCCATCGTCTCTATACGAAATGTGGATATCAAGAAATCGGCCGGATCGAGCACTTCACCTACTGGGACGGTCAATTTTGGTCCGATATTCGGATGGAAAAACGACTCGACGAAAAACCCTTTCACGCCAAGTGAAAGGGTTTTGACTTAGTTCTTTAAGTTCTCAACTTCGACAATCCGGAAGCCTTTTTGTTCAAGCTTAGAGACAACCTTGTTTTTCATGTCTTCTTCACAGTCTGGTGGTAGTGTCACGAGTACCCGTCGCAATACTTTACTTTTCGCATCGAGCGTCATCAAGCTCGCGATTGATGTATATTTGTTCACGATTTTCGTGATTTTCTCAAGTGCCCCAGCCTGTTCGCTCAAGGCGATTGTCAAGACGTAACTACCCGTGTCGCGACTCCATGCTTCTTCGAGCATCCCGAGCATCTTACCGTGGGGAAGAATGCCATAAAATTCATTGCTCTCATCTTTCAATACAGCAATGTACGGCAACTCTTTGATTGAGAAAAATACTTCAAAGAATCCATCTGACTCATGGACGTACTTTTGTGTATTCTTGATGAGTGTCATCACATTATCGTCCATGTTTTCCCCGTTCATTCCATGACGATAAATATGCATCTTGTAAATGTTACCGCGGAAAAATTTCCCCGTCTCGTCTAAAACAGGTACACAACGGTATCCTGTTTCTTCAAGCGTATGAAGCGCTTCCCGCAATGTTGCCTTTTCACTGATGGTGACAACATCTTTCTTCGGGATACATAAGCTATGCACTAACATGCGTTTTCCTCCCAGCCAATAATAAAGTGGTCTACACCCTATTCATTATTATTCCCCAAATATGATGAATATCCTGCATACTTTTTCTGAAAAGTTATGAACACTTCTCGTAATCCTTGCATTTGTCGGAATTCAAAAAAGTCGTTATAGTGAAACTATCCAAACAGACAAAGGGGATGGACGATTATGACGATGAAAAAAGCATTAACGATTGCCGGTTCTGACACAAGCGGCGGCGCGGGAATCCAAGCCGACCTCAAAACGATGGAAGAACTCGGTGTATACGGTATGACAGCTTTGACTGTCATCGTGGCACAAGACCCACATAACGCATGGAATCACGAAGTCTTTCCAATCGACACGACCTTGATCGAGAAACAAATCGATACGGTGCTCGCTGGAATTGGAGTCGATGCAGTGAAGACAGGTATGCTCCCGACACCTGAAATCATCGAACTCGCAGCACGGAAGATTAAAGAATACGGAATCCAGAATGCCGTCGTCGATCCGGTCATGGCATGTAAAGGTGCGGATGAGATTCTTGATCCGAACGTTGCGGTCGCGATGCGTCAACACCTCGTACCAGTCGCAAAAATCATCACACCGAACTTATTCGAGGCGCGTATGCTCGCTGGCCTTGATAAAACACCCGCAACGATGGACGAAATCAAAGAAGCCGCTCGTTTAATCCATGAACTCGGCGCAGAGATCGTCATCGTCAAAGTCGGTGGCAAACTCGGATTCGATACAGCATTCGACGTCTTGTACGACGGAAACGAATTCCGCCTTCTTGAAAGTGAAAAAATCGAGCCTGCGTTCACACACGGCGGCGGATGTACGTTCTCTTCTGCCATCGCAGCCTCACTCGCCAACGGTCACACGGTCGAAGAAGCGATTGAAATCGGAAAAGAGTTCATCACAGAAGCCGTTCGTCATTCATTCCGTCTCAACCAATACGTTGGACCGACGAACCATACCGGATACCGTAAAAAAGTAGCAACACAATCGTAAACAGATGACCCGGAACTACGTGTTTCGGGTCATCCTTTCCATTGGAGGGACAGACGTGAAAGCGATTCAACCTGATCACATTCAGCACTATTTAGACAATCACGTCGCGACACCACTTTTCGTCCATGTCGAGACGACGAACGGTGCCTACGCGACACATAATGACCCAGACTTTCATAACGCCGGGATGTTTATCCGTAATGCCAAAATCGAATACAGCATCGGTCAAATTAAAGGAAATGGTCCCTATCGTGTCGGTTTAAAACTCGATCACGGTTGGCTCTATGTCGAGGGATTGACCGACTATGAAATGCACGAAGAACAGTTGTTACTCGCTGGTCACGATCGTCTCGGTCGTCTCGCATGTGCGCTGCACATCGATATCAAGCCGCTCCCACAAGGCGCATCGGAGGTGGAGAATCAATGAATGGACCGTTACTCGTCATATTCCCACACCCGGACGATGAGGCGTTCAGCTCGGCCGGAACGATTATCCAACATCGTCAAAAAGGACTACCCGTCACATATGTCTGTTTGACGCTCGGTGAAATGGGACGTAATATGGGTTCTCCAATCTTTACGACACGTGAAGAACTACCGAAAATTCGAAAACATGAACTCGAAGAAGCATGTCGCATGATGGGCATCGAGGACCTGCGTATGTGGGGTCTTCGTGACAAGACCGTCGAATTTGAGGACGAGGCCGAGCTCGCTGGTCGCTTCCGCGCATTGATTGACGAAGTGAAGCCGGAAACCGTCATCTCATTCTATCCAGGATATGCCGTCCACCCGGACCATGAAGCGACAGCCCGTGCCGTCGTACGAGCGCTTCAAGAGATGGGCGAGACGCGCCCTAAGTTCTTAGGTGTCGCCTTTGACCGCCGCACAGAAGACGAACTCGGACAACCTCACGTCATCGTCGATGTAACGGAAGAGAGCGAACAAAAGAAAGATGCCCTGTTTGCCCACCGGTCTCAGACGGAAGGTCTGCTTCGTGCGATCGATAACGCAGAAAACGCCCACGTCATGGAGTTACTCCAACGTGAGCGCTTCTATCATTATCCGTTCTCATGATTCATAGGCTAGACGGGTCATATAAAGCAATGCCCCGACGGTCCCAAGACCGATTAACGTTCCGAATACTACAACGATTTGTCCCATGTTTTCACCTCTTCTAGACTTTACGAACAATTCCATTCATTGGTTTCAAACACGTGCTCTTCGCACGTGTTTTTTTAGAAGTAAAGAACGTAAATCACGATGGCCAACACGATTCGATAGACCGCAAACGGCATCAATTTCACTTTGTTAATCAACTTCAAAAAGAATTTAATCGAAAGAAGTGCGAACAAAAACGCGCTGACGAAACCGACGACAAACACGGGTAACGTATCGAGCGTGAAGTACGTCCATTTGCTGTACAGTGACAACGCACTCGCTCCAAACATGATCGGTACCGCCATGATGAACGTAAAATCTGCCGCTGCCCGGTGACTCATTCCGAGGAGAACCCCTCCAGAAATCGTTGAACCGGACCGAGAGAACCCAGGCCATAGTGAGAAACATTGAATCAACCCGACACCAAGTGCTTGCTTGTACGTGATGTCATCGAGCGTAGCGGTCGTCTGACGCTTCACACCGGATAAATCTGCAGCAATCATAAAGAATGCCCCAATGACTAACCCAATCAACACCGTCTTGATCGAGAAGAGATGTGTATCGATGTAGTCCTCAAACAGTACACCGAGGACGCCAGCAGGCAGCAATCCGATCAAAATATGTATGAGATTGAACTGACGTGTGGTTCCGCTTTGTCTTAAGGTGAGGAGCGACTTTGGATTCAGTAACGCTTTGAACCGGTCCCGAAAGACGACCACGACCGCTAAAATCGACCCTAATTGAATGACGATTTTAAACGTGTTCGCTACTTCCTGCCCTAAAAACTGACTCGAATTCAACCAGAGACCATCTACGAGAATCATATGACCGGTCGACGAGACCGGGGCAAATTCCGTCAATCCCTCGACGACACCTAATAAAAATCCTACAAATAATTCATACCATTCCACATTGTTTCTCCTATTGATTCATCAAGATTGTTCTCATCATACACTTCTCGACACAATCTTTCGTCCGTCTTAAGACGTAAAAACAGACATGGCTTATGACCCATGTCTGTAAAAATTATCGGGCGGTCGCATGAACGAACCAAACGACAAGCCCAATTAAGATGAACGCCAAAAATAGCGACACTGTCGTTCCTACAATAAAGACCAGCCCCAACACGAGGATACCGAGATGCCATAGCATCGAGACAGATGATTCGGTCGTCGCTCGGATATCGGAAGGCACCTGATGATGCAAGAGCCCAAAATAGAGTGGCTCCATCGCACCATACAATAGAGCTAGGAGTCCCATCACACCGATTCCAATCGGACTCGGGAAAAACCCGACGATGAGAAATCCACCGCCCATTAACCAACCGAACCCGTTTAACCAACGCTTGGATGACGCAAATCGTATAAGCGTCCCCGCAAAAAGTTGACCAGGTAACTGAATCAAAAGCAGGACGCTTGAAATGGCACCGAACCAATAGATTGGGATGGATACATCACGTGCATACAGTTGCCAGAACTCATCGATGAAATTGAATGCGGACACGGCTGCCAAAAATCCGATGGTGACGTTACGAATGGATGTGTGCGACCACACAAATTGAAATCCTTTCAACAAGTGCCGCCACGTCAATCGGTCTTCTCCTTCGCCATGAACGGGTTCAACGAGAAATAAGCTACACACGGTCGCCATCAATAAACTGAGAATGGAAAGTCTGTAGTTCCACTCCAATGGAAGGTACTGAGCCAACATACTGCCACTCCATGCCGCCGTCACAGCGGCCATAATCCCAATCGCGTTCAGTTTTCCAAGAACCCGTTCGAACGACGACGCTTCATGACTTTCTTGTAAGGACTCGTATAGCAGCGCATTCTCCGCCCCACTTCGAATGACCGACCCAACGGCCGAACAGCTGATGGCGACAAAAAATCCGCTGAAGGTGAACGAGTATAACAAGATCCAAAACGATAACCACTCCAAGGTTACACCTGCCTGAATCAGCCGACGCCGTGTCGTGCGGTCCGCCCATACACCAGTCGGTACTTCTAACAGAACGATGATGAGCGCATAGATCATCTCCAAATAGACGACTTCCTGAATGGTGATGCCTCGCGACTCCCAAAACAACCGCTCAATCACGTACGCGGGAATCAGCCCTTCAAACCAACGAATGCACCCTAACCAAACAATGTTTCGACGAACTTAACTCGGTGAACGTGCTCGTTTTCTCATTTGAATCGCCTCCTTATCTTTCTTATTCCCGAATACACAAAAAAACCACGAGATTCCTCTCGTGGTCGACGTGTTATTTTAATAAGTTGAGAATCTCACGATTGAATGCCGGAATATCATCTGGTTGACGGCTCGTCACAAGCTGATTTTGACAGACAACGACTTCTTTGTCCGCATATTTCGCTCCGGCATACTCCATATCGACTTTAATCGATTTATAGCCGGTTGCGTCACGACCTTCTAACGTCTTCGCCGTAATCAACAGCTGTGGCCCGTGACAGATGGCAAAGACAGGTTTTTTCGCATCCATGAAGGCTTTCGCGAACGAGACGAAACGTTCGTCTTCACGCAACAAGTCAGGTGAGAAGCCGCCCGGCAAGAGAAGGGCATCAAAATCTTCTGGCGATACATCGTCAATTGATTGATCGATGTTCACTTTCGCCTCTCCTTGCTTTCCTTCCACCGTGTTGCCGGCTTTCTTTTCGATCGTCACGACGTCATGTCCCGCATCCACCAATGCGTCACGGGGACCCGTGAATTCTACATCTTCAAACATATCCGTAATGAGCGTTGCTACTTTTGCCATATTCTAAACACTCCCTTTGTTTGTTTTATGCACATAGGGACTGTTCCACTGGCATGAATCACTTAAACATCTCCAGGAGCATTCAACGGAATTTCGAGACGTATGGATTATCGCGTTCAAAAAATCGATACGGGTAGTCGCGCGCCTCGCCCGTGTTCGGGATCCCGATGCGTGGACCCGCCTCAATCACTACTCCTGCCTCACCCTCCGCGATGTAGAGTGGGTCTTGTTGAAAGGAATGGCCGTATAAATCCATTGTGATTCCGAGTGCTTTCGTCAACTTCCCTGGTCCGTTCGTCTGGTCATATCGTTTCACCCCAGGACGGTTCGTTGCAATCCATTCATGTCCTTGAATCGGTTCGACCGCTCGAATCAAGACGGCTTCCGGTGTGCCGATCGGACCGCTGACCACGTTCAGGAGCGTGTGCGTATGCATCTGATAAGTGTACACATGTCCAGGTTTCCCAAACATGACTTCCGTTCGCGTCGTTCGACGCCCTCCGAAGCTATGCGCCGCTCGATCGATGGCACCGAGGTAAGCTTCCGTCTCGACAATCTTCGCGATGATGTCACCTTCTGGATGTCGCCTCACCAAATATTGCCCGAGTAAGGCACGCGCCAAGTCAAGTGTCGGTTGTTCATAAAATGCTAAATCGAGTCGCTTCATGGTTCCACCTCCATTTGTTTCATTTTCTCAAAAATCGTAGCTTGCGCACAAAAAAGATGCCCTGCATGGCAGGACACCTGGACGTTATGATGCGATTTTGAGCGATTCACGTTGCTTTCCCAATCGGACGTATCCCAAAATGATGGAGAAGACCGGGCTGAGCCAGAGGAAGAAGGCAAACGGTGCGTATTCCAATACAGGTACGCCGAGTGTCGCTGCGAAGAATGCGCCAGAAACTCCCCACGGAATGAGCGGGTTGATGACGGTCCCGCCATCTTCAAGTGCCCGTGACAAGTAGCGTGGGTCGATCCCACGATCGATAAACCCTTGCTTGAACGCCTGACCCGGCAAGAGAATCGACAAGTACTGTTCTCCCGCGAGCAAGTTGACACCGATTGAACTGAGGACAACTGATAGGACCGAGCTCCCTGGTGACTTCAAACGCTCGAGCAACGATTCAACGATGGCTTGGAAGACACCGAGTTCACGTAATAAGCCACCGAACGCGAGGGCGATCAAGACGAGACTGACCGACCAGAGCATCGATTCAAGACCACCTTTATCGAGTACATTCGCAATCAATTCATTTTCGACATCTGACTTAAAGCCCGACTGCATGACACCGAGCCAGTTCGAGATGCTCCAGTTGCCTTGAACAAAACCGGCCGTCAACACACCGGCGAACATCCCAACAAGCATCGTCGGCAAGACCGGCATCCGACGGAACGCAAGCACTGCGACGAGCACAGGGGCAATCAACGTGAGCCATGAGAGGTCGAAACGTCCGCTGAGCGCGGCTTGCGCCTCTGCGATTTGTGCCGTGTCGGCAGTTTGACCGCTACGTCCGAGGAACATGAATAAAATCAACGTGATGATGAACGCTGGAATCGTCGTCCCCATCATGAAGCGAATGTGGTCGAACAGTTTGACCCCCGCCACTGCCGGCGCAAAGTTCGTCGTATCCGACAACGGGCTCATCTTGTCTCCGAAGAGGGCGCCCGACACGATGGCACCTGCAGCGAGCGCTGGCGAGATGCCCAGTGCCGTTCCGATTCCGAACAAGGCGACACCGACCGTTCCGACGGTTGTAAAGGCGCTTCCTGTGAATGTCGAAACGATCATCGTGATCAATAAGACACTCGGCAAGAACCATTCAGCAGAGATTGTATTTAGACCGATGGAGAGGATCGTCGCGACCGTCCCGGACATTTGCCATACTCCGATGAGCATCCCGATCAACAACAAAATCAACACCGGCATGATCGCTTCACGAATTCCGTTGATCATCGCCGTTTCAATCTGTTTGAAGTCGCGTGAACGATAATACGCGTATCCACCTACTATTACCATTGTGCCAAAAATCGCCATATGTGGCGTCGCTTTGGCCAAAAACATCAGTGCGAGCAAGGTGATCCCGCTCATCAACACGACGAATACAGCTTCTTTTCCTTTCATCTGCATCGACGTCCCCTCCTTTCGTTATATCTTTATGATTTATTATTTCGCCTAACCGCTTAAACGCTTTTATGCACAAAAGCATGTCAGTGATGTTTTTTACTATACTCGCTTCCTTTCTCCCTGTCAAACGTCTTTTTATGATAAATTATATGCTTGAGGGTGACCTCCGGAGTTCGTAACCTCCTCCGACATCAAAACTAGCGAAAAGGAAGTGTGCTTCATGCAACACAAAAAAGCATTGGTCGTCTTTAGTGGTGGCCAAGATTCAACCACTTGCCTGTTTTGGGCAAAACAACAATTCTCTCATGTGGAGGCGGTGACGTTCGCATATGGTCAACGCCATGATGCGGAAATCGAAGTCGCCAAAGAAATTGCGGCAGAGCTCGATGTCCCACACCACATCCTCGACTTGTCCCTACTCGGACAACTCACATCGAACGCGCTCACGAGACACGATCTCGACATCGACAATGCGGATGTTCCAAATACGTTCGTCGATGGACGCAACCATCTATTCTTATCATTTGCGGCCGTCATGGCCAAACAACTCGGTATGCATCACATCGTGACCGGTGTATGTGAAACGGACTTTTCAGGTTACCCGGATTGCCGAGACCAATTCATCAAATCACTCAATGTGACACTCAATTTAGCGATGGATTATCCATTCGTCATCGACACACCGCTCATGTGGCTCGATAAAAAAGAGACGTGGGAACTCGCCGACGAGCTCGGTGCCTTCGACTACGTCAAAGAACGCACGCTCACTTGCTACAACGGTGTCATCGGTTCAGGTTGTGGAGAATGTCCGGCGTGTAAGCTTCGTCAAAACGGACTCACAGCTTACGAGGAGGTGCGCGTATGAAACATGCTCCATTCCTCGCTCCGACCAGTGTCGAATCAAAGCAAGAAGGCTCGCTCATCTACTGTCCGCATCGCGTTCAAATCGTCAAAGAAGTGACGTTCGACGCAGCGCACCATCTTTTTGATTATGACGGCAAATGTCGTGCCCTTCATGGTCATACGTATAAGCTCCAAATGGGTGTCAGCGGCTTTCTCGACAATCGCGGGATGACGCTCGACTTTGGTGACTTGAAAAAGATCTTCAAAGAAGAGCTTGAGCCATATCTCGACCATCGCTATTTGAACGAATCACTCCCTTATATGAATACAACTGCAGAAAACATGTGTTATTGGATTTTTGAACAGTTGGCGACACACTTGCCAAATGAACGCGACGTCCGTGTCGAGTTCGTCCGTCTGTATGAAACGCCAACGTCTTACGCTGAGTTCCGCCGTGAATGGTTGGTGGAATCGTGAAAATCCCTGTTCTTGAAGTGTTCGGACCGACCTTCCAAGGCGAAGGCCGGGCCATCGGACAGAAGACGATGTTCGTCCGGACCGCCGGTTGCGATTATCGCTGTTCGTGGTGCGATTCTGCCTTTACGTGGGACGGTTCAGAAAAACCGGACATGCTGACAGCCGATGAGGTGATTGCTCGCCTGGATGCACTTGGTATGTACGATTACGTCACCATCTCGGGTGGCAATCCGCTCCTCATCGCGGCTATGGAAGACCTCGTTGTGAAGTTGAAAGAACGTGGTGTCACACTCGCTGTCGAGACGCAAGGTAGCCGCTATCAAGACTGGCTCACACAAATCGATGACGTGACCCTCAGTCCGAAACCTCCATCGTCTGGTATGAAGACCAACTGGGAGCAACTCGACGCCATCGTCGAACGGTTATGCCCGGAGCAGACGACATTCAAAGTCGCTGTCTTTGATGAAGTGGACCTCGCCTACGCAAAAGAAGTGCAACTGCGCTACTCACCGGACGTCATGTATTTGTCGGCCGGTAACCCAGAGCCTGGTGCAGACGGCGACATCACCGATGCCCAGCTCCGTCGTTTGAAACAACTATGGGAAGACGTTGCACGCGACCCGTCATGGCAAAGCGTCCGCGTCCTACCACAACTACACACATTACTGTACGCCAACGAACGTGGCGTCTAAGGAGAATGAACATGAGACCAGAAGACTTACAAGACCTCTCGCTCCTCGGACAGAAGAGCGTCCCATATATTTTTGAATACACACCTGACGTCCTTGAGGCGTTCCCGAATCGTCATCCTGAGAACGACTACTTCGTGAAATTCAACGCACCCGAATTTACATCGTTGTGCCCGATCACGAACCAACCGGACTTCGCAACCATCTACATCTCGTACATCCCGGATGAGAAACTCGTCGAGTCGAAGTCGTTGAAGTTGTACTTGTTCAGCTTCCGTAACCACGGTGACTTCCACGAGAACTGCATCAATGTCATCGGGAAAGATCTCGTCAAGTTGATGGAGCCGCGCTATCTCGAAGTGTGGGGGAAATTCACACCACGTGGCGGTATCTCGATCGATCCGTACTACAACTACGGAAAACCGGGTACGAAGTACGAAAAAATGGCGGAGCATCGTCTGTTCAACCATGACCTGTATCCAGAGACGGTTGACAACCGTTAATTGAAAAGTAGGCGCTCCATCTGGAGTCGCCTACTTTTTTTGATAGCGATGAATCTGTCGCTTGATCGGTTCACGGAAAACGGTCGCAACGAGCGTCAACACGAGCATGATTCCAAATGCCAAGGCGATGAGCGTCCAATCCCCACTGGCGATACTACTCCCGAGAAAATTGTTCGCAAACGCTCCGGGAATCATACCGACGACGGTCGCAAACAGATAGGCGAGTACGTTTACTTTTGCCAAACCAGAAGCATAGCTGACCAAATCGAAATTAACGAGCGGGATGAGACGTAAGATGAGGACGTAAAAGAAGCCGTCTTCTTCGATTTTACGCTGAATGGCTTCGTAATTCGTTGATTCGAAGTGATGCAGGAAACGATCGTCGAAAAAAATTGCCACATAATACGCAACAAGCGCACTCAATGTCGCCCCGATGACGGTATAGATGACGCCCGGTAACATTCCAAACGCCAAGCCGCCGGCGACCGACAAGACGGACGTCGGGAACAAGATGAGCGGACGAACGGTGAACAACAAGATGTAAATGAGCGGAGCCAACCATCCGAATTGAATGATGTAGTCCCGAATATCGCCTGGGCTTACGTCAACCCACTGATAAAGGAATGTCGCCGTCCCGAACAGGAGTAGGACGAGTGCAATCATCCATTGTATCTTCCACTTCTTCATCGTCCTCCTCCTCTCTATTTGCTTTTATTCCCGTAATCGAGGATGTCATCCACCTTTTTTCAGCCATCTCGATATGGTACGGTTAGAAAAAGCAGAAGGAGGAAATCGATATGAACCTTGCAGATGCCCTAACGTTGAAACAGTTGCTCCATGAGCAAATCGATACATTGACCGAAGAGATTGAGCATGTGGCGTTCATCTCGCTTCAAGCGAATGAATCCATTCCGACCATTCAGTCTCGTTCCCTTCAAGACATCGAGATGGAACTTGAACACATTCGTCTAGACTTACGTCAGCTCGACCGTCTCATTCAAGAGGCAAACGTCCAAGCCGTTGTCGAGACGCACGACGGTCCGCTTCCGCTCGTCGAGGCAATCGAACTTGCTGTTCAGTTACGCGTCCAAGCACGACTTTATGAAAAATTATCGCTTCGTCCGAAGAAAGACTATGTGCATGGGGTTGCCGTGATCAAACACGCCTTATACGATCCGGAGCTGTATCGCCTGAAAGCGCGCGATATTAAGAAGCGTGCCATTCGAATCGAAAGTGCGATTCAAGCCGTCCGTTATCAGACTGACATTGAATTTGATGCATCACGATATATGTAAAAAGCGAAGGGATTCCTTCGCTTTTTACATATGGTCATGGTGATGGTGGTGAATATCATGATGACTCGATGAAGAAGAACGTCGACGTGGTGGTGCCTCATCGGCAAATTTTTCTCCGTCTAAAATCCCGAGACGCTTATATTGACGATCGACCCGCTCTTTCGTCTCTTCGCGAACAGCGTCAGACTCCATCACCAATTGATAGCATCCGAGCGCGACACGGAACGGCTCCATGCGTGTCCGTTCAATCGAGAAGGAATCGACGCCACGTAAATAGTCTGCCAATCGCTCAGCCGTCTCGTCGGATGGATCATCTGCAAGCTGTGAGGCGAAGTGTTGTAAGTCCTTCAATGTATTTGATGTTTTAGAGTAGCTCACTCCCGATTTGATAAATCCAAATATAATCAGACCGAACACAACCATGAAAATGATTGGAAACACACCAAATAGTCCGCTAAAGAATGAGTCCCCTATCGAGCTATCGAACGGATCCCCGCCAAATCCAAATACTATCATTTCAAACTCCCCCTTTTTCTTTATGTACGCTCACATATTTAAATAGGTTTCATCAAAAAAACCGCGATCACACGACCGCGGCATCCATTCAACTGTTCAGTTGTTTCTCCATCATGATGCGCGGCTCGCCATCTTCTGTGTAAGCGCCCATGATGTCATATCCGCAAAGGAGGTTCAAGATGATGACCCCTTTGTTCGTATTGCGTGCTTTCGTCCGAATCGAATGGAACCCTTGCGCTTCGACCCATTCGAGTTGCGTATCCATCAGCTTGCGACCGATGCCATGCTTTTGGAAGTCCGGATGTACGCCGCCCGCCCAGCTGTAAAATCGATAAGGCTCCGCCTCATAGCCAATTTTAAAGCCGACCAGTTCCTCTTCCGAGAAAGCCAGTAACACTAGCGGATTGGCGTGCCGATATAAACGCTCTTTAAAACGCAACTGATCGAGGTCGCCATATAACGTGCGATACAGTCGGAAAAAGTCCTCTTCAAAATCCTTAAAGTTGTTTGTCACATCTTTTACGATAAATGAACTCGTCGTACTCATCGTGCCATCCCCTTTCAGTTTCTGGACAAAGATTCCGTACGTCTGTTCATTTCGCCGTTCATTCTGAATTTCCTGTCTCCCGTTCAAAAGCCGTGACACCTTTTTGTTTATAAAGTCCGAGCGTACGTTTCGGCAAACTCTTGACCATCCAGTCTTTGAAGATGCGCGCTTGATCTTCGACCGGAAGCTCGTAGCCATCCGTCACGATATGTCGTGACCGTGTCGTGACATCGTACAAGGAAATCGCCGCCGCCACGGAGATGTTCAAACTCTGTACATACCCTTGCATCGGAATGACAAAGTTCCCGTCCGCCTTATGGAGTGCTGTTTCCGAGACACCACTATGTTCATTCCCGAATAGAAGAACGGTCGGCTTCGACACATCCACTTCTTCGAGCGGAATTGCTTCCTCACTCAATGCCGTCGCATATACTTGATAACCGTCTTCTTTTAAAGCGTCAATCGCCTCTTCAATGGAGCCATGCTCCACGACGTCCACCCAGCGGTCGGCACTCTTGGCGATAATCGAGTTCGGTTTGAACTTTGCCCGTCCTTCGACGACGTGCAACGTTTGTACCCCGAACGCATCGGCTGAACGCAACACGGCGGATTGGTTGTGCGGATCGTCCACACCTTCCGTCAAAATCGTGATATGGTTCGTTCGTGTATTCAACACTTCATACATCCGTTTAATGCGGTCTGGCATGAGCATCTCGTAGAGAGGAAGATCGTCCTCGTGCAATACACCCTTCTGCAATAACTCTTCTTTTAATTCAATCTGCTCTTCTTTCGTCAAAGCAGATGTCGTCTGTCTCCAACCCATCTTTCTCGCTCCCTTCAACCTATCATATTGTAGCTAGATTCGATTCGACTGACAAGTTCGCCTCACATCTACCATTCCCGCTTCAAAAATGAAAACAAATGAAAATAGCGAAAACGGTTGCATGAATTTATGCAATCGATTACAATCATTTATGCAAGCGATTGCACTATTGGCAAACAAAAAATAGATAAAACTCCCTCACAGGAAGGAAGCGTATAGCATGAAACAATTGATCTCATTCGATTTCTGGCAAAAACTCGGTAAGGCCTTGATGGTCGTCATCGCCGTTATGCCAGCTGCCGGCTTGATGATTTCCATCGGTAAATTGATTGGAATGTCAGCCGGAGATGTCGGTATCTTATTAACAACAGCTCGTATCATTGAAGATTTAGGTTGGGGCATCATCGTCAACTTACATATCCTCTTCGCAGTCGCGATTGGTGGTTCGTGGGCAAAAGATCGTGCAGGCGGTGCATTCGCAGCACTTCTCGCCTTCATCTTGATCAACCGTGTCACAGGTGCCATCTTCGGTGTCAACAGTGACATGCTTCAAGATCCAGAAGCGACAATCGAGTCACTCTTCGGTGCGAACCTTGTCGTCGCTGATTACTTCACATCTGTACTCGGCTCACCTGCCCTCAACATGGGTGTGTTCGTCGGGATTATCGCCGGTTTCCTCGGTGGTGCACTATATAACCGTTTCTACAACTTCAACAAGTTGCCGAACGCTCTCTCGTTCTTCAACGGGAAGCGCTTCGTACCATTCGTCGTTATCCTTGGTTCAGTCGTTGCTGCCCTCGTTCTATCGATTGTATGGCCAACCATCCAAGGTGCGCTCAACAGCTTTGGTGAATGGATTGCCACATCACGTAACACGGCTCCAGTCCTCGCTCCGTTCATTTATGGTGCACTCGAACGTCTCCTCTTACCGTTCGGTTTACACCACATGCTCACAGTACCAATGAACTACACAGAGCTCGGTGGAACATACACAATTTTAACAGGTGCGACAGCTGGATCGGTCGTTGCCGGTCAAGACCCACTCTGGTTGGCATGGGTAACAGACCTCGTCAACTTGCGTGCTGCTGGTGATACGGCCGCATACAACACGCTTCTCGCTGATGTCGTTCCAGCACGCTTCAAAGTCGGTCAAGTCATCTTGTCATTCGCTGCATTGATTGGTGCCGCGTATGCGATGTACCGCAACGTCGACGCGGATAAGAAGGCACAATACAAGCCGATGTTCTTATCAGCCGGACTCGCTGTCTTCTTGACAGGTGTCACAGAACCGATTGAATTCATGTTTATGTTCGTCGCACCAGTTCTTTATGTCGTTTACGCACTCATGGCCGGTGCTGCCTTCGCATTGGCAGATATCATCGACTTACGTGTACACGCTTTCGGTGCAATCGAACTCTTGACGCGCATTCCGATGATTGTCAAAGCAGGACTTCTTCAAGACTTGATCAACTTCGTGCTCGTCTCTGTCGTGTTCTTCTTCCTCAACTTCGGTGTCTTCAACTTCTTCATTAAGAAGATGAACCTACCGACGCCAGGACGTAACGGGAACTACATGGAAGAAACGACAGAAAAATCATCCGTTACAGGTAACGAACAAGTCATGGGGATTATCGCACTTCTCGGTGGGGAAGAAAACATTGAGGATGTCGACGCATGTATGACTCGCCTTCGTGTGACCGTTAAAGACGTTACACTCGTCTCTGACGAACAAGAATGGAAGAAAAATGGCGCTATGGGTCTTATCGTGAAAGACCGTGGAGTCCAAGCCATCTATGGCCCGAAAGCCGACGTATTGAAATCAGACATTCAAGACGTCATCGGTGCATAATCTACTGGCCAACTCGCTCGAGAGTTGGCCTTTTTCTAAAGGAGGACTATCGTGAATATTTTAACGCTCAATTGTCATGCCTGGTTAGAAGACCGCCAACAAGAGAAAATCGACGCGATTGTCGAACGTATCGCAAGCGAAGAGTATGACTTCATCGCGCTCCAAGAAGTCAATCAACATAAAGAGGCCCCACTCATCTATGGGAACATCCGTGAAAACAACTTCGCACACGTCCTCGTCGAGCGCCTGAAAGAGTTAGATCTTCACTATCACATGACATGGGACTTTGCCCATTACGGATATGACATTTACGAGGAAGGCGTCGCCATTTTGTCACGGACACCGTTTCTATCGACCGAGTCGTTCTTCGTATCCAAGACGACGGACCCTGACAATTACAAGTCCCGTAAAATCGTCAAAGCTGTGATTGAAGGTCCTGAAACGCCGACGACCGTCTACTCGTGTCACCTCGGATGGTGGCATGACGAAGAGGAGCCAGTGAAGCATCAACTCGACGAGCTCCTGCGTCGCGTGGAGCATGACGACCATGCACTCCTACTCGGTGATTTCAACAACGATGCTTTCATTCGAGGCGAAGGATACGATTATTTGATGGATAGTGGGCTTCAAGACTTGTTCCATCTCGCAACGGAACGCGAAGGCGATGCGACCGTCCAAGGGAAAATCGCTGGATGGGATGAAAACAAGAAATCGCTACGCATCGACTTGATGTTGACGAATGCACCCATTCACGTCTCCCGTCATGCTGTCGTCTTCGACGGCGAAAACGGACCTGTCGTCTCCGACCACGCCGGTGTCGAAGCCACAGTGTTTTGGCGTTGATGCACCTTTTTCTTCCGACTTGGGAGAAAAGGGTTTTTCTTTTGGGGAAAATCTTGTAACGTGATAAAAGACTGATGTCTAACTACTAATGAATGAAATAGAAAGAAGTGTTTGAACATGAAGACAAGCTCGCTCAGTCGAAGCGACTGGACTTTAGTTTTATCCCTATCCTTATTAACCTTCGTTCTCGGAACGAGTGAATTTGTCATCGTCGGCATTTTGCCTGATATCGCAAGCGGTCTATCCATTTCCATCGCGACAGCAGGAAGTCTCGTATCGGCATTCGCCATCAGCTTTGCCGTCGGCACGCCAATCACGATGTCCTTGACGAGCCATCTTCCAAAACGTAAATTGATGCTCGGCTTGACGATTCTCTTCACCGTCCTGAACTTATTAAGCAGTCTCGCTCCCATGTATGAGTGGTTACTCGTCTTGCGCATGCTGACGGCTGTCGTCACAGGTGTCTTAATTTCGCTTGCCATGCTCGTCGCTAGCGAGAGCGTCCCTCCGGCAAAACGGGGTGTGGCCGTGTCCTTTATTTTCGGTGGCTTTACAATGGCGAACGTGTTCGGGGTTCCGATTGGAACGTTCATCGGACAACAGGCAGGATGGGAGTCCACGTTTTGGTTGACGACTCTGCTCGGTGCAGTCGCCTGGATTGCCATTTATCGTGTCTTGCCGAATCAATTGTCTCAAGAAAAAGCATCACTCCGTGAACAAATGGCACTCCTGACGAATCCGCGTATCTTGATCGCCTTCTTGATTCCGGCGTTCGGTTTCGGGGCGACGTATGTCATATATACGTATCTCGTGCCGATTTTAAAAGATGTCCTCGGCGTCCCGGTCGCTTGGGTCAGTCCGATTTTATTCGCCTACGGATTCATCTCGATCTTCAGTAATATCGCTGCCGGAAAGATCGCCAGTCACAATCCGATCGGACGCTTACGGTTCGTCTTTCTCGTCCAGGCATTCGTCCTGGCCGCGTTATTCGTGACGACGTCGAATGTGACGCTCGGTCTCCTCAATATCGCCCTCATGTCGTTCATGGCGATTTTATTGACGACATCGACTCAGATTTATTTGATCGATTTGGCGGAGAAGTTCAATCCGAACGCCAAAGGTCTCGCCTCATCACTTATGCCTGTGGCGAGTAACGTCGGAATCGGACTTGGTTCCGCTCTTGGTGGTGTCGTCTACGCGACGAGCCCTATCATGACGCTCGCGCTCGTCGGTGGTTTGGTCGCCCTCGTCACAGCCGGGTTGACCGCAGTCAGTTATTCACTCGACCAACGCTAAAACGTGCGCACCTCGATGAAGGTGCGCACGTTTTTTATAACCATTCGAGAATTGCTGATAGGACTTCGTCGAGTTGTTCTTTCGATGTGAGCGGACTTTCCTGATCGCCTTTTTGTGGACCATACATTCCGAAGTTGGCATGATTCCCGCCTTCGATTTGTACGAATTGACTATCGGCAGGTAGGTCGCTTCGACTCGCCTCGATGTCTTCCGGGACAGCCAATCCATCCAACTCACCCGAGATGGATAGCACGCGTAAGTCACTATCGACCATCGAGCTGATTGGATATGATGCGAGGAAAATGACACCTTCTACCGACTCTTGATGCTCAAGCGCGTAACCCGACGCCGCCGAACCTCCGAGTGAATGACCGGCTACGATCCAGCGTTCAATCTCCGGATGTGCCTCGATGATTGGATCGGCTGCGTCGATATCTAAAATGCCTAAGTTGAGTCGAAGCGACGGAATGGCGACGAAATACCCTTCCTCGGCTAAACGTGTTCCATAATACGCATACGCCTCTTTCTCCACTTTCGCCCCTGGATAAAGAATGATTCCGACCTCACTCGTCGGATCTCCAAACTCGAGACGGTTGTCGACCACTTTCCCCTCTTCGGCATACCGTGTCGCTTCATCGGTCGGTTCGTACGTGAACTGCGTCCAAATCAAAAAGCCTGCTACCGCGATGATTAGCAATCCTACGATTGAGAGTGCGGTCCACTTGAAGAATTTCTTCATTATATAGCCTCCATTTGCATCCACTTCATCATAACGTTACACTAATAAGAAAAAGCATGATCAGGGGGACACCATGACCAGAAGTAATGTAACCACGACGATTCAGTGGTTTATTTTTATTTTAGCTACAAATATTGTACCACCACTCTCCATCGCCGCCTTGTTTGAACTGTCGCCAGATGAGACGATGACCTTCATCTCCCGCTCACTCTTCATCTTCGCACTCTTCAGCATCATCCAAACGTTGCTCGGCCATCGCCTCCCGATACTCGAAGGACCTGCCGGCATTTGGTGGGGTGTCTTCACTTTATACGCTTCCATCGGTCCCGCTCTATACGGAAGTCAGCAAGAGACCTTGCAAGCACTCGGATTCATGCTGTTTTTGAGTGGAATCCTTGGTGTGTTGTTGACCGTCACTGGTATCTTAAGACGCATGCTCGCCCTGTTTACACCGCAAGTGCTCGGCGTCTATATGATTTTGCTCGTCCTTCAATTATCAGGGGCCGTCATTAAAGGTGGCTTTGGGGTGACGGAAGACGGAATCAACGTCGTTCAGGCAGTGGCGACGGCAGGTCTCGTCTTATTCGCACTCACGCTCGAGCAAAGTCGCTTTAAACAATATGGACTCGTCATGACGCTATTCGTCGGGTTCGGCTTGTTCCATTTACTCGACCTTGGAAATCAAATCGTTCGTTCGGAATCTTTCTTCCTCGTACCGGAGCTTCTTCCGTTCGGAAATTGGGTGTGGGATTGGAACTTGTTGCCGACGGCTTTCGTCATCACCCTACTTCTCATGACGAACGTCCTTGCGAACATCAAGTTGATTGAGCGCATCGTCAGTTCTCGCGAAAAACGAGAAATCAAAGGAAACGTTCCTGCATCAGGTGTCGCCAGTGGCGTCAGTCAAATCGTGGCTGGTCTGTTCGGCACACCGGGTCCTGTCGCCATCTCCGGGACAGCTGGTTTCCTCTCTTCGACGGAGAGCGTCCAGCGTGCTCCGCATTTGATTGCCCACGCCCTCATGATGGGGTTAGCACTCATCGGTCCATTCGTCTCGTTGATTGCGAGCATCCCGGCCGCTGTCGGTTATGCGATTGTGACTCCGCTTATCGCGACGATGATCATCATCGGAATCAATGAGGCCGCCTTTGAATTGAAGCAGTCCACGGCATCCCTCACGGTCGGGCTCCCGCTCGTCATCGGTGCCGGGGCGATGTTATTACCACCCGGTTCAATGAATGACCTGCCACCGCTTCTTGCGACCGTCTTCTCTAACGGGCTTGTTCTCGGAACAATTGTCGCCTTAACAACTGCCATCTTAAGTAAAATCAAGGATTGAAAAAAAGAACTGGCCATATCGGTCAGTTCTTTTCACGTACATGCATATGGTAACGGGCATCGTGCGGTAAAACAGCGCCTTCTTCTTGTTCGAAATGCGCACGGTCTTTCCAATAACGAACGACTGACGAAGTATCACGATGCAGGGCGCGTTGTAGCGCTTGTTTTGCCGTGACAGGCGTTTCGTCATCGTTTTTCAATTCAAGTCCCATCAGTTTATAACCGATTGTTTGTCCACCTCGACTCATTTGCCAGGCTTCCATGGCATATGTCAGTAGTGTCGGTGTGATGACCGCATGCACAAACTCGCTCTTTACTTTCTTTCGCACGAGCTGTTCTACGCCCACGCTGACAAGACCTGCAATGATACTGTCAATCATGACTGCTTTGGTTCGCTTTTTTGTCAATGGATTCATCGGCTCATCCTCTGCATCATTCCTGACGTCAACACTTCGATTCCTTCGCCTTCTTCAGAGGCCATAATCAAGGCACGAGCGACATGCAGCGCTTGAATCGGTGCGACTTCCGGTGTCTTCTCAAGCAAGATTGACTGGAACGGTCGACTGATGACCTCGGCCGCTTTCTCCCCGAAGCGGAATGAATCACGCTCTCCGAGTAACAGAGAAGGACGCGCGATAATCAAGTGATGGAAGTTGAAAATACGTAACGCGTTCTCAAGCTCCCCTTTCACACGGTTGTAAAAGAAAGTCGAACGCAACGATGCGCCTTGTGCCGATACGACCGCATAGCGCGTCGCACCATGTGCCTTGGCGACACGGGCGACTTCAAGTGGTAATTCTAAATCAACTTGTTTGAACGCTTCTTGCGAGCCGGCTACCGCAATCGTTGTGCCGAGCGCACAGTACACGTCGTCGATCTGTGGAAGGGATGAATCCATCTCCTCGAAACCGACGACCTCATGTAACTTCGGATGACTCCAACGCTTCGAGCGACGGACAACGATCCAGACCGCATCATAACGATCACTCTCTAACAACTGTTCAACCAATTCGCGGCCAATCAAGCCAGTCGCGCCTACAACAAGTGCAGTTTTCCCCATTCGTGACTCCTCCTAGACTACTATTTCCTTCAGTCTAGCTGACTTGCCGTTCCTCGGCAATGATTGTCCCGGGACGGAATCGGTCCATCATACGGAAAAATCCGTTCAATGCGAGCGCCGTGAATGAGCCTGCCACGATAGCACTGTCCGTGAACAACTGCAGCCACTCCGGCATGTTTGCGACGATGGCTGGATTGGCGGTAATACCGAGCCCAACACCGATTGAGAGCGCAATGGTAATCAAGTTCTCGTTTTTCGAAAAGTCGACTTGACTGAGGATACGAATGCCAGAAGCAGCGACCGTTCCGAACATGACGAGCATCGCTCCCCCAAGCACAGGCTTCGGAATCAATGTCGTGAACGTAGCGACTTTCGGGAGGAATCCGAGCAAGATGAGCAATCCGCCTGTCCAAAAGATGACGCGACGCGATTTCACACCTGACAATTGAACGAGTCCAACGTTTTGACTGAACGTCGTGTACGGGAAACTGTTGAAAATCCCTCCGAGAATCGTTGCGACGCCTTCCGCACGATACCCTTTCGTCAATTCTTTCGCACCGATTGGTTGTTTCGTGATATCGCTGAGCGCCAAGAACACCCCTGTCGATTCAATCATCGAGATGATGGCGACGAGCGTCATGACGAGGATGGCAGACAGGTCGAATGTCGGCATCCCGAAGTAGAACGGCTGGACCATTTGGAACCATCCTGCTTCACGAACAGGACTGAAATCGACGAGACCGAGCGAAGCGGCTACCCCTGTTCCAACCAATACGGCAAAGAGGACGGCAGCAGCACGCGTGAAGACGGTCCCGACACGGTTCAAGACGAGAATGAGTAGAATCGTTAAACCACCTAATCCGAGATTCTGCATCGATGCGAACCCTGGTTCACTTGGCATCCCGCCACCGATGTCATTGACGGCGACCGGAATCAGCGAGAGACCGATGATCGTCACGACCGAACCGAGCACGACCGGCGGGAAGAAGCGCGCGAGTTTCCCGACAAATCCAGAAATGAGGATGACAATGAGCCCGCTCGCAATCAACGCGCCATAAATGGCAGTGATCCCGTTCGCGCTTCCGATGGCGATCATCGGACCGACCGCAGTGAACGTACATCCGAGGACTACCGGCAATCCGACACCAGTGAAGCGTGTCGTCCATACTTGTAGTAGCGTCGCCACCCCACACATGAATAAATCAATTGCGACGAGATAGGCGAGCTCGGTTGGACCAAGCCCGATGGCACCACCGACGATGAGTGGGACGATTGCCGCTCCCGTGTACATCGCGAGTAGATGCTGGAATCCTAGACTAGCTGTCTTGAACGTATTCATCGAACGACCTCCACGAACGAGATATGGTCTTTCTCTAATTTCGCAATGCGTGCCAACGATTCGACGCGATAGCCACGCTCGATCAATTTATCGCGCCCTGGTTGGAATGACTTTTCGATGACAATCCCAACGCCTGCGACCTCTGCACCTGCCGCTTCCACGAGTTGTGTCAGTCCGAGTGCCGCTTCCCCATTCGCGAGGAAGTCATCGATGACAAGAACACGTTCGCCTGGTAAGACGAAGCGTCGGCTCAAGCTGATGCGGTTCGTCTCTTGTTTTGTGAACGAATAAACGTCCGCTTCCACGAGGTCGTCTTGGAGTGTCAGCGATTTTCGTTTACGCGCGAATACGAACGGGATGCCCATCTCAAGCGCCGTCATCATCGCCGGCGCAATCCCACTCGATTCCAGTGTGACGATGCGGTCTATTTGAGCGTCTTTGAAACGTTCTGCGAATTCTTTACCGATGCCTTTCATGAGTACCGGGTCGACCTGATGATTCAAGAAAGCGTCGACTTTCAACACTTGGTCGGAAAGGGCCCGACCTTCTTCACGGATTTTGTCTTCTAACTGCTTCATTGTTTTCCCTCCAATAAAAAATGCGATTCGTCACCCCTCATCGGGAGGCAACGAACCGCATGGAAATCAACGATAGCATACGACAAGCGCCACCCGTAGTCGAACCATTTACGGTAGTTCGGTAGAGACTTGCGGACCATATTTCCGCTGATATACGAGTGCGAATCTATTTATATAAGATAGACCTTATTGTAGACGAGCTGACGAGAAATGCAATAGGTTGGAATCAAACGGTGAAATGTTCGATTTTTCTGAAACTGCTGTATACTGTAGATATTGGATATGAGAGAGGAGCCCTGCCCTTATGAAGTTATTCGTATTAGGCGCAACCGGTCGGACCGGACATCAATTCATCGATCAAGCCATCGAGCACGGTCATGATGTCACCGCGTTCGTCCGTGAACAGAAAAAGTTGATCCGGACGCCACAACTCGAAATCATTGAAGGCGACTTATATGATGTCGACGCATTGACGGAAGCGATGCATGGTCACGATGCGGTCGTCAGTTGTCTCGGAACGGATTTGAGCGACCCAGACTTTTTAGCAAGTGTCACGGACAAGCTCGTCCCTGCGATGAAGACGAATGGCATCTCACGCGTCGTCTATTTGGCCTCAGCCGGTATCGACAATGAGATTCCGGGCCTTGCGGGGAAAGCCATTACGTTCATGCTCCGGAAACCGCTCCGTGATCATCGGGCAGCCGTGGACTTATGGCGAAATTCGTCATTCGATTATACGATTGTACGACCGATGCAATTGACGGACGGTCCTCGCACCTCGACATATCGCACGACCATCGATGAAGTGCCAGAGAACGGGAAGCACATCTCTCGGGCAGATGTCGCCCAGTTCATGCTTCATACGATTGAAGAACATGAACACGTACGGGAGTCAGTCGGACTGGCGTACTAATTTGATTCAATTCATGCTACAATATCGGGTAGTTTACTTTGAAAGGAACGAAAACGAATTATGAGTATATTAACGGTACAAAACTTGAGCCACGGCTTTGGTGACCGCGCTATTTTGAACGATGTCTCTTTCCGCCTCTTAAAAGGAGAGCATATCGGTCTCGTTGGAGCGAACGGTGAAGGAAAATCGACGTTCATGAACATCATCACGCGCAAGCTGCAACCGGATGAAGGGAAAATCGAATGGGCGAAAAACGTCCGTGTCGGTTACCTCGATCAACACGCGGTACTTGAGCGCGGGATGACGATTCGGGACGTCTTGAAAGGTGCCTTCCAATACCTGATTGACATGGAGACGCGCATCGGCGAACTCTACATGGAGATGGGCGACGCGACACCGGAACAAATGGAAGACATGCTCGCAGAGGTCGGTGAGCTTCAAGAAACGCTCGACTCGAACGACTTTTATATCATCGACGCGAAAGTAGAAGAAGTCGCACGCGGTCTCGGTATTTTAGACGTTGGTCTCGACCGTGACGTCACGGACTTGTCAGGTGGACAGCGTACGAAAGTATTGCTCGCAAAATTACTTTTAGAGAAGCCAGATATCTTGCTCCTCGATGAGCCGACCAACTATTTGGATGAAGTGCATATCGAGTGGTTGAAACGCTATCTTCAAAACTATGACAATGCCTTCATCTTGATCTCCCACGATATCCCGTTCTTAAATAGTGTCATCAACTTGGTCTACCATATGGAAAACCAAGAGTTGAACCGCTATGTCGGAGACTATGACAAGTTCATGGAAGTGTACGAGATGAAGCGTTCGCAACTTGAAGCCGCCTACAAGCGTCAACAGGCCGAGATCGCGGATTTGAAAGACTTTGTTGCACGAAACAAGGCCCGTGTGTCGACACGAAATATGGCAATGTCACGTCAGAAGAAACTCGATAAGATGGATGTCATCGAATTGAGCGCGGAACGTCCAAAACCAGAATTCCGCTTCTTGCAGGCACGTACATCGGGACGCCTCATCTTTGATGCGAAAGGTCTCGTCATCGGATACGATGAGCCACTCTCACGTCCGCTCGACCTTCAGATGGAGCGCGGTCAAAAGATTGCCCTCGTCGGAGCGAACGGAATCGGGAAGACGACACTCTTGAAGAGTTTGCTCGGCTTGATCAACCCGCTTGAAGGGACAGTCGAACGTGGTGAGTTCCTCGAAATGGGTTACTTCGAGCAGGAAGCAGCATCAAGCAACAACACGTGTATCGAAGAGATTTGGAGTGAGTTCCCGTCACTCAACCAACAACAGGTGCGCGCGATGCTCGCGAAATGCGGTCTCATGACGAAGCACATTGAAAGTAAAATCTCTGTCCTCAGTGGTGGGGAAAAGGCGAAAGTACGTCTTTGTAAACTCTTAAACAACGAAACGAACTTGCTCTTACTCGATGAGCCGACGAACCACTTGGACGTCGACGCGAAGGAAGAGTTGAAGCGTGCGTTGAAAGAGTACAAAGGAAGTGTCCTCCTCATCAGTCACGAACCAGAATTCTATGAGGATATCGTCACAGATGTCTGGAACTGTGAGTCGTGGACGACGAAAGTATTTTAATTCAGTAAAGGACGTGTCGTATGGCTGGCCCAATTCAAACGAATGAACGGATTATCTTGTATGACATTATCCGAGGGTTTGCCCTCTGCGGCATTTTCCTCGTCAATATCCCGAGTATGCTCGGGAGCGACTGGATGTCCGGTCGTCCCGACTATTACGGGAGCGACTTGTTCGTTCGCACCCTCTTCGACTTGTTCGTGCAAACGAAGTTTTATACGATTTTCTCCCTCCTATTTGGGATCGGCTTTTCGATTTTCCTCGAGCGCTCATACGCCCGAGGCGAATCGGTCAGTCGTTACATACGCCGGATTTTGATTCTCTTCTTGTTCGGTCTGGCACACCTGGCGATTTGGTCAGGGGATATCCTCCATACGTATGCCATGTGGGGCTTATTGCTTCCTCTCTTTTACGGATTGAGTAACCGTGCGATTTTGACGTGGGCATGGAGTTTATTGATTGGGAGCTTTTTACTGTTCTATGTGTCATCCATGTACTTAGAATTGTCGCTCGGATTTAGGTTTAATGGGGATCCTTTCCCGGCCGTCTTCAATTCTGGATTCGGCCCATGGTTCGACTATCGCCTAGATGAAGAGATTTTTGACATGTTCCAAAACTCATTTTTTGTCGGGGTTGAAATTCTAAGTCTGTTCTTGTTCGGTCTTTATATCGGACGGGAACGAAAACTCCTCACTTGGAGCATCCAAGGACTGACGCAGACAGCTATCATCTGTACGGTAACCGCCCTACCGTTCTTCGCAGTCATTATTTGGCATCACTACGGTAGCGGTGCCGAATATTCGGCGACGAACTCTGCGGCCGTTCTCGTCTCCGGAAAACTGCTTGCCACGACTTACGTCTGCCTATTCACCATCGCCGTTCGAAAAGGTCGGACGTTCGCCCCGCTTCAAGCACTCGGTCGAATGGCACTCACGAACTATCTGACACATACGTTGATCATTGTCTTGCCAGTGATCGCACTCGGGGCGTACGGGGCGCTTTCCTTAACCGAAGGTCTATTCCTCAGCATCGCCATTTTGATTGCGCAGTCGTTTTTCTCGATGTGGTGGCTAAAGACTCACCGTTACGGACCGTTTGAGAAACTATGGCGTCTCGGAACATACGGACGACAAACAAAATCATCCTAAGATCGGACTTCATTGTCCGGTCTTTTTTAAACAAAAACTGCAGACGTATTAACGTCTGCAGTCCCGCTCGAGGCCGCGGCTTCGAGTTTTTATTTTGTTGCCGCTTCAGTTAAGAATGGCACGATTTGCTTCTTACGCGAGACGACGCCAGGAAGTGTCGCCAATCCGTTTTGAAGCGTCACGTTGAACGCTTGTTCGAAGAGTTCTGGTTTTGGTCCGACAACGACGGCTTCCGAATCGTTCGTCAAAATGTTCGTGATGGCGAATACGAACAAGTCCAAGTTTTTCGCTGCAACCGTTTTGGCGATTGCGGCTTCAACTTCCGCTTTCCGGTTCAAGACATCGTTCGCATCGACCGTGTTCACTTGTGCGATTTCGACACGATAGTCGCCCATCGCGAATTCTTTCGCATCGAGTGAGATGAGCTCTTCAATCGTTTTTTGGCTAAGGTCCGCACCGGCTTTGAGCATCTCAAGTCCGTATACTTCCGCATCGACGCCAGCGATCTCCGCAAGTTCTTTCGCTGCTTTGATGTCTTCATCTGTGCATGTCGGTGATTTGAAGAGAAGCGAATCCGAGATGATGGCTGACAGCATCAAGCCGGCCATATCCGCAGCAATTTCGACACCATGCTCTTTATACAACTTCAACAAAATTGTTGCCGTACACCCGACTGGCTCCGCACGATAGTAGAGCGGGTCTGCCGTTTGGAAGTTTGCGATACGGTGGTGGTCGATGACTTCAAGGATTCGCACATCTTCAATGCCATCCGCACTTTGCTGGAACTCGTTATGGTCGACCAAGATGACTTCTTCCGCCTCACCTTTCACACTTTCAATCAAGCGTGGTGCTTTCACACGGAAGTGATCGAGCGCATATTGTGTTTCACCGTTCACTTCACCGAGACGAACCGCCTCTGCGTCCATCCCTAATTTCTTTTTCAACTCGGCATAGGCGAGCGCTGACGTGATTGTGTCGGTATCTGGATTTTTATGTCCAAAGACTAGTACTGTACTCATGTCTCATTCTCCTCACTAAATAGTTTTCCCTTATCCATTATAACGCCCACGGCATTTCTTTCAATTCCCAAACAAAAAGAGCCGTGTCTCGGCTCTTATGCTTGTTCATCTTCATCTGTCTCTTCGAGGTCAGAATGATCTCCTTTTGAATCTTCTTCATGGGAGATGTCCGGCTGATCTCGCTTCAACTTTTCTTTTTCTTCTTGTTCACGCTTTTCTTTGTCTGACATATGGTGTCATCCTTTCGAAAATCCGACTTGTCGTAATCTGTTCCCCTAGCTCGATTTCGTCAAACGACATTTCATCAAACGTAAACAAACTGAAACGTCAGGCCTGCACGAAGACGATTTCTTCTCCGCGGAGCTCGACCTTCACGTCTTGTCCTTGGAATAACCATTCGTCTTGTTCTGCCACAACGAAGCGAATCCCATCTGCCTCTGTCTCAACAGCAGCATTGTTCACATCTTCTGTGATGACCCCGACAGAAAAACCGTGCGTCAAGTCTGTCGAACCCCCATATTTTGCAAACAAACGAACCGTTTGACCTGCTTCAACTTCCATCTCTTGTTTGAACCATTGGAGCGCTTCTTCTGTTACTTGAATCTTCATAACATCTCCTCCTCTCGACTACTCCTTTCATTCTAAACGTTTCAAAAGAGTCGAGCGAGGAAGTTGCCTAAAGTGTTGTGCCAACTTGATAGCTCACCGTCATGCCATGCGTTTCCGGTTGAGCACCGTTCATCTCAGCGAGCGTCGTTTCAAATAAGCGTCGCCCGATTTCTTCATTCGGTGAGAGCATCGTCGACAGTCCGAATGCATGACCGATCGGATGTCCGTCAAAGCCTAGCATGGCGACTTCCTGAGGAATCTTGATGTCTCGCCGTTGCATCTCTCCTAAAAATCCGAGGGCGACATAATCAGACGAGAAAAAGAGCGCTCGAGGACGCTCTTTTTGAGAGAGGAACGCTTCAGCTAACCGAATACCGTCCTCACTCGTCAAATAGCCGGTCCAAATCCATTGCTGACGCGCATGCTCTACTTCATCGAAATAGGCTTGCTGACGCGCAAGGGAGCTCGGACTATGGCTTCTTGACAAGATGATACCAATCTCTTCATATCCATGTTCCTTCAAGACATGAATACCTGATACGAACGACGCGTAATGATCGACATGGATGGACGAAATCGTCTCCGGTGCACCGACGGTCGCCACAGCGATTGGCCCGTACGCGCGGTATGCCTCCATTTCCTTAAAGGACATCTCGTGAGACAAGACAATCGCCCCATCGACTTCACGATGCTTCAATAAATTGAGTGCTTGTCGTTCCTCGCTCAATTTATACTCCGTCTGCCACATGACGAGCCGGTAATCGTGCTCGAGCGCCGCCTTGGCGAGTCCATTGACGAAGAGACCGTAATACGGGTGATCCATATAAGGTAGGATCACGACAATTCGTTGCGTCTTCCCTGTCGACAACGTTAACGCCTGTTGATTCCGCAAATACCCGAGTTCTTTCATCGCTTCATGAACACGGGTCCGTTTTTCTTTCGATACGTACGGATGCTCGTTCAGGACGCGTGAGACCGTCGTCACCGAAACGTCAGCGTGCTTTGCGATATCTCGAATGTTTGCCATTCATCTCACCTCAACTTGTCAGTCTTTGCATATAGTGTACCCACTCTGCTTGCTGACTGTCACCTCTTTCGACGACTTGGCAACGGATTGCCTGAACGAGACGGAAGCGCTCTTCTAACGGCAAGTGAAGAAACTCTTCACGGAAACGGGTACACAACATTTTCCCAAACGGTGTATACAACTGATTGATGACGAGCTCGTATACGATTCCACTGCACCATGCCTTCCACGTTGTCGGTTTCATATCGGTTCCCCTCCCTTTGTCTATACCGTATCTTCTGAAACGCGTTTCAGAGCAAGCTTCTTTTTAAAAAAGTTTATTTCCGAACATTTTTTACTATTGTTCCTCATTTTTCATGTTTTTCACGTAAAACAATTGACGTGAATCAAACATTTTTGTATAGTCATCAAGTTGATAACGTTAATTTAATCATTTTTTTCAATTAATGTTCGGAAATAGACCGAAATAAGGAGTTTTATCGATGAATATCTTTCAATTGAAACAACATGGAACGAATGTTAAACAAGAAGTGACTGCTGGAATCACAACGTTCGTGACGATGGCGTACATCTCTGTCGTCAACCCGGCGATTCTATCTGACGCAGGGATCCCATTCGCACAAGCTTTCACGGCGACAATCATTGCCATCCTCATCGGAACTGGCTTGATGGCGTTTTATGCGAACTTACCAATCGCCGTGGCGCCAGGAATGGGGCTCAACGCATTTTTTGCTTACACGCTCGTCGCCCAAGAACAGATTGCCCCGTCCGCCGCACTCGGCGTCGTCTTCGTCTCGTCCGTCTTCTTTTTAATCTTGTCGCTCTCTCCAATTCGGACGAAGTTGATTCAAGCGATTCCGACTTCGTTGAAGCATGCCATCACGACCGGAATCGGTCTTTTCATCGCTTCACTCGGATTAAAACTATCAGGTTTGATCGTTGCTGATGAAGCAAACTTGGTGCGTCTCGGTGACGTGTCTTCTCCAGAAGTACTACTTGTACTCGGTGGTTTGATCGTCTCGGCACTTCTCTTTTCACGAAACGTACCCGGTTCTTTACTCATCGGGATGGTACTCACTGGGATTGCAGCATACTTCATGGACATCTTAAAAATCGATGGTGTCACGGCGATGCCGACGCTTCCCGAGGGACTCATGGTCAACCCCGTGACGGCATTTAGTGATGTCATTCAATACGGTTTGTTCGGTGCTGTCCTCTCGTTCTTCCTCGTCACGCTTTTTGATACGACAGGTACGCTTGTCGGTGTCGGAAAACAGGCAGGTCTCTTAAAAGAGGATGGAACAATTGAGAATGGTCACCGTGCACTCTTTGCCGATTCACTTGCCACAATGGGTGGATCACTCGTCGGAACAAGCCCGTCTACGGCATACATCGAGTCTGCTGCCGGTGTCGCGCAAGGTGGACGTACGGGGCTCACAACGGCCGTCGTCGCCGGATTGTTCGGATTGACACTCTTCTTCAGCCCACTTATCGGTGCCATCTCTGGCGTAGCGGCAATCACAGCTCCTGCACTCATCATCGTCGGGGCACTCATGTTGACGAACGTCCGGTACATCGACTGGAGCGACTTCAGCGAATACTTCCCGGCTTTCATGACGATTTTGATCATGCCTTTGTCAGGAAGCATCGAACGCGGCATCGCCTTCGGGTTCATCTTGTACCCGATCTTCAAAGCGATGAACAAAGAGACGGTTCACCCGCTCATCTACTTGTTCGGCGCACTCTTCATCTTGGAAATGTTCTTCCTATAAGTTAGACAGAAGATCCTCGTCATGTGTCGAGGATCTTTTTCTGTTATACGTTCTCCTTAGCTGTTTTATATCAGAAAAGAGATGAATATCTGTTCAGTGAGATACGTTATCAATTAGACAGGATTTTACAAATAAATCAGTTTTTCTCCCCATTTTTCTGTCACTTTCCTACGCTTTATGAAATAATGACGTTGAAATCGCTATCATCAGAAGAAAGAAGGAATGGCTATGCCGAATGTAGCTTTATTCGTCACTTGTTTATCTGATACGTTGTTTCCATCCGTCGGACAAGCGACAGTCGAACTACTCGAACATTTAGGGTGCGAGGTGACGTTCCCCTTTGAGCAGACATGCTGTGGGCAGCCTGCCTACAACAGCGGCTATCATGAGGAGACTAAAAAGGTTGCCAAGCACATGATTGAAACGTTTGAACAAGCAGATGCAGAATATATCGTCGGACCATCGGGGTCGTGTGTCATGATGATGCGCGACTACCCTCATTTGTTCCAAGATGATCCAGTATGGGGTCCTCGCGCTGAAGCGCACGCCGCCAAAACGTTCGAACTGACGCAGTTCATCGTCGATGTGCTCGAAGTCACAGATGTCGGTGCCAAGTTTCCCGCCAAAGCGACCTATCACGCGTCTTGTCATATGACTCGCCTCCTCGGAATCGAAGCGGCTCCCGGTAAGTTGCTCGGAAACGTCGATGGACTGACGATGGTTCCCCTCGCGAACGTACATAACTGTTGTGGGTTCGGCGGGACGTTCTCCGTCAAGATGCCAGACGTGTCGGTACAAATGGTAGATGAAAAAGTCGATTCCATCTTACAGTCAGGCGCAGAGGTGTTGATCGGAGCGGATGCGTCATGTCTGATGAACATCGGCGGACGTCTTCATAAACAGGGACATCCGATTAAAGTGATGCATATTGCCGAAGTGTTGAACGAAGGAGTGAAGCAAGCATGAGCATGGGGATTCGATTGGATGAGAAGTTTCAAGATCGACGAAAAGATGGAATCGAAGATGCGTTCATGCGGCAGGCCGTCAGTTCGGCTCAAAACCGTCTACGGGATGGCCGGTTGAATGCTGCAGGTGAACTCGGGGACTGGGAAGCGTTTCGCGACCATTCGGAAGAAATTCGTCAACATGTGCTGGAACATCTGGACTATTACTTATATCAATTGAGCGAGAATGTCTCAAAACGTGGTGGAAGCGTCTTTTTCGCGGAGACACCGGAAGAAGCGAACCGCTACATCCGAGAAGTCGTCCGGTCGAAACAAGCCAAACATGTCGTGAAATCGAAATCGATGGTCACGGAAGAAATCGGCTTGAACGAGGCACTTCAGGAAGAAGGATGTACTGTCGTCGAATCCGATCTCGGTGAATGGATTTTACAACTCGACGAAGATCCACCGTCTCACATCGTCGCCCCGGCCCTGCATAAAGACCGCGACGCTGTGCATGAGACGTTCACTGCCCACGGCTACAGCGGGTCGAACGATCCGACTGAACTTGGACGCTATGCACGACAAGAACTACGGAAAGACTTTTTGAAGGCAGAAGTCGGCATCACCGGCTGTAATTTCGCCATCGCAGAGAGTGGAGCCGTCGGGCTTGTGACCAATGAAGGGAACGGACGCATGGTGACGTCGCTTCCTGATACGGTCATCTCTGTCATGGGCATGGAACGCGTCGTCCCGTCTTATGAAGAGTTCGAGGTGCTCGTCAACATGCTTTGTCGAAGCGCGGTCGGTCAGCGACTCACGTCATACATCACGACGTTCGCCGGGACGCGCGCGGTCGGTGAAGTCGATGGACCAGAAGAGTTCCATCTTGTCATCGTCGACAACAAGCGTTCTGGTATTCTCGGGACACAGTTCCAATCGGTGTTGCAATGCATCCGCTGCGCGGCCTGTATCAACGTCTGTCCCGTCTATCGCCATATCGGTGGTCACGCGTACGGGTCAATCTATCCAGGTCCGATTGGTGCCGTCTTGGCTCCGCTTCTTGACGGATACGAGAACTATAAAGAACTCCCCTATGCGTCGAGTCTCTGTGGCGCCTGTACGGAGGCGTGTCCTGTAAAGATTCCGCTGCATGAACTGTTGATTGAACATCGACGCGTCATCGTAGAGGAGAAAAAGCAATCACCTTTCGTGGAGCGGATTGCGATGAAAGGATTTGCCGTCACCGCTTCGAGTCCATTCTTATTCGAAGCCGCAGAACATGTCGCACCGTTTGCGACATCACCGTTCGCCACCTCGGGTCAGATTGAGAAAGGGCTACCGGCTTGGACGGACTCGAAAGACTTGCCGCAGCCGAACAAACAGACCGTCCGAGATTGGTTCAAGAAACGGGGGAATGCCTGATGAATCCTGGTACAATCACAAACCGTGAGGACTTTCTACAACGAATCGCCAAGCAACTCGGTCGTGAGGTCAAGCTCACGCCGCCAAAACGGGAATATACACATCGTCCGCAAGATGAGGTGTTGAAAGGCGCGAGTGAAGAAGAGCTGCTCGAGACGTTCCGCATGGTCGCGACCCGAATCCATACCGATTTGGTGGAATGTGAATCTGCGAAGCTTGATGATACGCTTCGCCTCTTAATTGAACGCTATCATGGCGCACGGATTCTCGCAGAAAACGATGAGCGAATTTCCGCTTGGGCACCTGCAACAAGTGAGACGTTTGATTGGTGGGATTCGTCACAACCCGAAGCGAGTCGAGAGCTGGCCATTCGAGCGGACATTGGAATCACGATTGCGGATGCGGCATTTGCGGAAAGTGCGACAATCGTCCAATATGCGAAGCCTGGTAGATCACGGACAATCAGTCTGTTACCGCAAGACCATATTGCAATCATCCCGAAATCTGTCCTTGTTCCACGTATGACGCAAACGGCACAACAACTTGCCACACTCGACCGAGACGGTCTCCATTCCCCGAACGGTGTCAATTTCATCTCTGGTCCCTCGAACTCGGCCGACATCGAGATGAACCTCATCGTCGGCGTTCATGGTCCTGTTCGAGTCGCCTATGTGTTGGTACATGATTTATAAGTATAGCCCCTCCATCGATCGATGGAGGGGCTATATTCATCCTGATACGGTGACGCTCCCATTTGAGCTCGTTAATTTCACTTCAATCGACCCGTCTCCAAATACGCACTCTTTCGAGCGCTCTCCAAACACATCAACTTTCCCGTTTCGTGACTTCGCACGAATCGTCACATCTTCCGGACGTTCATCGACATGTAAGTCAATCTTCCCATTGTTCGTCTTCAAGCGAATCGGTGCTTGAATCGCTTGTACGGAACAGTCTATCCGTCCATTAGAAGTTTTGGCATCGACCGCTCCCGTGACGTGATCGACATCGATTCGACCGTTCGAGGAATGGATGTTGATCCGCTCGAGCTGAGAATGTTTCGCTTCGACACGACCGTTTGAGGAATGAAGCTCCCAATCGTGACCGTGACAGCTTGATGCGAGCACTTTTCCGTTCGATGTGCGCAGGACACCATGTCGTGCTTGAATGTGATGTGCGACGATTCGACCGTTCTCACTCTCCACGTGGAACCGTTCCGCTTGGAGATCTTGTACATCACTCGAACCGTGACGATTTTTCAATTGAATCTGATGATAGGCGTGATGAGGCAATTCAACCCGAAGTACAGGTGCCTTTGACCCAAACCATGAGAACAGGTCCGAAAGACCGAAACGACGTTCGGATTCAATCCGTATCTCTAAAGTGTCCCCGACGATATCCATGACGACCCCATGATCAGTCTCCGTCTCAAGCGTCGCATACGCATAACCGTCTTGTGATGGGGTGACGAACACTTGCGCATTTTGAACTTGAATGAGGACGCTTTGGAAGGCTACCGCCGAGCTTTTGACAACCGCAGGCGGTCGCGTCGAGACCGATTCTTCAATATCGACAGAGGCGAGCAATTCCGATGCGAGTATGCTCGGTTCCCCTAACTCACGTGCCAATTCTTCGTCACTTCTTCCTTCTAATCGACCACTCGTGAAATATTCCGATACGTCTCGTAAAATATCAAGCCGATCTTTCACCTTCACATTCATCAATAATTGTTCGAGCTCTGACAAGTACTGTTCTTCATTCATCTGTCGTCTCCCCCTCGGATTAAGTCATTGACACCGTTCGTGAATACGTTCCATTCCGTTCGCAACTCAGTCAAATGTATTCGTCCTTGTTCCGTAATCTGATAGTACTTCCGTGGAGGACCTTCTCCAGATTCCATTAAATACGTTGTGAAATAGCCCTCTGTCGTCAGCCGACGCAACAACGGATAGACCGCACCTTCTGAAATGGCTACTTTGGCTGAAATCGCTTGGACGAGTTCATAGCCGTAGCGGTCTTGTTCCGCGACGAGTGCTAACACACACAGGTTGAGTACGCCCTTCTTGAATTGAGGATTCATCATCCCACCCCCTACTATACATAGAACAATAGCATATCAAACACTACTATTCAATATATAATAGTTGCCATTCCCCTGATTTCTCAATATCTAGCATCTAAAGAGTTGAATCTGTACAATAAAAGAACGACACTCGTAGGATATTTGTCACAGTCGGAATGTTCATCATTCTAGGAAGGAACGGTCTTTATGAAGTCATGGATTGACCAACGGATCGGGAGACAATTTCTATTCGTCTTCTATTTATTCATCGGACTGATCCTCCTCACGTCGCTTGCCGTATATGTGTATACGGAAAATAAAATCGAACAGACGACGTCATCGCTCGAGAACATCAGTGAACGGCGCACGAATGCGACCGAATTGTTCGAGACATGGCAGTCGATGCAATATGAAATGCGCGGATATGTCCTCCTTGGGGATGACGCGATGTTAGAACGTGTGCAAGATAAACAAGTCTTGATTGACGAACAGACCACTTGGTTCGAGCAGAATGCCGTTACCGAGAAAGAAAAAACGTACGCGAGCGATGCGCGTACGCTGTTTGTCGCGTATCAGGAACGTGTCATGCCGAGCCTCGAACGTTATGTAGCAGGAAAACGGGACGGTAGTGTAACCGAACCCTTCTTAAAGATGCCGACGCTCGGGAAAGTGAATCCTCAAAAAGACCCACCGGCAGATCGTAAATTCAAAATCAATTCGAAAAGTGCCGCGGATATGAGTGCGAGCATCGTCGATATGGAGAGCGTCTTCACGGAATACCGGAACTCACTGAACGCAGAAGAGGATGGGCTCCGTGCTCAGCTTGCGACCCATACGAAGTGGGCACAAGCTCTTTGGCTCCTCTCTTTACTCGGTGTTCTCTTCATTCTCTTTATCGTCGCCCGTCCATATGTGAGACGCTTAACTGGTCAACTGCAGGAGTTGATCGAAAACAGTAAGCGCCTTGCCGGAGAACGACAGCCAATCACACCGGCGGCAGCCCAATCTAAAAATGAAGTCGGGCAATTGACAACATCGTTCCGACAGATGGCTACATCTCTCACGACACAACGCTATCGGATTGAAGAAGAACGTGAGAAGACAGCGCGCCTTCTGCACTCGATTCGCGATGCCGTCATCTATGTCGAACACGCAACAAGTGAGAAAGTAGCGAACCAAGCGTTGTTTGTCTTATTCAATCAACCGATTACGAAGCGAAATGAAGTCGATTTATATCGTTTAGACGCTAGCCTTGAGGAGCTCGGACTGCAGGTCGACCAAAAGGATGCCTTTTTCGCGTTCATGGAACGTTCATTCGATGGACAGTGTAAAGAAGAGAGCGTCACGTTCTCGATGAATCAGGAAGAGCGCTTCATTCAAATGTATGCGGAGAAGATTTACTTGCGAGGAACACGTCATGGAACGATGCTCGTTTTCCGTGACGTGACGCACGAGACCGAAGTCGACCGTCTGAAAACCGAACTCGTTTCGACCGTCTCTCACGAACTCCGGACTCCGCTCACAAGTATCATTGGATTCACTGAACTCCTTCGTTTCCGAAAGCTTTCATCTGAACGTTCCGAAAAATATTTAGGAATGATTCATCAAGAGACATTGCGTCTTGAAGACTTGATTTCGAACTTGCTCGATGTACAACGGATGGAGTCTGGACAACAGACGTACCATAACGAACCAGAGCGTCTGTCCGCTATTCTTGAGCAAGCGATCTCGGTGCATCAAGGTTCAAGCCAACATCATCACATCACGTTTGATTGCACGGAAGACGTCTATGTATACGGAGACCGGACGCGACTCAATCAACTCTTCATGAACCTACTGCACAACGCTGTGAAGTATTCGCCTCGGGGTGGCGAAATCCATGTCCGTGTCACATGTGAACGACCGGATTGGATTGACATTTCAATTGAAGATCACGGTATCGGGATTCCCCAAACCGCGCTACCAAAATTGTTTGACAAGTTTTATCGCGTCGACAATTCCGCCAGTCGAAAAATCGGAGGGACCGGTCTCGGTCTCGCGATTTGTAAAGAAATCGCTGAAGGTCACGGTGGAACGATTCACGCTACCTCAAACATCGGCAAAGGCTCCATTTTCACTGTCAGCCTTCCCAAGTCGGATATGACCAATCAAATGAGTAGCTAAACGAAAAGAGGGTGCATCATCGCACCCTCTTGTTTATTGGACTTTGTTCTCTGGACCAAATGACGGATAGAGCGAAAGCCCACCGTCCGCAAAGATGGTTGTCCCCGTCACATAGGACGACTCATCCGACGCGAGCCAAGCGGCAACGGCTGCGATTTGTTCCGGCTTCCCGATGACGTGAGATGGGATGAGCGCTTCTAATCCCTTCTTCTCTTCCGGGTCGCTCATCGTCTCTTCGTTGATTGGTGTATCAATCGCCCCAGGTGCGATTGCATTGACACGAATATGGTTCGGTGCATACTCAAGCGCGACGGATTTCGTGAACATTTTCACGCCACCCTTGCTGGCTGCGTAATGTGTATACCCCGGACGCGGGATGACTTCGTGAACAGAAGACATATTGATAATGTTCCCTTCGATTTCATTCTCAACGAAGTATTTTAAAGCAGCACGAACACCAAGGAACGTCCCGTTCAAGTTGACGTCGATAATCTGCTTCCAGTTATCAAACTCCATCTCATGTGTTTTTGCCTCGACTTGTACGCCGGCATTATTCACGAAAATATCCATCTTCCCAAACTCAGAGATGGCTTTTTCAATCATCTTCTCCGCGAGTCCTTCCTCCGCGACGTCTCCTTTCACGGCGACAGCCTTCCCGCCAGCTGCCTCGATTCCACGGATGACTTCCTCCATCTCTTTTTCACTGCTGCGGTAATTCAGGACAACGCTCATCCCTTCTTTTGCGTAACGCTCCCCGATGGCACGACCGAGCCCCTTCGAGCTGCCCGTGATGACCGCGACTTTGCCTTTTAACTCTGGATAGTTTGCCATGTCAATTCCTCCTTCATCTTCTCGGGTTTAGTTCCCGCATTCCCCTCTTCATCAAACATGATTGGCTGCATTTTGAATATTTGAAACAAATCAACTATACTGAAACAAACTATTCGTTTTCAGGAAACGCCTGAAAGACGTTTGATCTTATACTCAATGGAGGTGACTCCCCGATTTTAGGGGGAATTGTTGGACAGTCCCATGTTACTCAGCTTACTCGTCGTCGCACTTTTAATCTTTTTGACTGCCTTTTTTGTGGCAGCCGAATTTTCAATTGTGAAAGTGCGTGGCGCTCGACTCGACCAGCTCGTGCTCGAAGGAAATAAGAAAGCGGTCAGCGCGAAAAAAGTCATCGAGAATATCGACGACTCCCTTTCTGCCTCTCAGTTCGGAATCACGCTTTCTGCACTCGGCCTTGGATGGATTGGTGCCGATCAAATCGAAGCGTATATCCACACTCTGGTCGAACAATTGAACATATCGCCATCTCTCGTGACATTCTTGTCGTTTTTGATCGCCTTCTTATTGATTGCGTTCGTCCATGTCGTCATCGGCGAACTCGTGCCAAAAACGCTCGCGGTTCACGAAGCGGAGAAGTTGACGCTGCTCGTCGCACGTCCGCTCTACGTCTTCACAAAAATCTTCTATCCGTTTATTCGAGCATTGAACAGTATGGCTCGAATCACACTCCGTTTATTCGGGGTACAGACGACAGCGCAGGAAACGGCACACTCTGAAGAAGAATTGAAAATCATTATGACGGAAAGTTTCCGTAGTGGTGAGATCAACGAAAACGAGTTGGCATATGTTCAAAATATCTTCTCCTTTGACGAACGGATCGCCAAAGATGCCATGGTGCCACGTATGAACATGGTGACAATCGATGAAGAAGATACGATTGAAGAGATCATCGCCGTAGTGGAAGAGCACCAGTATACGCGTTATCCCGTCACACGAGATGGCGATCGCGATGACGTTCTCGGATTCGTGAATGCGAAACAGCTCTTCACTGCTCAACTTTCAAAAAATGATGCACCGTTCGAGTCGTTCATTCATCAATTGCCGCTCGTCACCGAGTTCACGCCACTTCAAGAAGCGATGGTGAAAATGCAAAACGCGCAGACGATGATGTGTCTCGTCATCGATGAGTACGGCGGGACGGCAGGACTGTTGACGATTGAAGACATTTTAGAAGAAATCGTCGGCGAGATCCGAGACGAGTTCGATCGAGACGAACAGGCTGAAATTACAGAAGTCGCTCCGAAACATTATCGCCTTTCGGGACTCGTTTTAACGCAAGAACTCGAAGAGCGGTTCGGCATCGAAATCGAAGATGACGTCGATACGGTCGGTGGATTCGTTTTATCACAAAAAGCGAATGCCCGAACAGGCGAGCGCTTCCTTTTACCCGGCAACCATGAACTGATTGTCAGTGAAGTCGATAACCACCGCATCGTCTTTGTCGACTTGATTCTCGCCTCTCACGAAGAGGAAGAACCATTATCTGAATGATGCTTTCTTTAAACCCTTCTCCGAAATATGGAGAAGGGTTTTTCACGTTTGCACCGAACTGTCGCTATATTTTCGCCTCTTCCCGTGATATACTGCACATATGTTGCTTATTTGAGTGTCACCCACTCAATGACACAACATCACCGAAACATGGCGAGATGTTCGGTTTAAACAGAAAGAAATAGAAAGAAGGTTACGCATGGAACGCAAACTATTTTTGATTGACGGTAACTCCATGCTGGCCAGTGCTTATTATGGTGCCGCCGCGAGCCGAACGAAAAAAGGACGCGAGGTATCTAAAAACGATCGGAGTGCCGTCATCGGAATGACCGGCCTCATCCGGACGATTCTACGCAGACATCGTCCGACTCATTTTGTCGTTGTTTGGGACGTCTCACGTGAAACATTATGGCGTCGAGAACTGTACCCAGGCTACAAACGTCGCAGACGTCAAACACCGCCTGAATTAAAAGCGCAGATGGAACTCATGCGCCAACTGCTTGAGGATAGTGGAATCCCACAATTCCAAGTAGAAGGGTATGAAGGGGAAGACTTGATTGCCCACATCGCCCGTAAATTCAGTTGCAGTGCCCCTGTCGTCATCATGACAAAAGACAAAGACTTGTTACAGCTTGTCAGTCCACGAATCACCGTTTGGTTACAGACACAGGAGCTTCAGCAAATGCAGGCTCGCTGTGACATTCGTGATAATCGTCCGTTGCCACTCAAGCGTCATTTAGAAATTCGACCAGAAGAGATTGCGGCGCTATACGAAGGATTGAAACCGAAGCAACTGTCAGCCGTCAAAGCGTTGACAGGAGACCGTTCTGACGGAATCCCTCCAGTTGCCGGGCTCGACGAAAGCCAATCGGTTCAACTCATCAAACGATTCGGTTCGCTCGATAAGCTGTATTCTGCCTTGAGCATCAAGGGTGAAAAACGACAACAAGTAAATGAAACGATCGCGGCACTGACGTCAGAGGAGGTGCCCCGTAACTTGAGACGAACACGCAAAAAAGCAGAGCGCAATATGGAGCTCGTTCGCCTCGATGTCACGGTGCCGGCACTTGAACATTTGAAGCTAGCTCACCTTGAGCTCAGCCTCAATCCTAAACGAGTCGAGCAAGCGTATCAAAAACGCGGACTTCGTCTCTCGTTTAACGCAGGTCAGAAGAAAACATCCGCACGTTAAAAAGAACGAACGCTCAAGCGTTCGTTCTTTTAATATGCACGGTAATCCCGTCTTCATCGGTCAACGACCATTCAGACGATGTTCCGCCTAACGCCTGGTTCGTCTCTTCATTGACGAGAAGCGTCCATGCTTCGATTCCGGTCTCCATTCCCACAGGATCGCTCGGACGGGCCCACACGTTCGTTCCGATGTGATGGTGGTAGCCATCAGCTGCTAGGAAAAGTGCGCCTGGATAAGAATCCGTCGTAATGGAGAAGCCAAGCCGATCATGATAAAAACGTTTCGCCGCCTCGATTGAGCGTACTTTAAAATGCACGTGCCCCATCGTCGTTCCGATCGGTAAACCAGTAAACGACCGATTGGCTGCCGCTTGAAGCATCGATTCATAGTCGACAGGCTCGGTCGCCATTTTCACATGGCCGTTTGCCTCGTACGTCCATTGGTCCTTCGGGCGGTCGGCATACAATTCAATCCCGTTTCCTTCTGGATCGCTCAAGTAGAAGGCTTCACTCACGAGATGGTCGCCTTGCCCCACTTCGATGCGTCGCTCAATGAGATGTGCCAACATGCTTCCTAACTCTACACGGTTCGGGAACAGAATAGCTAAATGGAACAAGCCTGCCGCCCGTGGATTGGTTTTCGCTTGCGGGACACTGTGCAAGATGACAAGCGGACGTTCCTTCGTACCGAGTGTAATGAGCTCTTCGCTCTCTTCTAAAATACTCATCCCAATCACGTCTACGTAAAATCGTGTCACCTGTTCAATGTCACGGACTCGAAGCGTTACCGGACCGAGTTCGATTTTTTCGATTTTCATATATTATCACCTCCCCTTCACTATACCCGCTCGGTCGATGTTACAGAAGTAGGCACAAAAAGGTGGTATAGTTACTTCAACGATACTATTGGAAAGGAAGAGCGACGTGACTAACATAACAAGCTGTGAAGTCGATACGGCACTCGAACTGATTACAGGAAAATGGAAACATTCCATCCTCCTTGTGTTGATCAATGGAGATACATTGCGTTTCAGTGAGTTGAAACGCGCGTTACCAAAAATCAGCCAAAAGATATTGACCGCACAACTCCGTGACTTAGAAGAACAGGATATCGTCATTCGGACCGTCTATCCGGAAGTTCCGCCCCGTGTCGATTATCGTTTAAGTGAGTACGGGAAAACACTGATCCCGATTCTCGAAGCGATGAACGAATGGGGAATGCGTCATGCCGAACGGATGCGCTCTAATTAGTTGTCCACATGTGGATAACCCATTTTTTCTACTGAACATATCACTTATCCACAGGAGGTTGTCATGATTCGTTATCCACAGTTAACCGGTCATCAAATTGGTGTCACCGCCCCTTCGTCGGGTATACCAGAAGAACTGCACCATCTATTGCATCAAGCGGAACATAAGTTTTCCAATCGAGGGTTCACATTGCAATTCACTCCGAATGCGTGGAAACAACGATTTGGGAAGTCCGCTCCGGCTCGAGTCCGTGCACATGAACTGACATCTCTACTTCAAGATGACAATGTCGACTTGATTGTTCCGCCCTGGGGTGGGGAACTCTTAATGGAAATCCTCGATCACATCGAGTGGCAGTCCTTGCCCGCAAAATGGATGCTCGGCTATTCAGATACGAGTCTATTGCTTTTTGTGTATACGCTAAAAACCGGAATCGCCTCGGCCCACGGTCCAAACTTAGTCGACTTACGTGCTGATTTGTGGGACGAGACGAGTTCACGCTGGCTCGATGTGTTGTCGACGCGGACCGACGAAACGGTCATCCAACGTTCGTCCGAAAAGTTCCAAAACGAATGGCAGTTTGACAACCCGACGCCACATCTGTTTCATATGACGGAAACGACCGAATGGAGAGCGATTGGCGGTCAGAATGCAACAGGACGCTTGCTCGGTGGATGCCTCGATGTGCTCTTACATACAATCGGGACACCATATGGAGACGTCAAGACGTTCCAGCGCGAACATCTGAATGACGAGCCGATTCTTTGGTATTTTGAAAATGCTGAGCTAAACGTTCCGGCATTAAAAAGGACCCTCCTTCAAATGAAGTGGGCCGGTTGGTTCGATCATACGTCTGGTATTCTGTTCGGACGGAGTGACGCCCCCTCTGTGCATCAAGACTATACGGTCGAAATGGTATACGAGGAGCTTCATCATATGTTAGAAGTTCCTATTTTTTTTGATATCGATTGCGGACACGTACCCCCTCAGATGACACTTGTCAATGGGGCCCACGCTTCTGTACAAGTCGAGCATGGCAAAGGAACATTGATTCAAACGTTCAAGGGCTGATTCGTCAGCCCTTGATTTGTTGTAGCAATGTCTCTAAACGTTTGCGAAACAGTCCTTGCGGGAATTCAGCTACTTGTTCTTCGATGACTGGCACCCAGTCATCCCCACAACCGTTCAATGTTCCCCTTAATAAACCTTCGTAGTAAATCGCGATATCGACTAAGCTATGTGTTTTCCACTCGTCTCTGTTGCCCATCTCTACACCGCTTGCATGGTGGGTCTACTCATCTGTACGTTCGTCCTTACGTACCGAATCCGACATGACATCCAAGCAGAACGAGATGCAGCCCAATCAATGGAACGTGTATCGTAACGAAAAAAGACATCGAACGAATCAGTTCGATGTCTTCTCTGGTGACGGGAGTACCCGTTTTTCTAATAAGAATGGTCCGAATGGGATGACGGACGCCATGACAGCAAGCGTCAAAACTTTGAATCCCCAGCGCAAGCGCCATGCCATGTACATCGCCGCGAGCACATACGCAACAAATAAGAAACCATGTGCTGCACCAACGATACTGACCGCGAGTGGAATGCCGGCCATATATTTCAACGGCATCGCGATGAACAGTAATAACAAGAAGGATACACCTTCTGTGTAGCCAAGCCATTTAAAATGAGTCGTAGTCATATGCGTTCTCCTTTATTTCTGTAGGCTATGTCTATCGTAGCCGAAACGTGAGAGGTTTGTCACAAGAGAACGCATAAAAGTTACGAGGCTATTTGACGATTTGGTGAACGATGCAATACTTTCGTGTCGACAAAACGGCGAAGGAACAACCCGTCGACCCCAATTTTTCCAGCGTTATGACCGGCAACTAAAATCAAGACAGATACGATCAACATCGTTGGGTTCGTACTGACTGTTCCTGATAGTAAGAACGCCATGTTCATGACGAGTCCGAAGAACGCTGCGCTACGTGTGAGGGCACCGAGCAATAATCCTAAGCCTACCAAGAATTCACCGTAAGGAATCAGGACATCGAATAGCCCGGCGTTTGGAATCGCAAAGTTTTCTAGGAATGCAGCCCACCATCCAGCAACGGCCGGATGTTCTCCAGAAGCGAGTGACACCGCGTTATTCAAGAATCCTTCTGTTCCAAAACCTCCCGTGATTTTACCCCAACCTGCCGTTAACCAATGATAACCGAGCCATACACGTAACACCGTCAAGATCGCTGTAGCGATGTTATGATTTTGCCAAAATTTCGTGAACATCATAATTCCTCCCTTTCAAGAAGTTAAATAAATGTATAATGTGATTACATTCACAATATACCATTCATGTTCACTATTTCACATATGTATTTTCCTTTGTTCATGATTCGTCCATATGTATGCCATATTCTATTCACATTCATCCACAAAAAAGACACCTGATTTAGGTGTCTTAGAAGAGATTATAGTGTCACTTCTTGTGGTGGTTGACCTTTCTTGTTCATCACGCGCATCGATTCCGGTTCGATTTTAAGGATCACAAGCTTTGGATCGTCCGGACCATCGAACCATCCTTCAAGTTTCTCATTCCATACTTTCTCTTTCATCGATTCATCATCCGACACGGTCGCTTTACCGAGGATTTCTAAGTAAGTGTCGCCCACACCATCTCCATCGTAGCCGATTAAAATATGCGTATATGGATTCTTTTCTAGTTCTTCTACTTTATCTGTATCGTTAGAGGTTGCTGTGTAGAGTGTGAAATCATCATGGAAAAATGTCATATATCGACTGTGGGGTTTCACCTTATACACGGTCGCCATCGTCCCGACATTGCTACCCTCTAGAATTTTTAACGCTGTGTCTTTTGCACTCATTCCAAATTCCTCCTTCATGATTTGTCGCTCGTATACTGTTCCCTCAAACTATGGGATTAAACACAAAAAAACCTGCTCGCCGATGCGAGCAGGTATCATATTCCTTAGAAAGGAAGATTAGATTTTTTCAACGTTAGAAGCTTGTGGTCCACGAGCTCCGTCAGTGATTTCGAAAGTTACTTCTTGGCCTTCTTCAAGTGTTTTGAAGCCGTCGCCTTGGATTGCTGAGAAGTGTACGAATACGTCGTCTCCGCCTTCCATTTCGATGAAGCCGTAACCTTTTTCTGAGTTAAACCATTTTACTTTACCTGTGTTCATGAATGAACCCTCCTGAAATAAACGCTATGCGTTATAGTAGTGCCTTACTAGAAAAAACTTGACCAAAAAAAATACAAGCCTCTGGATTATCTAATGAAAAATAATCCCAAGCACTTGTGAATTATGATTCCAGCTATTCTTAATTAAGCACATATTGAATATAACACGACTAGATGTTTCTGTCTAGTAAATACTTCTGATTGCTAAAAAACAAGGTGAAACGGGTACATGCTAGAGAAGATGATGCTAGGAGGATTTATAATGAAAAACATTAAGGACCCACACGCAATCGCATCGATGATTGCCTCTCATTCCGATTGGTCGGAAGAAGACCTCATCCAACAAACACTTGAATGGCACCGTGCTACACGGGAAGCTTCTTACTTTGAGCAACAACAATCTATCCCGTGTCGAATCCCATTGACGGAACGGATCACCCCTGTCCGCACGTCCTTTCCGCTCGAGCAAGTCGACGGCATCGTTCGTCCCGTCTGGATGCGTCGGCTCGATGCCGAATATTTGAATTTACTGCAGACGACAAAACAATGTGTTGATGTGACGGACTATGGTGCTGTCGGAGATGGAAAAACGGATTGTACCCTCGCCTTTCGACTCGCCATCCGCTCGAACCGTCGTGTCTTTGTCCCAGCAGGCGTTTATATCGTTCGGGGTATTCGTCTACCTTCCAACTGCGTGCTCGAAGGCGCAGGACAAGACGTCACGATTCTCAAACTGTCCGATCGTGCACCGAGACATCGACGATTGTTACGAAACGCCACGCCTTTTGCAGGAAATCATCATATCGAGGTATGCCACCTGACGCTCGATTGGAATGTCGCACGATTAGGGGATGTGAAACGGACGACGAGCGGTGACACGACATCGAGCGCCTTGACGTTTGCCCATGTGACGTATGGATGGGTGCATCATGTGACAGCCAAAAATGCTGGACTCCATGCGTTCGACATCACGTCTCCGCACTATCATTACTTAGGGGACGGGCTTCGCGCAGCAAACGGGAGCCGATATATCCATCTCGATCATCTCGAGGCGACGAATTATGGGGATGACGGAATCACCACACACCATAGTGATGCCATTTATATTACCAACTGCTATTGTCATCATCCTCACGGTCGAACACACGCCTTAGGGTTCTCAAACTCAAATGGGATTGAGATTGATGACGGTTCGCGGCACGTCACACTCGTTCACAATAGAACGGAAGGCTGCTTTGGAGGCATCGAAGTAAAAGCACATGGGACCTCATCTGCCGCACACGACGTTCATATCTTCGGCCATCTTTCGGTGCATGACAATCGTTCATTTAACTTCCGTCACATCGGTCATCATTTAGCAGACGATCCGAACTCAGAGACAGCCCGCTTCCTATCAGGCACAAACTTAGTGTCCGTCGAGCCGGTTCACAGTTCACTCTATACAAAATCCTCACCACGAAGCCTGGTTGTATCGGCCTATCAGGACGTCTTGATTCATGGTTTGACTGCAATCGGCGACCCGACCTACGATTACGAACAACATCCGGCACTTGCGATCCAATACAAATCGAGACGCGTTCAACTGAAACGAATCGCCGTGCGCGGGTTTACCACAGCCCGAGCCGACCTCGAACTATTTGGGGGAGATAACCGCACCGATGAAGTGACTATCGATGCCTTACGATGCCAAGAATCTGCACCTATCGCTCTAAAAATCGGTCGTCACCTCGAACACCTTGCTCTTCATCAGATTGAAGGGCAGAAAAAAAGCGGAGATGTACTCATCTCCACGAAAAGCCCGATTGATGTGCATGATTTACTCGCTCAAGGATTTTCAGACCGGGTGCGCTCAGACGTTTGAGCGGCTTCCACGAGTTGATTCAGTTTGGCATCGTCGAGTTGAAGTGAACTCTCTTTTTGTTTGGCCATCATGCGAACGATTGCTTTGTCTAAAAAGCCCATTCGTTCAAAGTCGTACCCGCTCCCGACGACCTCGACGAAATAGGCATGTTCGCGCAGCGTGTCACGATAGGCTTCTTCTAGCTCGCGAATCCGTTCCGACTCTGTCGGTGTCCCGGCACACAAATATAAAGCGAGGGGATGCTCAAGCAAGTGTGCTTCGTGAAGCGTCAACCATTCCTTCATCTCGTCTTGGATCGTGCCCATTCGAATTGAGCTCCCGACGATGACGTGATCTACCATCTCCCACGTGATGTTCGGCTCTTCTACGATATTTTGGACACGAACGTCACCCGATAGACGTTCGGCGAGTAAAGCCGCCACTTTTTCACTCGTTCCATATCTGGAAGAGTACGCGATTAAAGTACCCATGTCGTTCCCTCTTTTCATGTCAGACGTTACTTACACTATTCCCGAATCATCGAGAGAAGATACGTATGCACTTAAAAAAGCTCGCCGTCTGGCGAGCTTTTCGTCACAGTTTATACACTTGTGCTTCATAAGGACGAAGGGTGAACGCTTCTATCGGTTCCATGTTTCCGATGACACGTTCTTTCACGTCATATGGTAGCTCTCGTTGTTGTGTCTCGTCGGAGAAGTTACAGAGTACGAGCCATGTCTCACCTTCGAATGAACGTGTGAATGCATAGACCGCCTCATCTTCCGGTAACAACAGCTCATACTTTCCGTAGACGACGAGCGGGTTCGCTTTACGGAGCGCAATCAACTGACGGTAGTAATGGAAGAGTGAATTCGGATCTTTCCTTGCCGCTTCCGCATTGATGTCAACAAAGTTCGGGTTGACCTCGATCCATGGCGTCCCTGTCGTAAATCCACCATGTGCTTCGTCTGACCACTGTACCGGTGTACGTGAATTGTCACGTCCTCGCTCATGGATGCCACGGAAAATCTCGTCGTGCGTTAACAACCCTTTGGATGTGTAGTCACGGTAGGCGTTCAACGTCTCAATATCTCGGTACTGATCGATTGATTCAAACGCGACGTTCGTCATGCCGAACTCTTCTCCTTGATAAATGTAAGGCGTCCCTTTCAATAGATGAAGAAGTGTCGCGAGCATCTTCCCGGAACGAACGCGATATTCAGGCGAATCGTTTCCAAAGCGTGAGATGGCACGGGGCTGGTCATGGTTACTCCAGTACAGGCTGTTCCATCCTTCCTCTTCGAGCCCTTCTTGCCAACGCGAGAAGATTGTCTTTAACTCAGTCAACTTCCAGTCTGTCGGATTCCACTTCCCGAAGCTTCCGTTCCCGACGTCCACATGTTCAAAATGAAAGACCATGTTCAGTTCGTTGCGGTCTTCACCCGTATAAAGTTTGGCTTCCTCCACACTGACCCCTGGCATCTCCCCTACCGTGATTGTGTCGTATTTCGATAAGACTTCCCGATTCATCTCCTGCATGAATTCATGGATGCGTGGTCCGTTAAAGAAGAATGGTGTACCGTCACCGAACCCTGTTCCTTGCGTTTGACCATCTGGATAGCTTGGATTTTTTGAGATCATATTGATGACGTCCATCCGGAACCCGTCGACCCCTTTATCGAGCCAATATGTCATGAGGTCATACACTTCACGACGAAGCGTCTCGCTTTCCCAGTTCAAATCCGGTTGTTTCTTACTGAAGAGATGGAGGTAGTACTCATCGCTTGCCTCATCATACTGCCAAGCACTGCCTCCGAAGAAAGCCCCCCAGTTCGTCGGTGACTGACCGTCCTTCCCTTTTTTCCAAATGTAATAGTCACGATATGGGCTGTCTTTTGAAGAACGCGACTCCATGAACCATTGGTGTTCGTCAGAAGAATGGTTGACGACGAGGTCCATCATGATTTTAATCCCGTGACGGTGTGCTTCTTCAAGCATCGCATCAAAGTCATCCATCGTACCAAACTCGTCCATGATGGCACGGTAATCACGAATATCGTATCCGTTATCGTCGTTCGGTGAATCGTATACCGGTGAGAGCCAGATGACGTCGATCCCGAGTTCTGCCAAGTATGACATCTTCTCCGTGATTCCTTGGATGTCGCCAATCCCATCTCCGTTTGAGTCATTGAAGCTACGTGGATAAATTTGATATACGACCGCTTCTTTCCACCATTGTTTCATGTTATGTCCTCCTTGAAGTTCGTTTTCCGTTTCAACGCTTTCATCGTACTGCCTCCAAGGAATCATGACCATCCATGATATGATTAAGATATGTACAATCTTGCTATTAAAAGAGGAGACTATTATGGAAATCGGCTTTTGTGGCTATTCATACCATACAACGACTTATACTTTTCCATTTGCTAATCGACTCGATACGTATCTGATTCGCTTACAAACGGCAGGAACGGCTCGGATTGTGGTCAATGGGGAAACGATGATCACACGACCTGGTGACGTATTGATTGTTCGTCCGGGTGACTTCTATGAAATGCATGTCGATACACCCGCGAGCGGAGACTATCATATCTTCTGTACCGGACATTCAATCGATACATGGTGGCATGCGACTCCACGGGAGCGACTGTATGCCATCACCATCGATTCACGCCTTCTTTCGCTATGGCAACACATTACGGAAGAAGTGCGCCGTCCACCGTCTGAACAAAGTGCCGCATTAATTGAAACACTCGTTCAAGCACTCCTACTCATGCTCGATCGCTCGATTCAAGATGTGCATTCCCAGGCGCGACCTCCAGTCGTCTCTCGTATGATGCGCTTTATCGAAGCACACGTCACGAGTGACTTCAAAGTTTCAGACGTCGCCGACGCCGTCGGACTGAGCGTTTCACGGACCGTTCATCTCTTTAAAGAAGGAACCGGGATGACAATCATCGAATATGCACAATCGATTCGCTTACAGCTTGCCGAAGAGCAAATGCGCTATACAAAACATTCGTTAGAAACGATAGCGGAACTGTCTGGATTTCGAAGTTATCCATATTTCCACAGAATTTTTAAACGAAAATATGGCGTAGCACCAGGGGTTTATCGTACTCTTCAACAAAAAAATGAAAAAAAATAAAAAAAGAGTGATCCATTTTTTGAACTGCTCCGTTAGATGGGTGTAAATAACGACAACACTCACTTACGAAAAGGAGCGATTACCAATGAAGAAGAAGACGTTAAACAAAATCGTAGCACCGGCACTAGCCTTAGGACTACTCGTACCAGTCAACGCACAGGCAGCGGATCACACGCCGACAGCAAGTACACCAGCAGGTGACCTTCGCGCCACACTCGATCAACTCTTATCTGAGCACTACGTATTAGCCGTCACATCGATGATGAAAGGGTACGACGAGGCAGCAGATGCTGAGGTCGCGGATCAAGCTCTCGATCAAAACGCGCTCGACATGACACCAGCCATCGCTTCCATCTACGGTGAAGAAGGCGCTGCACAATTTGAAGAAATCTTCCGTGGTCACAACGACTACTCAGCTGATTTCGTAGAAGCAGCAAAATCAGACAACCAGGAACTACGCATGGAAGCTGAAGCGGAAGTTGATGAGTTCGTAGAAGAATTCTCAACATTCCTCGACGCAGCGACAGAAGGGAACTTACCGAAGGACGCAGCAGCTGATGCACTCGAACTTCATGAAGACCAAGTCCTCTCTGTATTCGATAACTATGTCGAAGGAGATTACGAAGAAGCTTACATGACGTTCCGTGAAGGCTACAAGCACATGTTCAACATCAGTAAAGCTCTCTCGGGTGCAATCGTCACACAAATGCCTGACAAATTTACGACTGGAGCAGACACACCAGCTGTTGAACTCCGCTCAACATTGAACAGTCTTGCAGGTGAGCACTTCGCCCTCGCTGCGATCGGTATGCAAAAAGGGTACGACCAAGCAGAGGACTATGATTACGTGACATGGGCAGAAGACCAGAACACACTCGACTTCAAAGCAGCCATCGCATCCGTGTATGGTGACGAAGGTGCAGCACAGTTCGAGAAAGTATGGAACTCAGATCACATCACAGCACAAGGTGACATCGTTGCCGCTACACTCGAAGGAGACGAAGCGATGATCGAAGATGCGCGTATGCGCCTCGACACATTCGCTGTCGACTTCAGCACATTCCTCGATGCAGCAACAGAAGGTAACTTACCACAAGCTGCCGGTGAAGAAGCAATCAAACAGCACGAAGCGCTCGTACTCGACACATTCGATCAATATGTCGCTGGCGATGCAGAAGCGGCTTGGATGTCATTCCGTGAAGGATATGCGTTCATGTTCGGTGTTGGTGAAACACTCGGTAACGCGATCGTGACACAAATGCCTGACAAGTTCGAAGAAACAATGATGCCTGAAGAGATGCCTGAAACAGGTCTCGGTGGTGCACAAGAACAATCAATGAACACTCTCTACGCTGGATTAGCTGTACTTGGCGGAATCTTACTCGCCTTCGTAACGCTTCGCAAACGTAAAGTATCTGAACAATAATCAATAAGGAGGGAGTCCCATGAACAAGCGCCTTTTGTTTCTGGCGCTCTCTCTCTTTTGTTTTAGCTTCTGGACGTGGACGAGCGCCCAAGAATCGTCGTCACCACCTGTAGAAGAAAAACAAATAGAGGAGAGCCCGGATTTAACGGCTGAATTCTCACTTCTACAGGAAGAGGTGAAAAAGCTACGCTTAGCCGAGGAAGAAGAAAACGCCAAGGCCGTCACCCCTGTTCAAATCCAGATCCCTAAAATCGATGTCGACACCGCCATCGAACAAGTCGGGGTCCTCGATAATGGACAGATGGGTGTACCAGAAGATGAGAACCAGGTCGGGTGGTTCGAACCCGGTGTCACACCGGGTAGCAAAGGAAATGCTGTGATTGCCGGTCACGTCGACAGCAAGACCGGCCCGGCTATCTTTTATCAACTCGATCAACTGACAAAAGGCGATGACGTTCTGATTCAAGATGAGGCGGGTAACACCCTTCGGTTCCGCGTCACGAAAACAGAACGATATGATACGAAAACCGCGCCAATTGAAGAGATTTTCGGTGCCACATCAAATCGGAACTTAAATTTGATTACCTGTTCGGGTACGTTCGGGGACGGGGGCTATGATGAACGATTCGTCGTCTATACAGAGCTGGTGGATACCGAACTGAACGAAACTGTCGATCTCGAGACACCGACGGCAGTCGAATTGAAAGGTAACTTATTGACATGGCACGCCGTTCGTCAAGAGAGCGTGATTGGATATCGAGTCTACGAAGTCATCGACGGAAAAGCGACTCATATCGAAAGTATCCCTTCCCATGCACGAAAAAGTATCGAGGTCACAAATGAGAACAATGCATCCTACTACGTGACTGCGATTGACCAACTTGGAAATGAGTCAAAACCTTCCGAGATGACAAAATGACAAAAAGACCCCTTACTCGCTTTAGAAATGAGTAAGGGGTCTTTTGTTGTTTATACGAAGCAAGGAATTTGCGGGTTGAACGTCTTGTTGTTCTCCGTCATGATCTGCTTTTTAATTTTGCCTTCTCCAAGGTAGACAATCCGGTCGGCAAGTGCCTCGGCATCTTCCTCATCGTGCGTTACGAAAATCGTTGTCGTACCTGTCTGCTTCAAGAGACGACGCAAATCGTCGCGAATCCTGTGTTGAAGTGACGTATCCAAATTACTGAACGGCTCGTCTAGAATCAAGAGCGCCGGCTTCGGTGCGAGCGCACGCGCGAGCGCGACACGCTGTTGTTGTCCCCCACTGAGTTCGTACGGATAACGGTGACGGAACTCCGTCAAGTTGACGAGCGCGAGCATCTCTTCGACACGCGCATTCCGCTCCTTGCGGTTCAGTTTATGAAGACCGAATCGAATGTTCTTTTCAACGGTCATGTGCGGGAAGAGTGCATAGTCTTGGAAGACCATCCCCACGCCACGATCTTCTGGCGGCATGAACTGACAATCGTCGCAACAGACACAGTCATTCACGACGACGACGCCCTGGTTCGGCATCTCGAGTCCTGCGATCAAACGGAGAATCGTACTCTTCCCCGATCCGCTGTCCCCAAGAAGCGAGACGATTTCACCTTTCGTGATTGAAATCGAGAACCCTTTGATTGTCTCTTCATGTGCACCTTTATAGCTAAAATGTAAATCATTGATTTGAACAAACATTAGTCGGCCTCCTTATCAAGCACCTTGTGGGAAACGAATATCAACAGTCCACTCATGAGGACGATGACGATGGAAGCGAGTGCCGCTTCGTGAATCTTCTCATCACTCACGTATTTGAACGCCTGTGTCGCAAGCGTCGAAAAGTTAAATGGTTGTAAAAAGAGCGTCAACGGCAACTCTTTCATAATATCAATAAAGACGAGGATAAACGCGCTCATGATGGCGCCTTTGATCATCGGGATATCGACGCGAAAGAACGTTTGGACCGTATTCCACCCCAGCATACGGGATGCTTCGGTAAACGACTTCCCTACTTTCTCAAACCCGCTCTCGATCGAGTTGTAGCCGATGGCGAGGAAGCGGATGACGTAGGCAAAGATGAGCATGATGAGCGTCGTGCGGAACACGAACGTCTGACTCAAGTCGAGCGCCCGTGCCGTTTCGAGCACTTTGTCATCGAGCCACAAGAAGAGCGTGATGACCGCAATCGCGATGGCTGCTCCCGGAATCGAATATCCGAGTGTCGTCACTTTCGAAATGACGCGTGTCATGTTCGACGGGAAGAGTCGTGTATAGTTCGCGATGATGAGTGCGAACAGTAGGATAATCACGGTCGCGGTAAAGGCGACCCGAACCGTATTCCAAACAAGTTGCCAAAATTCTTCCGTGAAGACCGTATCGAACGTCAGAAACGTCCATGCCGCCAACTGAGTGAACGGGATGACGAATGCAATCGCAAAGACGAGCGAAACATATGCGAATACCGCATAGCGATGCCAGCCTTGCAGCGGTCTCGGTTTGAGCGGTTTCACTTTCGTCGAAGCGTAACTGAACTGCTTCCGTCCTCGCACGAGCCGTTCCATCGTCAAAATGGCGATGACGAGAATCATGAGAGTGCCCGCAAGCTTCAGCGCCGACGATGTATCCTTCATCCCGAACCACGTGCTGAAGATGGCGGTACTAAACGTCTGAATCCCGAAATATTTCACGACGCCATAGTCGTTGAGCACTTCCATCAACACGAGACTGACACCACCGATGATGGCGACTCGGGAAATCGGTATGACGACCGTGAAGAAAATGTCCCACGAGCCACGACCGAGAATTCGCGCGTTCTCAATCATCGAGGACGATTGATTATGCAGGAACGCTCGTGTGATCGTATAAATGTATGGATAGAGGAACAAGGTAAAGATAAATACCGTTCCTTGAATCGACATGATGTTGAAGTACGACTGATCGACGGTGATACCAAATTCGTTTCGTAACGTCGTCTGGATCACACCCGTATAGTTCAAGATGCCGTGATACGTATACGCCCCGATATAAGGCGGAATCGCGAGCGGCAGGATGAGTGCCCATTTAAAGAAACGACGGAACGGGAAATCATAGACGGTCACGAACCAAGCGAGGCTCGTTCCGATCACGGTCGTCAAGACTCCTGTAGCCACCATAATGAACAGCGTGTTTCGCACGTAACGGGGCAACAGGTACTCTTGAATGTGTTGCCAATTGTCATTGACCGGGGCGAACAATTCGACGAGCACGACAATTCCCGGCAAGACAATCAATAAAATCGCGAGAAAGCTGAGGATCGCCCATCCATTCAGTTGTCGTTTTACTGCGTACCAGTTCATGTCGTACCGCTCCCGTTCTGTAAACTATCAATTCCTGTCCCATCATATCAGTTTCTGTGCATCCCGTGTAGCGCTTAGGGTGTGAAGAACGCAAAAATCTCCGGCCTGAACTCTCGTTCAAGCCGAAGTCATCTTACTTCCAACCTACTTCGTTAAAGATACGGATTGCCTCTTGTTGGTTTTCACCGAGTACAGAGAGATTGATATCCTGCTCTTTGAACTCACCCCATGACTGGAGAAGCTCATTCGGTTCAACCGACTCGTTGACTGGATATTCATAGTTCACACTCGCAAACTTCTCTTGAGCTGACGGTTCTGACATGAACTCCATCAATTTTTGAGCGTTTTCTGTATTTTTCGATGCTTTCGTCATCGCGATACCCGAAATGTTCACGTGTGTGCCTGTTGTATCTTGGTTCGGGAAGAAGACACCGAGTTGTTCAGCGACTTTCTTCTCTTCCTCGTCTTCAGAATTCAACATGAGCCCCATGTAGTACGTGTTCATGATGGCCACGTCCCCTTCGCCAGCGACGACTGCTTTCGCTTGGTCACGGTCGTTCCCTTGTGGGTCGCGTGCCATGTTGTTCACTAAGCCCTTCGCCCACTCTTTCGCTTCATCGACACCGTTCACTTCGATGAACGATGCGAGGAGTGAGATGTTGTACATGTTTTCCGATGGACGCACGAGCACTTTGCCGTTCCACTGTTCTTCCGTCAACGCTTCGTACGTCGACAAATCTTCTGGTTTCACGCGATCTTTTGAGTACACGATGACACGCGCACGTTTCGTCAAACCGAACCACTCGTTGTCTGTGTCACGATATTTTGCAGGAATGTTTGACTCAAGCTCATCGCTATCGACCGCTTGAAGATGTCCCGCTTCTTTCGCCTGATACAAGTTTCCAGCATCTGCAGTGATGAAGAGGTCAGCCTCTGTGCTCTCCCCTTCTGTGTTCAAACGCTCGAGAAGTTCGTCGCTCTTCCCTTCCACTACGTTGACCTTGATGCCTGTTTCTTCTTCAAACTGTTTATATAATTGTTGATCGACATCGTAGTGGCGACTCGAGTAAACATTGACGACGTTCGAATCGTCTGAGCCTTCATTTGAAGTTGTCTCATCTGTGCTTGCACAAGCGGCAAGGAGCGATGTCGTTAACGCTGCTGAAATTCCTAAAGCTGCATATTTTTTGTTCATCTGTCATTCCCCCACGTTCGGTTATTTCTCTCTGGTAATGATAATTACTCTCAGTACCTATCATCACTGATAATCATTCTCACGTCAAGACTTTTCTGCAATCGCTATCATATTACATGTGCAATTCGTGACAGTTTTGAGGACATCATTTCTTGACTTCAAAAGAATGGGGACGATATAGTAAAATCAAACAAACCGTCTGGTCGGTACAGAAAGAGGTGGAGATATGTCAAACCGATCGAACGTTACAAAGCAAAAGCTGTTGGATGCGGCAACCGACATCATCATGAACCACGGCGTGCATCAACTTACCTTAGATGAAGTCGCCAAGACTGCGGGTGTATCTAAAGGGGGACTTCTTTATCATTATCCTTCAAAAGAAGCGTTGATGACGGCGATGGTCGAACGATTACAACAAGAACAAAACGAGTTATATGCTTCATTGCAAGATGAAGGCCATGGACCTGTCGAGGCATTCGTTCGTCTATTTGATGAAACGAAGTTGCATCCTGAGCGTGCTGCCATCCAAATCGACGTCGAGAAGATGATTGCATTTCTCACGTTGTTCGAAGTCGACCAAGAGTACGCCAATCGTTGGAAACATGATTTGGATACGTTCTTCGTACAGTTCCAACAAACGGCTGATCCGGTGGAAACGATGATCATTCGTTATGCACTCGAAGGTATGATGATGTCCGAACACTTCGGTGTCGGTGTTCCCCCTGCCGAACTCAAACAAGCGATTATCGCACGCTTGATTGAACGAGCCCACGACATCGATCGTGAGTCATAAAACAACATAATAATAGAGGAGATTAAAAACCCATGCAGAAAATCACGTCCTTCTCCGTCAACAACAAGTTTGCGGTTTGGTTGATGACGATCATCTTGACGGCCGCCGGTCTTTTCGCCGGTCTGACGATGAAGCTCGAGACGTTACCGGACATTACGACTCCGACCGTCTCGGTCACAACCATTTATCCAGGTGCATCCCCTGAGCAAGTGCTCGAAGAAGTCAGCACCGTGTTAGAAGATCGCCTTCAGAATTTAAATGGTGTGGAACAAGTTCGCTCTTCGTCATTCCAAAACGCTTCGAACATCCAAATCGATTATGATTTCAGTACCGATATGGATGAAGCGGAGCAACAAGTCAAAGATGCGTTAAGCAACGTCGAATTGCCGGAGTCGGCACAAGACCCTCAAGTGTCGCGTCTCAGTTTCGACGCTTTCCCGGTAATCGGGGCTGCCATCTCGGATGAAAGCCTGGATTTGGCCGAATTGACAAAACTCGTCGAAGAAGAAGTACAGCCTGCTCTTGAAGGAGTGGAAGGTGCGCAAACCGTCCAAATTGCCGGGCAAGAGATTCGCCGCGTCGAGCTTCAATTCGACCAAGATGCGCTCGCAGAATACAATTTGACAGAAGACACGGTCAAACAATTGATTCAAGCAAATGACGCTCGGATCGCGCTCGGGTTATATGAATTAGGGGATACGGAGCAAGCGGTCGTCATCGACGGCAAGTCGGAGACACTCGAAGCGTTCCGCGATCTTCAAATCCCTTACTCACCAGCACAATCAACGCCGACGACACCGTCTGCCCCGACTGAATTGCCACCTGGTCAAACGCCAGACGTGCCAACAGAGGTCCCGACGGAAACACCATCGGCATTACCACCGAACGTTCCGACGACGGTTCCGACTGTCGCGTTGAGTGAACTTGCGACAATCGAGGACAAAGGAATCGAAGAATCGATTTCTCGCTCGAACGGTGAACGTTCAATTGGCGTACAAGTGACGAAGACACAAGATGCGAACACGGTCGATGTCGTCAACGCCGTCAAAGAAGTATTGAATGACTTCGAAGCTGAAAACGATACGGCGAATGTATCGATCACACTCGACCAAGGACAACCGATTGAAGAGTCGGTCGAAACCATGTTGTCTAAAGCATTACTTGGTGGGTTGTTCGCTATCCTCATCATCTTAGTGTTCTTACGTAACTTCCGATCGACGATCATCGCCGTCATCTCGATCCCGTTGTCGCTTCTCATGGCACTCATCGTCTTGAAGCAGTTGGATATCACGTTGAACATCATGACGCTCGGTGCGATGACCGTTGCGATTGGGCGCGTCGTCGATGACTCTATCGTCGTCATCGAGAACATTTACCGTCGACTCACGCGTTCGAACGAACCACTTCGCGGTAAAGAGTTGATTATCGCGGCAACAAAAGAAGTATTCATCCCGATCGCCTCGTCGACCATCGTCACGATTGCAGTATTCTTGCCCCTTGGATTTGTCACTGGTTTTGTCGGTGAACTGTTCTTGCCGTTCGCATTGACTGTCGTCTTCGCATTACTCGCTTCGTTACTCGTCGCGATCACGGTCGTACCAATGATGGCCGACTCGTTCTTTAAAAACCGCGACAAGTTGAAGCCAGAAGAAGGTCCAGGCAAGCTCGCGGAATGGTATCGTGGCGTCTTGAACTGGTCACTGAACCATAAACTCGTCGTGTTCGGTCTCGCGACTGCCCTATTGATTGGTAGCTTTGCCCTTGTCCCAGCGATTGGGGTCAACTTCTTGAATCAGGATTCGGAGAAGACGTTGTTCGTCACGTTCGACCCAGAACCTGGTCAAACACTTGAAGATTCGATTGCCGCAGCAGAAGTGGCAGAAGAATACTTCATGGAAGAACAACCGAACGCAACGGATGTTCAGTTCACGGTCGGTGGAGAGAACCCGCTGAACCCCGGAAACAACAAACAAGGAATCTTCATCGTTCAATATGATCCAGATACGGAAGACTTCGCGGATGTGAAGTTAGCTGATATCGAGAAATTGAACGAACTCGCTTCGAACGGGGAATGGAAAGAACAAGACTTCTCAGGTGGCGGCGCAACGAGCGGTGTCACATACAACGTCTATGCCAACTCGCTTGAAGATCTAGAAGCCATCGTGCCGACTTTCATCGAAACGATTGAAGAGGAAACGGATTATGTCCGTCAAGCGACATCTGACTTACGTGAGTCCTATGTACAATACACGTTCAACGTCGACCAACAGGCCGCTGCAGAAGCCGGTGTGTCGGCAGGTCAAATCGCGCAAGTCATCAGTCAGTTCCAGACACCAGAAAGTCCACTTACAAGTGTCACAGTGGATGACAAACAGTTAGACGTCGTCATCCCGAACGAGCAAGTGACGTATGACAGTGTCGATGACCTGCAAGCACAAGAAATCACGACACCGTTCGGTCCACGCCCGATTTCAGACTTCATTGAGATCGAAGAAGGCACAACACCGGACACACTCGTCGAGCGCGACGGAAAACTGCTCGCACAAGTAAGCGTTGAACTCAGCACAGATAAAGCGACAGAAGCGTCTGCTGCGATTGAAGAACGCGTTTCAGAGATTGAGCTTCCGTCTGGCGTATCGTATGATGTCGGCGGTGTAACGGAACAGATTCAAGAATCGTTCACACAGCTCGGTCTTGCGATGCTCGCCGCGATTGCCATCGTATACTTGGTTCTCGTCATCACATTCGGTGGGGCACTCACGCCATTCGTCGTGTTGTTCTCACTTCCGTATGCGATTATCGGGGGACTCGTCGCCCTTCTCATCACGGGTGAAACGATTTCGGTTTCTGCCTTGATCGGGGCACTCATGTTGATCGGGATTGTCGTCACGAACGCCATCGTTTTGATTGACCGCGTCATTCATAAAGAAGAAGCTGGTTTATCAACACGTGAAGCGTTACTTGAGGCAGCGGGCACACGCCTTCGCCCAATCTTGATGACCGCACTCGCGACAATCGGTGCACTCGCACCACTCGCACTCGGTCTCGAGGGTGGCGCACTCATCTCGAAAGGTCTCGGGGTCACCGTGATTGGCGGACTCACAAGTTCGACACTTCTCACGTTGCTCATCGTACCAATCGTCTATGAGTTCTTCGCACGATTCCGTAAGAAAAAACAAGCGTAATCAAAAGAGAGTCGACTCATTCGAGTCGGCTCCCTTTTTTGCGTTCAATAACACTGCATAATGATTTCGGTTTCTCCAAACCGTTTGGCACGGAGAGCATCTTCCGGAATGAGAAAATAGAGAATACCCGCATCCCCGAACATGACGTCTAACTCTTCAGACGTGTCCATTTGAAACAATAGGAAAGGATGATCGAATCGTTCTCCATATGTTTCTTGTATCTCTTCAAAAACATCACCTTGTACTTCACTCGGATGTCCACCGATTGCATGAAGTTCTTCTTGTTCGAATCGTTCGAGTAACCGATCGTACATCTCTTCGTCGAGCAGCTCATATAAACTGTATTCATTCTCTGCATAGCTTTCTTTAAAGGAAACAGCACGCTCATTCAATGCTTCTCCAACCCGCACTCGCTCAAGTTTCGATTCTTCAGTAAACAGAACACGCCAAAGATGACGCTCGTCCTCATCTCCCCAAGGTTGTTCTTCCAAGTCATAGAAGAAAGACAGCAAACCTTCTTTTGGGAGTGCATCCACGGATTCAAACTCAGCTAAATCATTTAATCGAAACTGGGCTAAAAACGTCATATTCTCCCCAGGGTGCAAGTCAGCATGTGACAAATCAGGATGCCCACCGAATTTCGAATGGCCGATTTGAACTTCTTCTTGTGTGGTTCGTGGTACAAGCGTCAAATTGACCCGCTTTGTGAACGCATGTAAAATGTCTTCCCTGTTTTGTAATCCATGCTCTTGAATAAATTGCTCAATCGTTTTTAGTTCCATCTCGACACCCCGCTTGTTTATGATAGATGTAGTATAGCATCCCGAACGTATGTACCCCTTATCTTTTTTGTCATACCCTATTCTTGACCTCTCTCGTTGAATTTGAGAAGATTCATACGTTTTGAATGACGTGAAAGGAAGTCATGTATATGAAATTATTAAAATGGATTATCGGGCTCTCACTCTTGTTTGGGTTGAGCACGCTCGGAAACTGGATCGTTGAGACGTTCTCGTGGAAAGTACCAGGCAGCGTCATCGGCATGGTGCTCTTGCTCATCCTCTTGTTGACAAAAGTCATTCGCGTGGAATGGATTGAGGACAGTGCCGGATATTTAACGAAGCACCTCGCCTTCTTCTTCATCCCGATCGCCGTCGGCCTTATGGCATACGGAACGTTGTTAAAAGCTGCCGGCATCCCGCTCCTCATCACGTTACTCGCCAGCATGGCGGTCGGGATGATTGTGACGGCGCTCGTTTCCGGGAAAGACGGTGAGATATCATGACATACGTTTGGATTGGATTGACGATTCTCGTGTATTCGCTCAGTCGTCGACTTTCCATGAAGTGGGCATCTCCGTTCACCAATGTCGTCTTCTTAAGTACAGCGATTTTGATTCTTCTGTTACTCGTGACAGGACAGTCCTATGATGCGTATAAACCGGCTACCGATATCATCACCATCTTACTCGGACCAGCGACGGTCGCCCTCGGGTTACCGCTCTATCGCAACTTACCCGTGTTACTCGCTCGGGCAAAACGGGCCCTGAGTGCCATCGTACTTGGGTCACTCTCTACGATTTTTGTGGCTGTACTTTTCGGCAAGTTATTTTCTTTCACCGAAAACGTATTGATTGCACTATCGGTCAAATCGGCGACGTCCCCGATTGCCCTTGAATTGGCTCGACAACTAGAGGGGGATGCAACACTTGCGGCCTCGATCGCCGTTGCCTGCGGTATTTTAGGGGCGATGCTCGGACCGGTCTTATTGACGTGGATTCGTATGGACGACCCGTTCACGCGTGGACTCACACTCGGCACAATCAGTCACGGGATTGGGACCGCTCAGGCGGCAACGGAACATCCGTTGTCCGGTGCAACAGGTGGTGCCGCAATGGGATTGACCGCAATCTTCACCTCGTTTATCTTGCCGATTCTATATCCGTTTCTCTTTTGAACAGGTCGCGTCCATCGATGGGCGCGACTTTTTTGTTTCGACTTCGATTGCGCGTGATAAACTAATGAAGATGAAACTTATTAGAGGAGGGCAATCCATGCAAGCAAAATTAATTGAACGCTTAATGACGTACGCGAAGATTGATACACAGTCAGATTTCACAAGTACGACAACACCATCGACGGCCAAACAATGGGATTTGATTCGCCATTTGGAGAAAGAATTGAAAGATCTCGGACTGACAGATGTCGAGACGGACGAATACGGGTATCTCTTCGCCACACTTCCGAGTAACGTCGATTATGACGTCCCGACAATCGGCTTCCTTGCCCACGTCGATACGGCGACCGACTTCACAGGAACGAACGTGTCCCCTCAACTCGTCGAGCATTATGAAGGTGGCGACATCGTCTTGAACGAGTCATTGAATGTCGTTTTATCACCAAAAGACTTCCCGGAACTGGACGGGTATGTCGGGCATACGCTCATGACAACGGACGGGACGACACTCCTCGGCGCGGATGATAAAGCAGGAATCGCTGAAATCGTCACAGCGATCGAACACTTATTGGCTCATCCTGAGATTCCACACGGGCCGGTCCGCATCGCCTTCACACCGGATGAAGAAATCGGACGTGGACCACATAAATTCGATGTCGCCCGATTCAATGCGGACTTCGCTTACACGATGGACGGCGGTCCACTTGGAGAGTTGCAGTATGAGAGTTTCAACGCAGCCGGTGCGACCGTCACCTTCCACGGGACGAACGTGCACCCAGGTAGCGCCAAGAACAAGATGGTCAACTCGATGAAGCTTGCGATGGCGTTCCAAAACCGTTTGCCTGCTGATGAGGCACCGGAACGTACGAGCAACTACGAAGGGTTCTTCCACTTGAACGGCTTCAATGGGGACGTCGAGAAGACGACGCTTCAATACATCATCCGCGATCACGACAAACAAAAGTTCGAAGCACGTAAAGCGTTGATGGAGAAACTTGTCCTCGAATGGAAACAAAAATACGGGGAAGAACGGATTGAACTCCAGATGGAAGATCAGTATTACAACATGGCCGAGAAAATCGAACCAGTGAAACACATCGTCGATACCGTCGCTGACGTCATGCGCGGCCTTGGCATCGAACCGAAGATTGAACCGATTCGTGGTGGGACAGACGGATCGCAACTTTCTTACATGGGCCTTCCGACGCCGAACATCTTCACAGGTGGCGAAAACTATCACGGGAAGTTTGAATACATCTCTGTGAACAACATGGAAAAAGCAACAACGGTTATCATCGAAACACTTCGCACATTCGCGAAGCGCGCACAAGCATAACACATGCGCCTCCAATCGTTCTCTTTTACACTAGAGACATTGGAGGCGATTTTTGATGAAGCATACATTTAGCATGAACCTCGGCTGGGATGGCGGACGAAACGACGTCGGCACCCTCGAGGCCGAGCGATTAAAGACACAGATTTCGATTCCACCCGAAATGGACGGTCCCGGAGTCGGCACGAATCCGGATGAGATGTTACTCGGGGCAGCGGCAACGTGTTATATCATCACACTCGCAGCCGTACTCGGGCGAAGTGATTTGACTCATCGTGGTATCACGATTGATGCAGAGGGCATCGTCGATGTGACAAACGGCATCTTCACTTACGAGACAATTCGCTATGCGACAACGATTCATGTACCTACAGAGATGACCGACCGAGACATCACGCTTGTCGAGCGCATCGCGAAAAAAGCGAAAGATCAATGTATGATTTCACGCGCACTCGCAGGAAATGTAGCATTTGAGTTGAATACCGTCATTTCACGTAAAAGTAGCAATGATTTTATTTGAAGAACCTTTGAAAAAAGCGATAATTGTAAACAGACGTAATCGCTTTGTCATGGACGTACTCGTTGATGATTTGCTCGCGCCTTGCCATTGTCCAGTAACAGGAAGGATTGGAGATATTATATTTGAAAACACCCCCTGCCTAGTCTCAGAAACCTATGACTCGAATCGTAAAACTCGCTTTACAGTCGAAGCCATTTCAGTCGATGGTGAACAATGGATTGGAATCAATCAAGGTCGTGTCAACGACTATGTTGAAGCTTTCTTACTCGAGAACCAGCTTGATGCTTTCTCAACCCCGAGGGGAATCAAACGTGAAATAGTAACTGACGGTGCACGAATCGATTTTCAGATTGATGGAATCTTCATGGAAGTGAAGGCTCCGCTCAGCGAACTACTCACTATTCCTCTCCCACACTTTAAACGTAGACGATTGAAACGACCCATCGAAACAGAACGTTTGATTCGTCATCTCTACGCTCTGATTTCCACTCTACCCCAAACCGGAAGAGCAGTCCTCTTATATGTTTTTTTATATGACGCACCAATTTATACCGGTAATCCCAACCGAAAACAAGACCATCTAATTCGTCAATTGATTAACGATGCGATACCTTCCGGATTAGAAATATGGCAACTGAACTGCACTATTTCCCCTGAAGGAATTCGTTTACTTCGTTGCTTTGACACAACGTCTCACTTCAAGTAACCAAATGTATTAAGTGAGACGTTATGTTTTTACTAAACATATGATATGTTGGGAATTACCGAATAGAGTCATTTTTCACTTCCACTCTTTACGCGACTGCGCGTTTTTCAAAAACGTGATACAATACACGTCGTAAACTAATCAGAAAAACGAGGGATACCATACATGATTACAGTAAATAACGTCAGCCTACAATTTGGCGGTCGCAAGTTGTTTGAAGAGGTGAACATCAAGTTCACGCCAGGCAACTGTTACGGATTGATCGGTGCGAACGGTGCCGGAAAATCGACATTCTTAAAGATTTTATCAGGTGAACAAGATACGACGACGGGTGATGTCAGCATCACACCGGGCGAACGTCTCGCCGTCCTCAAACAGGACCACTACGCGTATGAGGACAGTGCAGTTCTCGAGACCGTCATCATGGGTCACGAGCGTCTCTACAAAGTAATGAAAGAAAAAGACGCCATCTACATGAAAGAAGACTTCTCAGATGAAGACGGGATGCGCGCAGCTGAACTCGAAGGAGAATTCGCTGAGTTGAACGGTTGGGAAGCAGAGTCGGAAGCCTCGATGGTCCTCCAAGGTCTTGGTATCTCTGAAGCGCTCCACCAGAAACAAATGAGCGAACTCACAGGTGGGGAGAAAGTCAAAGTCCTTCTTGCCCAAGCGCTCTTCGGTAAGCCAGATATCCTCCTCTTAGACGAGCCGACCAACGGACTTGACCTAAAAGCGATTCAATGGTTAGAAGAATTCTTGATCAACTTTGAAAACACAGTCATCGTCGTTTCCCACGACCGTCACTTCTTGAACAAAGTCTGTACGCACATGGCCGACCTCGACTTTGGAAAAATCCAATTGTATGTCGGGAACTACGACTTCTGGTATGAGTCTAGCCAACTCGCTACACGTATGGCGGCAGACCAGAACAAGAAGAAAGAAGAGAAAATCAAAGAGCTTCAAAACTTCATCGCACGTTTCAGCTCGAACGCATCGAAAGCACGTCAAGCGACGTCTCGTAAGAAGTTGCTCGATAAGATCACACTTGATGACATCCGTCCGTCGTCACGTCGTTATCCGTTCGTCGGATTCACGATGGAGCGCGAGATCGGAAACGATGTTCTCTATGTCGATAACGTATCGAAGACAATCGATGGTGTAAAAGTACTCGACAACGTCACGTTCTCACTCAACAAGACGGACAAAGTCGCATTCGTCGGTCGTTCGGACGTTGCCATCACGACACTCTTCAAAATTCTCATGGGTGAGATGGAGCCAGACACAGGGTCAGTCAAATGGGGCGTCACGACAACTCAGTCATACTTCCCGAAAGACAATTCGGAGTACTTCGAGGGCTCAGAAAAGAGCATCCTCGACTGGTTGCGCCAGTTCTCACCTGCCGATGAGTCAGACACGTTCCTTCGTGGATTCCTTGGCCGCATGCTCTTCTCAGGTGAAGAAGTCATGAAGAAGGCATCTGTCCTCTCAGGAGGAGAAAAAGTACGCTGCATGCTCTCGAAGATGATGCTCTCGAACTCGAACGTACTCGTCCTTGACGATCCGACGAACCACTTGGATCTCGAATCGATCACAGCACTCAACAACGGTCTCGAGTCGTTCAAAGGCGTGCTTCTCTTCAGCTCACATGACCATCAGCTCATCTCGACGATCGCGACACGCATCATCGAAGTGACTCCGAATGGCATCGTGGACAAAGAAGCAACATACGATGAGTACTTGGAGAACGAAGCGCTTCAACAACAAGTTGAATCCCTTTACCAAAATGCATAATAAAAAATCGGCTCAACGTGAGCCGATTTTTTATTTAACGTTTACCGTCTCCATGACGTGCTCATGAATATCATGACCTTTCGTGACATGGACTTGAACGTTGTATGCGCCTGATTCAGCAAAGGTGTGTGCACCTTTATACATCCCAGTATCTGCTTCCTCTAACTTCACCCACTCATGCTTCTCTGCCCCGTCTTGGAAGATTTCGAGTTGTACTTCCGCCCCTGCGAGCATCTCGTCTTCAATCATGACGTGTACCATGAATGGTTGTTCTTCCCCTGCTGTCGCCTCTTTCGGGTCAAGCGTGATATCCGCTCCAGCGTGGTGATGATGCTCACTCTCTTCTTCTGCTTCAGCAGCCGTTTCTGGATGTCCAACCGTCACGTTTGTCGTCGGCATGGTGTGCATCGAACGCGCTGTCACGTGAACCTGAACCGTATAGACCGCTTCTTCCGCGAACGTCGTCTCCGCTTCATAGATACCGTCTTTCGTGAGTGACGCCTTGATCATCTCACTTTCTTCCTTCGCACCATTCTTCCATACCTCGAACTTGATTTCATCCGCATCGTCTACAGGGTGACCATCTTGCGTGACTGTTACTGATAAAGGTACCGCCTCTCCTTTTTCAGCCGTTGCCTCTACCGTCAACTCTGCCTCGACCGGTTCCATTGACTGTGGAACAGCCGCGCTCTCCGCTTCTTTCTCCGTACCACACGCACCGAGTACGAATAACCCGATGAGTCCAAACACGACCCCAAACCGTGTCATCATCTTTTTCATCATAAGTCCTCCTTATAAATCGCTTACATCTTTCACACATTGTTCATGATACCATCTCTTTCCAAAAAGAGTGTGAGCATTCTGTGATATATACCACGATACATTCTCACAAATTTCACACATATAGTTGAATCAAAATTTATTGAGTACATTTCCGAATTTTAGTCCATCATTTCTAAAAAGGGGTATATAAAATATATCAAGGTCAATCATTTGGAAAGTCTTAACATCAAGAGAGTTACATCATGAATGGAGGCGAATTCAGATGAAACGTAAGGTCATTCGTGGAGCGATGGCACTGTTCATCTTATTGGCGATGGTGATCACACAATCGATTTCCGTCAGTGCCGCCGCTTCAAAATTTGTCACGAGCGTGAACACGACGAGCAAGGTCGTCGCATTGACGTTCGATGACGGGGCAGACGGGGCGAACACGAACAAGATTTTAGACATTTTAGCAAAAAACAATGTCAAAGCCACTTTCTTTTTAACGGGCTCGGGCGCAAATAACCATCCACAGTACATTAAAAATATCGCCGCAAAAGGACATCAACTCGGAAATCACTCGTATACACACCCTGACTTCACCAAACTGACTGCCACGCAGATGAAATCCGAACTCGACCGCACGGAAGCTTTGATTAAATCGTTGACCGGAAAAACGACAAAACCGATTTTCAGAGCCCCTTTTGGTGCAGTGAATAGTACCGTATTGAGCGGTGTCGGGGCTGCAGGATACGGATACACGATTCAATGGAACATTGATACGATTGACTGGAAAGGGTTGACCGCGAGCCAAATCAACACGAAAGTTCAGACTAACATCAAACCGGGTTCAATCGTCTTGATGCATACCGGAGCCGGGGCCCCGGGTACACCGCTCGCACTCCCAACGATGATTTCACAACTCAAAGCAAAAGGGTACAAATTTGTCACGGTCTCGCAATTACTGGCCTATCAAAACACATCGACGAACAAAACGTATACCGTGAAGTCAGGTGATACGTTGTACAGTATCGCACGGACATACGGTGTCACCGTGTCGGCGCTTGCGGCTGCCAACAACATCACGAACTACAGCTTAATCTATGTCGGACAAGTGCTCATCATCCCAGGGACGACCGTCACACCACCCCCTTCGACGACTGTGAAATACACTGTGAAATCGGGCGACACACTCTACAAGATTGCGACGATGTACAACACGACCGTCGCGAAGATCGCAGCCGCCAATAACATCACAAACGTCAACTCCATTTACGTCGGACAAGTACTCATCATTCCAACCACGACCGTCACACCTCCTACGACGACCGTGAAATATACGGTGAAATCGGGCGACACACTCTACAAGATTGCAACGATGTACAACACGACTGTCGCGAAGATCGCAGCGGCCAATAACATCACAAACGTCAACTCCATCTACGTCGGACAAGTGTTGACCATTCCAAAATGAGTGCACTGTGAATCTTTTCCTATTTCTGTGACGTATCGTATACAAACAGGAAAAGAGGAATTGCTATGACTCGAACCGTAATCCGTGTCAGTACTACCGCATTCATCGGACTTTTGGTTTCAATTGCCACATTCTCGATTTTGATTTGGCTCGGTTATGAACAAGCACTCACATCCGGTGAGCCGATCCAATTCTTAACACGTGAGATTTATCAATTCGAGAACGGAATCGGGGTCGCCAACCAGAATCAAATGGCCATTCTCGGTGCCGGATTCATGGGCCTTGCCGTTCTCATTGGAGAGATCGGGATACGTCTTAAACGAAAGTAACCGCTGCATACGCAACGGTTACTTTTTTAATGCTGATGTTCACCACCATGGTCGTGTGAGTGAACGATTGGTTGCTGCAATTGGTCGATTTGGTCTTGCGGTACATCACCGACAATCATCCATGCGGACGGCGTATAGACCTTCTGCCCTTCATGGACCATGCCGTTCACTTGGTAGATTCCCTGATCGAGTTTCACGCTCGTCACGAGATAGCCATCCTTTTCTGTCACTTCATACGTCCGGGTCTCTTCCGAATCGTAAGGCGTGACTTGAATATGGCTTTCCGTCACACGTTCATCATTCGATACTTTCATCGCAAGCGTCGTCGAGCCAACTTCTATACGTTCAGGTACGATCAGTTGAATCCCGATCGGATCAATGGTGCGTTCTACTGGTTGAAGTTGACACGCGCTTAACCAAATTGTCGCTAGGATGACAGGAATGACTGCTTTAAATCGTTTCATGCTGCCACCTCCGCTTTCAACTTCCGGCGACCAATCAACCAATCAAATAGGAGAACGACAAGAATACTGATTCCTGCGAGCGGTAATGTCACACCTAGAAGTAAAATCAAGATACCGACGATTCGTTTAATGCGTTCGTCCTCAAACCGCTTCATCTGTTCAATGGATCCGACTTTTCGTTTGCGCCACATCATGAACGAGCTGATGACCACGAAAATGAGACCTAGACAAAGCGCGACACCGACCAATTGATTGAGTAAACCGAACAGGCGACCTTCATGGAACGCGATTCCAACCGTAATCAGTTTTCCGAGAATCCCGTAATCTGCGTATGTCACAGAGCTGAGTGTTTCACCACTATATTGATCTAAGTTCACCGTCGATTCTTTAAATGGATGACCTGCTGCCGATGTGACAGTATAGACGCCTGTTTCGCCTTCCGGAAGCGAGATTGTGTACGGTCGATCAGTCGTGGACTTGTTCACCACCTGATTTAAATCAATCGGCAACAGCGTACTTGGAGAAGACGTTGGAACGAGATCTGCTTGGGTCGCCCAAGGTACGTCTTCTGCCACCTCTTTTGTCGTCACGGTCGATTCCGGCTTGGCGCCAAACGCATAGGCATACATCGGTGCTCCCGTGTTTGTCGACGAGGAAACCCACTGCAACATCGCACCCGAAACGGATGACCAAGCCAACCCTGAACTGATAATGAGCACGAGGCCTAGCGATGACCACAAAGCGACGCTACCGTGCATCTGCTTCCACCACTGTCGTCCTTTCCCAAGCTTCGGCATAAGCATCCGAAGCGGATTCTTACCACGCGGCCAAAACAAGAATGTCCCCGTAATAAGAAGAATGATTGCCCAGGACGCCGCGAGTTCGACGACCCAGTTCCCGATTTGACCACCTAATAGTGTGCCATGAATCACAACTAATAAATCCATGCTACCTTCAGCAGACCGCGTTCCTAAAACTTCTGTAGTTTCCGGATGAATATATGTATACATCATCTCGTCTTTGTTCATCCAACCGATTCGAGTCGATTCGCCTTCATCCGGCAAACGAATCGATGTGATCATCGCATCCGGATATTCCGTCATGAATGATTCTTTTTGGACTTCAATCGGCTGTTCTTCCGTGAAAGTTGCCGTCATCATGTCTTTGTATTGCATCTTCGTTATTTGCGGTTCAAATAAATAAATGCTTCCTGTCACAGCCAGGATAATAAAAATTGGTGCAAATATGAGACCTGCATAAAAGTGCCAACGCCATACCGCTTGATACCAAGCGTTGCGTTTATTCAATCGTTCCCCTTGCATGATGCTTCCCCCTTTATCATTGTGTCCAACTTGTGAACAGATTGAGTATACAAGGAATGGAAACGGTTTATTCTTACTATTTGTGACAACTATTCGTCGAATTGGAGAAGTGAAAATGAACTTTGGTTCATCTTTTTATCACATATTCATCAATCTATCTCACATACTTTCACATAAAGAAAGAGACACCAACAAGTTGGCGTCTCCAAAATATGATCAATTTGTGAACTGCTCTGCTTCTGTCGACCCAGCCAGTGCAGTCGTTGATGATTGCCCACCTGAGATGACGAGCGAGACTTCATCGAAGTAACCCGTTCCGACTTCACGTTGGTGACGTGTCGCAGAAATTGTTGTATCATTTTGTATTTTTTTAGGGAGAAACAAGCTCTATGATGCGATGAATTACGTACCAAGACATTCATCGACCATCGCGACCGCGACATGCGCATCGTCAACGCCATGGACGAGAACCCTTCCGTCTTTGAACAAGAGCATCCGGTGATTCCGCCATCGCCATTCCAACGTGAACGGTGTCTGCTTCACGGCGATGTCCGCCCGTTCGAGTTGATGCGCGATTGGTTCCAGACCCTCGATGGACCGACGGACTTGGACGACATCGCGCCCACATAGGATCGCTGTCTGTTGTCGATTCGAAACGAGACTCGGATAGTCATGGGTTTGACAAGACGGGCAAGACACGTCGACGAGCCGTGCGACATCGAGTCGCTGCGACTGGTTTTCCCACATGTCTTCAATCAAGAGCCGACGTTCCATCTTTTCAGGACGCCCCGTCAAATATTTCAATGCCTCGACGGCTTGACGGCTCGCCACATGTTGCACGATTGGAGCCACCACCCCCGCTGTCGCGCAAGTCTGACCGGCTAGCGGCAAATGACGCATGAGACAACGAAGACACGGCGCTTCTTCCGGCATCACCGTGTAGTTCATGCCGTATGCCCCGACACAAGAGGCAAACAAGAACGGAATGCCGCGCTCGAGTGCGAAATCGTTCAATAGAAGACGTGTCTCGACGTTATCGGTCGCGTCCAAGACGAGATCAACGGGCGGCAAAGGCCGAAGCCAATCCCACGATACGTCGGCGATTTGCGCGTCCAACTCAACGTCTGAGTTGATGGTCCGCAGGCGTTCGAGCGCCGCGACCGCTTTCGGCGTCTCGGCACGTGCGTCCTGTTCCGTATAGAGCGTCTGTCGTTGTAAGTTCGTCACCTCTACATAGTCGCGGTCGACGAGGATAAGTGAGACGCCGGCCCGAACAAGTTGATCGCTCACGGCCGCTCCGAGCGCACCGAGACCGACGACGAGCACTCGTTTCACCATCAGACGTTCTTGCCCGTCCCCACCGATACCGTGGAACCGGGCCTGCCGCGCGTAACGTTCCGGAACATGTGTCATCGGACGTAGTCCCCTGACTTCCCGCCTTGTTTCTCAAGCAAGTATGTCGGCCCGATGACGATGCCTTTATCGACCGCTTTCGTCATATCGTATACGGTCAACGCTGCGACCGATGCGGCCGTCAACGCTTCCATCTCAACACCGGTATCACCTTTCGTCTTCACGAACGACTCGATGATGAGCTGTGTCTCGTCCCATTCGAATGTTAAATCGACTTTTTTCAAGGCGAGCGGGTGACACATCGGGATGATGCGGCTCGTCTCTTTGGCGGCCATAATCCCGGCCACTTGGGCGACAGCAAGCACGTCGCCTTTCGCAAGGTCACCATCCGTGATGAGCTGTTTCAGTTCACTGCTCAATTCAACTGATGTGCGGGCCCGAGCTGTCCGTGTCGTTTCCAGTTTATCCGAGACATCGACCATCCGCGCCCGCCCTTGGTCGTTCATGTGTGTCAGTTCCATCGTTTATCCTCCGCTCACCATTGGAATGACGGCGACCGTGTCTCCGTCTGCAACCGTATATTCGTCCGTCTCATAGCGCTCATTGACCGCGAACATGAGACGTTCCGCTCCCGACACGCCCCGCTCGGCCAAATCCGCTCGCAAGGCGGCGATTGTTTGTGGAGCCGAAACGGTATAGGACCGGATCGCCAACTCTTCTGCCACGTGGGCAAAACATAATACCTCAATCATGTGTACGTCACTCCTTCCGGGCGTCCTGGGTGTTGTTCTTTTTGATCACCCATCCATTTCGTGCCGTCGGTCCAATGCTCCCGTTTCCAAATTGGGACAATTTCTTTAATCCGTTCGATGGCGTAACGATTCGCCTCGTATGCGTCGGCGCGATGGGAAGAACTCGTCGCGATGACGACCGCTTCTTCCATGATATCGAGTCGTCCAATCCGGTGATGGATCGCCGTCAACGCACCAGGCCAACGTTCCGCCACTTCTTTCGCGATTTGTTCGAGCATCTTCTCGGCCATCGGTACGTATGATTCATACTCCAAGAGCTCAGTCTGTTTGGAACCCGTCATTTCTCGCACCGTCCCGATAAACAGCACGACCGCCCCGACGTTTCGATGCCGAACCGTTTCGTAAAGCGCCATCGGTTCGAGCGGATGTTCATTCACTTGATACCATTTCATTCTCCATCCACCTTTCCACTAAACGCATCAACCGGTCCTTGTCTGCCACGGAATCTCCGCGCGCGATCACGTTCGTCACATCGACCGGTTGTTCATGCCCGTCTCGCACGAGCACCACTTTCGGATAATCTTTCCGTTTGTATCCCTCGATGATCACGATGTCGACGTGCGCCTCGTACCAGTTGAGGAGCAACTCAAACGTGTCGACCGCTTGCCACTCGATTAACGTCCCGTCTTCACCGATCACACTCGATAGCACGGCACCAGCCAACGCGTGACGATGCGAGTCCGTCATCGGCAAGTCGAACGTCCCTCCGTGACCGTGGTGTTTGATGACACCGACACGGAGCCCCGTCGCCGACAAGCGTGCTGTCAGCTCAGAAACGAACGATGTTTTACCGCTATTTTGATAGCCGACCACTTGTAAAATCAAAGCTGATCGATGATTCGACATCGCACCAAGTCCCCTTTTTGAAACCCTCTCGTTCCGCCTGGCAGATGAATCAACGCGTTACACGTCGCGAGTGAGGAGACGATGCCCGACTTGTCTTTCCCGCTCGGATGAACCACCGTCTGCCCGGTCGCATCAATCGTCACATGTCCACGCACGAACCGGTCGAACGGATTCGTTTTCGGGAAATCGACACCAAGTTCCGCCTGGATGACAGGTCGCTCCGCTTGCCCGAATAACGTCTTCATATACGTGCCTACAAACAGTTCCGTTCCGACAAAACACGCCGACGGATTCCCGGATAATCCAAACAACAACCGATGTTCGACGTGCGCGACCGTCGTGACGGACCCTGGCCGCATCCCAACTTTATTAAACAGCACCGTCGCCCCGAGCGCCTCATATACATCCGGTAAATAATCAAAATCTCCGACCGATACCCCGCCTGTCGTGACGACGGCATCACTCGTCCGAAGTGCCTCGTCAATCGCCCGCTTTGTCGAAGCGAACGTATCCGGCAAGATACCGCCATATGTCGCCGCGCCACCGAGTGCCTCGATTTGAGCGAGAATCATATATGCATTCGAATTATAGATTTGCCCATCGGTTTTTTTCTGTCCCGGTTCAACGAGCTCATCACCGGTCGCAAACACGGTGATGTGCGGTTTTACGTATACGTCGACCTGCTCATACCCGAACGTAGCGAGCAAGGCGATGACGCCCGGATTAATGCGGGTGCCTCGGTCAACGATATTCGTCCCCGCCGTCATATCTTCCCCACGATAGGAAATATTGGCATCGCGGGCCGGTCGCTTGAACGTCACGACTCGTTCATCCGCTTGTGCGAGCTCGAGCATGACGACCGCATCGACTCCGTCTGGAATTTTTGCCCCGGTCATGATGCGAATCGCCTCGCCGGCGCGGAGCGGTTCTCCGACGTGTCCGGCTCCCTGAACGTATTGAATGGGTAATGTCACCGGTTCATCGCGGCTCGCTCTCAACAAATCCGCGGACTGAACAGCAAAACCGTCATACGGAGATTTATTAAATGCTGGAACGTCATGCGTCGCAGTGAGATCCATCGCTAAAATCCGGCCGTTCGCTCGATACAACGGTACCGTTTCCGTCCGACCTTTCCCCGTCGCTTCTTGGACACGGATGACCGCCTCGTCAACGGCGAGCGGCTTACGAAATAGCGTCGACATCTTTTCCATTACTCCACTTCCTTTCCTAGCAATTCTTCATAATCACTCGGTGTGTTCACATTTTTAAACCAGTCCCGTTCAGCAAACGAGACGATTGTCGCCTCTGTCAAGTGAGGCATGACCGCCCGTTCGCCTCGACGTAAAGCGGCTTCGAACTGGGACAGTATCGAGCGGGGATACAAGGCGATGAGCGGATGGATTCGATTATCTGCGTAGGCGACAACCGGCTGCTTCCCGCGTTCCGTCGCAAGCCGTTCGTAAACAGTCGGCGGCAACAAGGGCGTATCACACGCACAGACGGCATACCAATCAGACGGGACGTGCCGCATGACGGTGATGATGCCGGCGAGCGGTCCCATGCCGCGCCATTCCATGTCATCTTCAAGTTGATATGAGGTCATCGACTGTCCGGCCGGTACGACGCTCCATTGGGACGTCGTCGTTGTAGCGAGTGTCTGTCGCGCCCGCTCTTCAAACGAGATGTCCTCATAACAGGCTTGCCATTTAGGGGATCCGAACCGGCGCGATTTTCCGCCTGCCAAGACGATGCCTATCATCGCGTCGCTTCCCAGACGATATGGGAGAGCTCAGGGAGAATCAAGCGAGTCATCGCCAAGTCGACGGCGCCTCGCGACCCTGGCATCGAAAAGATGATCGTATCCCCGATGCGTCCTGCTAAAGCTCGCGACAACATCGCCGCCGGTCCGATATCTTCCGTGAAGCTGACATAACGGAACAACTCGCCGAAGCCGACCATTTCTCGGTCAAGCAGCGGTCGAATCGTCTCAATGGTGACGTCCCGTTTCGTGATGCCCGTTCCCCCGGTCGTCAAGATGACGTCCATCTTCTCAGCGACCATTCGTCTGACGGCCGCTTCGATTTCAAATGAGTCATCTTTCGTGATCTCACGGTATGTGACCGTATGTGCTTCTTCTTTTAATAGCGTACAAATATGTTCGCCAGACACGTCCGTATCCAGTGTTCGCGTATCCGAGATCGTCAAAATCGCTGCCCGGACACGTTGTGTGTTTTGATGTACATGGTTGTGTGCTTGCATCGTCTTCATCCTCCGATATAACTCATTTCAATTCGGTTTCGCGTCCGACTCCCAGTTCGCGACCGTTCTTCCGAATAGCGGTCGTCCCGTACTTCCCATACCATTTTTAGTGTCATGGCAATCAATTCATCGCTCGCCCCACTGCGGAGCAATTCGCGGATATCGGTCCCGTCTTCAGCGAACAGGCACGTGTACCATTTGCCGTCACTCGATAGGCGACCTCGCGTACACGTTCCGCAGAACGGTTGGCTGACCGAAGAGATGAAGCCGACTTGCGCCCCATCCGTGTAACGGTAACGTTGCGCGACTTCTCCTAGTGTTTCGGGTGCAAGCGGTTCAAGTAATCCATTTCGTTGTTTCAACACCTCAAGAATCGATTCAGACGACACGACATGTTCGACGTTCCATTCATTCGCCGTGCCGACATCCATGAACTCGATGTAACGGAGTGTGATGTTCCGTTCTTTGAAATAAGCGGCCATCGAGGCGACTTCATGATCGTTCCAGCCTTTTCGGACGACCATGTTCACTTTCACTTCGAGCCCTTGCCGTTTCGCCTCATCGATTCCTCGTAATACCGTCTTGGGCGACGTGCCGCGTCCGTTCATCATCCCGAACGTCTCGGCCGATAAGGCGTCTAGACTGACGTTGACCCGGTCGAGCCCAGCTTGCTTCAACACTTTCGCCATCCGTTCTAAATAGACGCCGTTCGTCGTCAACCCGATAGTCTCGATGGTCGTGACCGCGCGAAGGCGGCGAATCAGTTCATCGAGATTCGGCCTGAGTAGAGGTTCGCCCCCGGTCAGACGCACTTTTTTCACGCCGTGTGGGGCGATGATGCGAACGAAGCGCTCGATTTCGTCAAACGATAACAACTCATCTCGTTTTAAAAATTGGTGGTGGCGGAACGCTTCTTCCGGCATGCAGTATCGGCAACGAAAGTTGCATTTATCAATGACTGAGATGCGTAAGTCTTCCAACGGTCGTCTCCGTCGATCGGTCCATGGTGTCATCTTGGTTCATCCTTTCTATCCATCAACGACAGCAGGGACCCTCACAGTCCCTGCGTCGATTTGTCAGCGAATCGGCTTCTCAGCACCGCTGCGCAAGTAATAATAAATTGTGGTGGCAATCGAGATCGCATAGAGCCCTAGCATGACGAACAACGCACCGTTGAACGAACCGACGAGCTCGAGCGACCAACCGAACATCTTCGGAATGAAGAATGCGCCGTAAGCAGCAAACGCTGCCGAGAATCCGACGACGGCCGGTGTCTTCGTCGCCACGAACACGTGGGGAATCATCGCGAACGTCGCTCCAGAGTTGAGTCCTGTTGCGATGAACAAGACGACGAAGGAGATGAAAAACATCGTCAAGTTGCTGTTCGTGATGGCCATGATGACACTGATCGTACCGAGCGCCATGATTCCGAACACGATCAATGTCACTTTGGCCGCTCCGATCTTATCACTGATCCAGCCCCCGAACGGACGCGAAGAGGCGCCAAGGAATGCACCAAGGAAGGCGAGCGCCATCAAGTCCGACTCAGGGAACTTTAACTTTAAAATCATCGGGAACGCTGCGGCATATCCAATGAAGGAACCGAACGCCGCCGTGTAGAGCAATGTTTGAATCCAAAAATGTTTGTCTTTAAACACGCTCGCCTGTTCACGAAGCGATTGACGAGCGGTCGGTAAGTTATCCATGAACAAGTATGCGCAGACCGTCAAAATGATGGTCGGCACGACCCAAAGGAGCGCGGCGTTTTGAAGCCAAATCTCTTCGCCGGTCTCGGTCACGAGGGCGTTCCCGCCGATGAACCCGAAAATACTTGTCGTGATGACGAGCGGTGTGATCAATTGGACGAGCGAGACGCCCAAGTTCCCGATGCCTCCGTTAATCCCTAGCGCCGTCCCTTTTTTCGCTTTCGGATAAAACGCGCCGATGTTGGCGTTTGATGACGAGAAGTTTCCGCCGCCTAGTCCGCAAAGTGCGGCCAAAATCATGAATACCCAATACGGCGTATTGACGTTTTGAACGGCATAGGCGATGCCTAGGAGCGGCAACAACAAAATCGATGTCGAGAAGATCGTCCAGTTCCGACCGCCGAATATACTGTTTGCGAACGTATAGAAAAAGCGCAACGTCGCCCCGACAAGTCCAGGCAGTGCGGCCAACGTGAACAACTGGCCTTGCGTAAAGCTAAACCCGATCGAATTCAATTGGACGGCTGCGACCGACCACATTTGCCAGACGATGAATGCAAGCGTCAGTGCCGGGACCGAAACGAGCAAGTTCCGATTGGCGACTTGTTTTCCCGTTCCTTCCCAAAATCCCACATCCTCTGGCTTCCACTCGGCGAGTGCGTGTGACCCTTTGTCTAATTGTTGCATGGTCTATTCCTCCTCTTAACGGTTCAATTCGTACCCTAATCCCATCCTATCGACCGTCCTCTTAAAAAAGTGTGCCTTCTTTCACACTTATTTCGCATCTTGAGTTTTTTTCTCACCCTGTCATCAATCTGTGACAAAATCGCCTATCTTTTGTTTCTGTGACATTGAACACAGAAAAACCCTCCCCGATTCCTTACGATAAGGAATAGAGGAGGGATTAATTTGTCACATCTCATTCAAATCCACTGTGCGCCCAAAGTTCGCTTGGCGCTACAACCATATTTCTTCAGTCAAGACGGGGCCCACGTGTTCCGTGTCTTCGGCGTCGCGATTGCCGAGGCTGCGTTCACCGAGACGGGGCTCGATATCACATTCCCACTTGAAAGTCCTTTAGAAGAACTAGAAGCGCTGCACACCTTGCTCGTTCGGATCGACACTCACCATGACGTGACGATCGATGACGCACAGGCAGTCATCGGTTACTTAGGGGACGGGACCACGGTCACCGTTTATCGCCATTTCAAACGATGGCTCGACTTTTTGTCCGCAGCGCGTGTCCGCTCGATGGAAGGTGTCGTCGTCGAGGTCCGCGCCAACGGGATCAAGCTAGCCGAAGGCGTGCTCCGGTCTTATGAGTTGATGGAAGATGGCGAGTTTTATGTATCGGCCTGTACAATCGAGGCCGATGGATTGGAGCATTTTGAAGGCGAGCTATCGCTTGCCGCCATAATGTAATCAATCGATGACACAGACCGAGACCGGACAGTCCTCACAATGGTTGAGCAGTTTCAACCGGTCGAGGTCATGGATAATGATTTGACGGGAAGGGAGTGAAATAATTCCTTCTTGGGCGAGCTCGTTCAACATGCGATTCACGCGTTCACGCGATGTCCCGCAATAATTGGCGAGCTCTTGGTTTTTCAGTTTCAAGTCGATGAGAATGCCGTCTTCGACTTCCACCCCATAGCTGTTCGCCATACGAATGAGCGTCGAGTAGAGCGCTCCTTTTTTCCCGTTCAACACCAAGTCTCTAAATTTCGTATGCTGTTTCCGCATATGTTCGTTGATCATGACCATGAACTCGCGGACGAATTCCGGGTTCGACGACAAAATCATCGTTTCAATACGCTCGATTTTGACCGCATAAATTTCACTATCTTCTAACGCCTTGGCGTTAAATAAATATTTTGGTTCGATTGCGAATAACGTCAACTCTCCGCAACAAGCCTCAGCGCTTAAACAACGTAACGTCAATTCTTTTCCATTTTCCGTCAATTTCGAAATTTGAATCAGTCCACTCTTTACAATATAAAATTCAGCTGCGTCTTCTTGTTCTCGGAACAGAAAACCGCCTTTTGGGACATGAATGATTCGATGTGCCAATTTTTTTGTTTCCTCGAGCACCATCGCTTTAGTTGAATGAGCCATTTCCACCGACCTTCCTTAAAACACGTTGCGCCATATGAAAGCTTGCCTTCATTCTAAACACAAACCCCCTCGAAACGCAATCAACATTTGGAAGCGTTTCAAGGGGAGGACTATTCTTTCATACGATATTCAATTTTTTTCCAATATCGATATAATAAGCCGATCAATCCGACATTGATGACGGCGATGATCATATACAGTCGCATCGAGGCGTGATCATACACCATGTAGCTCTCAATTGTATATTGCAAGAGTATCATGTTCGTCGCGAGCAATATGACCAATCCGATTAAACTCCAACCGTTACGCCCCATGATGAATCTCTCTTCCGACCGCAAAAATCTTCCCGTTCTCGATTTCAAGCAAGATTTTAGGGAGTTCCCGCTGCGGCGGACCGGCCTGTGGTTGGCCGTCGACACCGAAGTAACCACGATGGCACGGACAAAGAAGAACATCTTCTTCCTCCACATAAAACACTGGGCACTGCAGATGAGTGCATTTGTTGTTATAGGCGACGAATTCACCATTCTTTAAATGAACGAGCAACGATGGTTCCGTACCCGGATATTCAAATTCGAGTGATTTCCCGCGCTCTAGCGCCTCGACCGTCGTGATGAACTGACGGTCGGTTCTCGGCTCGCTTCGAACGAAGGCCGCGATATTGAACGGGATAGTCGCGAGACCGAGTGCGATACCTGCGCCGAACGTTGATTTGATGAACGCCCGTCGATTCAGTTTCACGTCATCGGCCCGACTCAAGTTATCGACGAGTTCGGATAAGCGTTCCCGGTCTTTTGATTCATTCGACATAAGTCATCTTCCTTTCCATCTCAATCGGAATAGACGCCAAAGAATTCAGGGACGTAATTCCATTTATCGTCTTGCGAAGGCTTTTTCCCTTCGATCATGTTCATTTGGACGCGTTGACGACGGAGTTGCATCATCTCGTCATGGTCGATGAAGCGAATCGCATCCGACGGACAAACCGACGCACACATCGGCGCGATATCATGTTTGGAGCGGTCGTAACACATGTCGCACTTATACATCTTATTCTTCTCAAAGTCGAACTTCGGAATCCCGAACGGACAAGCGAACGTACAGTTCCGGCAGCCGATACATTTTTCTTCTGAAGCCGATAACACGACGCCCTCTGGCGTGATTTGAATCGCATTCGCCGGACATACTTGAGCACAAGCCGGATTTTTACACTGCATACAGATCATCGGGAACGTCTGACGGTTCTCCGAGAAATCGATATAATCCACATAGTTGCGCTCGAGCCCCTCGTGGTCCCCGCATTCGCGGCAAGCTGCCTGACAGGCCCGACAGCCGATACAACGTTCAAACTCTAAATACATGACCTTATTCATTTCGTATGAACCTCCTCATCCATGACGTGACAGCTCGTCGCAATCGCATGGTCCGCCATGAACGGCACGCTTGATCCGAGCGGGACCGTCAACGGATTAATGTGTAACGGGGTGTTGGCCGGTAACTTTTTCATTTGTACCGCACATACCTTGAACTCCGGCATGCGTGACATCGGATCGAGACACGGGTTCGTCAATTGATTGATGGCAAGCTCCTTGCCCCAATGATAAGGGACGAAGACCGTATCTTTTCGAATCGCCTTCGTCAAACGTACTTCGACGACAATCGACCCGCGACGTGTGCGAAGCTCGACTTTGTCGCCCGTTTGAAGGCCATAACTTGATGCTAACTCCGGATGGATCTCCACGAACGGCAGTTTTGACATCGTGCTCAAGAAGTCGACACGGCGCGTCTGATTGCCCGATAAGTAATGGAAGACGACCCGACCTGTCGTGAGCGTGACCGGATATTCTTCATTCGCATATTCACCGGCCGGCCGATATGTGACGACAGGCAAATTTGCTTTTCCATTCGCCGTTCCAAACCGTTCTTTGAACATCGTCGGTGTGCCGGGATGATCTTCGGACGGACATGGCCAAAAGACACCATACTCGTCGTCGATTCGTTCCCATGTGATCCCAGAGTAGTCAGCCGCTCCACCTTTCGTCGCGATGCGGAACTCTTCCCAGATGTCACGCGCCGTCTCATACGGGAAGTACTGTCCGCGTCCCATCCGCTCAGCGATCCGCTTCATGATTTCCCAGTCTGGAAGCGAATCCCCGAGCGGTTCGCGCACTTTCCGGATCCGAATGACTCGTCCTTCTAAGTTTGTCGTCGTCCCTTCGTCTTCGGCCCACGAACAAGCCGGTAAGACGACATCAGCGAACTCACAAGATTCCGACATGAAGAAGTCACTAACGACGAAGAAATCGAGTTTGTTGAAACTGTCCCACACGTACGGAAGGTTCGGTGCCGAAACGGCTGGGTTCGAACACATGAGGTGCATCGCCCGAATCGTTCCCGCTTGAATCTCATCGAACATTTCGAACGCGGACACACCTGGTTTTGGCATCTCGGAAGGATCGATGCCCCAAACCCCGCTCACATATTCAATGGCTTTCGGATCAGTTAATTTTCGGTAGCCTGGTAACAGGTCTGCTTTTTGTCCATGTTCTCGTCCACCCTGCCCGTTCCCTTGCCCCGTCATCGTGGCGACGCCCGAAGCAAACTTCCCAATCATGCCTCGTAAGAGCGCCATCGACGTATAGAGCGAGACATTGTCGACGCCTTTTGACTGTTGTTCGACGCCGCGAGCGAACAACATGACCGAACGTGGGCTCTTCCCATAAATATGACCGGCCTTCTCGAGTTTTTCGATGGCGACACCGGTCACCTCACTCGTCCGTTCGAGCGTCCAGTCTCGGACCGACGCTTTCAACTCTTCATAGTTATCGCAACGCTCATCCACGTACGCTTGATCAACATAATCGTGTTCGACTAAAAAGTTGAGCAGTCCCATCGCAAGCGCCGCATCCGTCCCTGGCTTCAAATCGAGATGGACATCGGCGACGCGCGCCATCGGAATTTCACGCGGGTCGGCGACGATGATTTTCGCGCCTTTGTCTTTCGCCTTCCAAATATGTTGCGTCGTCGTCGGATGACATTCGGCGATATTCGAACCGGCGACAAAGAATGTGTCGACGTGCTCGAACTCCGTCCACGGAAGCGTCGCTCCGCGGTCAATCCCAAGTGTCTTTAAGAAACCGCCGGCAGCTGACGACATGCAGAAGCGACCGTTGTAATCGATGAACCGTGTGCCGAGTGCGACCCGCGCATACTTCCCGACGAGGTAACATTTTTCATTCGTCATCGAGACGCCGCCGAAGACGGACACCGCATCTTTCCCATGCTCTCGTTGAATGCGTTTAAAGTTTGCTTCGATCACGTCGAGTGCTTCTTCCCATGTCGCTTTCTCAAACTTGCCGTTCCGTTTGATGAGCGGAGTCATGATGCGGTCCGGATGTTCGATCGTTTGATAGGCCGTGACGCCTTTCGGACAAAGTTTTCCTTTGTTGACCGGGAAATCGTAGCGTGGTTCAACGCCTTTGACGGCCCCGGTTTTCTCATCGACCCGGATATGCATGCCGCACTGCATGCCACAGTAACAGCAATGGGTTGTAATCAATTTTTCGCCTGGTTTGATTAAGTTCTGTACTTCTGGCGACGTTAAAAAGTCACTCATCGTCTTCCCCTCCATAGAACGTTTCCGCTCTTCGTTTTGAAAATCCACTGACGTGATAGCCGTTAATCGTTTGAAGCGGATAATGCATCCCGTCACTTCCAGGCCGTCCGAGCGCCGAATCGAGCCGGGCCCGACGACGACAGCCGTGACAGAGGTCTTGGACCGTGTGCGCCGCATCGACTTTTACGAGTTGGTCCGACCCTTCGAGCAATTGTTTCACTTGTTCAATCTCTTCAAGCGTGCCGGTCGGTTCGCCGCACTTAACGCACAGGTGTCTCATCTTTTGCCTCACCTTTCGTCTCCTTCGGTCGGCCGAATCCTGGCATCGACATGCCTGTGTTCGTATCGACCGGGTGTGTCGGTAACTGTCCGTTCATCAAGTTCAATTGCATCTTCACACGCATCGAACGTCGACACGGTTGGCAGTAATCGGAGAGCTGGGTCCCGTCACTGAGCCCGAGCTGGATCGTCTGTGCTTGCAAAATCGCTTGGACGTCCTCGACTTGATTGTCCGTCGCATAACGTGTCCCGCACCCGGCGCAGACACGGGTCTCATCCGCTTCGACTTCCCGGTAGTTCATCGGGACGCTGGCCGCCATCGGTCGGACCGGCAAGTGGAACAGTTTACCGAACGGGAAGTAACATAAAAAGATGATGACGGTCAATTGATGGAACAAGGCGAGCTCGTGATGGATGAAGCCTCCGAAGAACACGTACGAAACGGTCAACAACAACCCCGAGACAGTGACGATGAGCAACATGAGGAGCGGTAAAATATCAAATTCGAACCGCTGGGTCACTTTCACGTCCTGGTCGTTGATTCGGCGATAGAGTGCCATGAGCACGCCGACGAGCAACATGAGCGCGGTGATGTTCAACCCGTTATAGACGAGCTCCGCGAACAACCCGTGCGCAGCCATCTTGATGGTCGGGATGTTAAAGACGACAATCTGATACGTCTCGATATCAATCAAATCAAACCGCATCCATTGGAACGTCAGCCCGAATGTGATGGCGAACGACCCGAGACATCCCCAGGCAATCAACATATGTTGGGTCCAGCGGTACCAACCACGTTCCCAGATGAACTTCTGTAAGACGATGTTATTGACAGTTGTCGTGGCGACGGCTTTACCGGCCCGTTTCTTTTCTGCCTTCATTTGTTTGAGGCTCCGCTTCAATACTTGTGAGGTGGCCGGCCGTGCAAAAAATAACGTCAAGCGGACGACCATCCCAATCATGCAAATGACGGCGGCGATATAGTAGCCGAACAGCGCCATGTCTACGTGCTCAAATCCTGCCGAGGCGATCCATGTCGAGAGCACCAAGACGGTGAATCCTACGAACGACCACTTTGCGGCGGTCGAATAAAAATAACGATCGGACATATGTGTTCCCCCTTCTCTTTCCGAGCGACTTCATAGTTTCATCATAAAGATGACATCTCGACTTAACTGTTACTTTTTTCACAGATAAGCGATTCGAGACGTGACAGAATAATGAACGAAGGAGGCGTTCCCTTATGAAATCATCGCTTAAAATCATGTTATTCCTCACCATCGCGGCCATGCTCGTCGTCTTTTCCATCGGTTTCGTCTTCGCCAATCGAGCGACGACCGAACCAGATGTCGAGGGGTATGTGATTGAAATAAATGAATCTGACCGCACCGCACTCGTCATCAGCGGAATTACCGCAGAAGAGGCCACGCTCTCTCCTGACATCTTGTTCGCACAAAGTGAACCGGAAGACGTAAGCTGGTTCAAGTTTCAAGTGAAAGCCACGTTCGAGCAAATCACTGTCGGAGACCACGTCCACATTTGGAAAAAGACCGGTCCGAGTATCTTAAATACTCCGAACCGGTCTTATGTGAAAAAAATCGACGTGATCGACTAATATGAACGCTTGCCATAACGTTCACTCAGCCAGAGGACTAAAAACGCCAAACCAACCAACCATCCGCTCCAGACGAGCGCCTGGGTCATATCTCCGTTGATTGTCGCCATATAAATCGCTGTGGCGAGCGTCATCGTCTCGCCCGGGATATTTCCGGCAATCATCATCGTGATCCCAAACTCGCCGATTGACCGTGCGAAACCAAGGACAAACCCACTCGTCAACGCAGGTAACAGCAGCGGAATCGTCACGTAGGTGAACAGTTGGCGCTCTGACCCACCGAGCACGCGTCCGGCCTCATACCATTCCGCATCGAGTTGTTTAAGACCGAGACGAATCGTTTGGTAGATGAGCGGAAACGCGGCCAAGGCGGATGCGATGATGTTCGCCTGTTTCGTGAACAAGATCGTAATCGGTAACAATCCGCCGATCCCGTTGTTCCCGAGGACAATCAAGGCGTATAGTCCGATGACTGTCGGCGGCAAGATGAGCGGCAGTAAAAACACCGTCTCGAGCAGCCGCTTTCCTTTGAATTGACGGTGATGCATGAAATAAGCCGCTCCGAAGGCGAGGACGAAGGCGCTCACCGTCGCCATCATCCCGACTTCGAATGTGAGTTGAAGTGGATGTTGCGTCATTTAGAAAATCCTTTCGCTAAAAAGTGAGCTTGGATATCATCGTCAAACAAACGCGCGTACACATCGTGTACGTATGGGTTGTGCGTCAACCGGACCGCCGGATACGCGATCGTACCCGTCGCTTCAAACGGGACCGACTGAAGCGACTCGACGTCCGTCGACAGTTCCGTCTTATAGACGAATCCCGCATTGGCGTCGCCTTGTTCGATGAGCGTCAATACTTGTCTTACATTCTGGGCGAACATGATTCGCGGTTCCACTTCTTCCCACACGCCTTCCACTTCTAGCGCCGCTTTCGCGTAGCGACCGGCCGGGACATTGACCGGGTCACCGATGACGATCCGAGCACATGCGTTTAAGTCGTACCATGTCTCCGCGCACGGTTTCCCTTTCGGTGTCACGAGCCACAGCTCGTTATACAAGAACGCATCCCGCTCTAGAATCGGGATTTGTAGTCGGTCGACATCATCAACGCTCGCGGCTAAAAAGATATCTGCCGGAGACCCGTGATCGATTTGTGCTCGCAAGGCGCCGCTCCCGTTCGTCACGACTCGAACATCGATCCCATCGAACTCTGCTTCAAGTTGTCGCTCGACCGCTTCTAAAGCCGGTCCTAAGCTTGCCGCCGCCAAAATGGTCACGGTGTCCTCCGAATCTGAACTCGACCAGACTTGACTTAGTAATAAGGCGACCGTCACCCCTACAATGACTTCACTCACCCGTTTCATGATTAATCACTCCTTTGCCTCCCCTTTATCGTAGCGCTTGATTTGCCTCCCATCTGTATCAAACGTCACAAAAAGACACCTCTACGTAAGTAGGGGTGTGCCTCTGCTTAAGCGAACGCGCGCGCTCGCGGGAATAAAATGTTGTTTTCGAGATGAATGTGTTCAAACGTATCCGATTCGAGCGCTTCTAACCGTTGATAGACAAGACGATACGTCCCACACGCTCCTTCAGGCGGCGTATAGTCGTTTGTGATCTGACGCAACTCTTTTAAAATGTCCCCGGCTGCTGCATGTTCTGACTCGAGCGAGGCCAAGATGCTATCAATCTCCCGTCTCGTTTCAGCTGTCGGTGCGGTCTCGTGACGAAGCAGCGTCGGGAAGTCTTCTGTCTCTTCTTTGACGATATGTTGTTCAAGTTCCACTTTCAATTGATTGAACAGTTGATGAATGCGTCCGAGGTGCGGATGATTTTGTCCGTGGACCCGGAACACTTTTGTCACATATGGTGTGAGCTGTGGCAATTCGTCCGTCAAAAATTGGTGATGCTTATAAATGATGTGCTCAATCAATTCCGAAGAAGAAGCGGCATCCCAATCGATGCTCTTCTCGTTCATCTCTTGCTTGCGTTGATAGAGCGCATTAACTTCTTCTAAAATGTCTTCCGTCGACCGTTTCGATTTGTCAGTCGCTTCAGCGAGTGGTCGGTTGCCGCCACAACAAAAATCGATTCGGTTCCGTTTGAAAATGTCTGCCGCTTGCGGGCATTGTTTGACGATTTCAGATACGTGCGTATCGCCCGTGAATGTCTGTGTCATCTGTCATAACCTCCATATTCATTTTGACATGTTCAGCGTAGCAAGAGTTCGACAACAAAAATGTGAAATACGTCACATTTAAGTGAACAGGATGCAGGTGTTCCAAATTTGGACACAAAAAACCCCTCTTGTCGAGGGGCATCGCTCAATGCAACGGTGTTTCAAACTGTTCAGTCTCGGTCGAACCTGCGAGCGCTGTCGTTGATGATTGTCCACCTGAGATGACGAGCGAGACTTCATCGAAGTAACCCGTTCCGACTTCACGCTGATGACGTGTCGCCGTGTAACCATGTACTTCAGCCGCAAATTCTGCTTGCTGTAACTCCGAGTACGCCGCCATGCCACGATTTTTGTAACCGCGTGCGAGCTCAAACATGCCGAAGTTGAGCGCGTGGAATCCAGCGAGTGTAACGAACTGGAACTTGTATCCCATTGCGCCGATTTCTTGTTGGAACGTGGCGATCTCTTCGTCTGACAGCTTCTTCTTCCAGTTGAACGATGGCGAGCAGTTGTAAGCGAGAAGTTTGCCTGGATACTTCGCATGAATCGCTTCGGCAAATTGACGTGCCTCTGCCAAATCTGGTTCGGACGTCTCACACCAGACGAGGTCTGCATACGGTGCATAAGCGAGACCACGAGCGATTGCTTGCTCGATACCAGCTTCCGTACGATAGAAGCCTTCCGGCGTACGCTCTCCAATGATGAACGGATGATCGATTGGGTCGATGTCGCTCGTGATCAAGTTCGCCGCGTGCGCATCTGTCCGCGCTACGATGATTGTCGGGACACCCATGACGTCTGCCGCGAGTCGAGCCGAAATCAAGTTTTTCACAGCCGTCTGCGTCGGGAGTAACACCTTCCCACCGAGGTGACCACATTTCTTCTCAGACGAGAGCTGGTCTTCAAGGTGAACGCCGGCTGCCCCCGCTTCAATCATTGCCTTCGTCAGTTCGAATACGTTGAGTACCCCACCAAAACCGGCTTCCATATCCGCGACAATCGGTGCGAACCAATGCGTGTCGCCTTTCCCTTCTGCCGTTTGAATTTGGTCAGCACGTTGAAGCGCTTGGTTGATTCGTTTGACGACACTTGGCACCGAGTTGGCCGGATATAGACTCTGGTCCGGATACATGTGACCCGACAGGTTCGCATCCGCCGCTACTTGCCAACCACTCAAATAGATGGCTTCGAGCCCTGCTTTTACTTGCTGAATCGCCTGGTTCCCTGTCAACGCACCGAGTGCATGGACATAGTCACGCTCGTGCATCAATTGCCACAGGCGTTCCGCTCCTTTTGTCGCAAGCGTATGTTCAATCACGATAGACCCTCGTAATTTCATGACGTCTTCTACAGAGTATGGACGTTCTACCCCTTCAAATCGTTCTGACTTCCAACTGTTCAACAATTCTTCGCGTTTTTTCATCAATAAACCCTCCTGTACTATATTAATTTTATATAATTAAATTTGTTATATAACAGAAAGTGCAAACGAAATGATTTAGTCGAGGTAAGCGCAGCATTCCAACGCTGCTTTAAACGTCGAATGCTCCATCCCGCAGCAACGACAGACATTTTCTTCGTCACGGTCCTCTGGTTTGCGGAAAACGACGACTTCATCGATCGGCTCTTTCATGATTTGGAGCGAACCGTCTGCACGATCCAAGACGAGGCGCATCAAGTCGTTGCCGTATACGAATGCCGTATTCGCCAAAGATGCTGTCGATTCTCCAGATACGATGCGGCGGACGACCCAACGTTCAATCAACTGTTCGCTTTCCATTTTTTTCGTTGTCATGATGAGGTTCCTCCTTTAAGGTTTAACTCCACAGTTTGACGTTTCATAAATTCACGGCGGCGACGATGCAAGATTGGCTCCGTGTACCCGTTCGGCTGTTTCAACCCATGAAACACGAGTTCGTGGGCGGCTTGATAGGCGATTGACTGATTAACGTTCGGCGTCATCGGTCGATAATTCGGGTCTGACTCGTTTTGCTCATCGACGACTCGTGCCATCCGATAAAGGGTGACCTCGACTTGTTCTGCTGAACAGATGCCGTGATGCAACCAGTTGGCCACGTGTTGGCTCGAAATCCGGAGTGTCGCCCGGTCTTCCATCAGTCCGACATGGTGAATATCCGGCACTTTCGAACAACCGACACCTTGTTCGACCCAACGAACGACGTACCCGAGCAATCCTTGCAAATTGTTCTCAAGCTCTTCTTTGATCTCTTCTTGCGAATAGATGCGCGTCGCGAGTGGAATCTCAAGGAGCTGTTGTCGTTCATGTTTTAAAACAGGCTGTTTCAACAATTCTCGCTGTACATCAAAAGCATCGAGTTGATGATAGTGCATCGCATGGAGCGTCGCCGCGGTCGGTGAAGGCACCCATGCCGTCGTTGCCCCGGACCGTACATGTGCCATTTTTTCACGCATCATGTCCTGCATCCGGTCAGGCATCGCCCACATCCCTTTTCCGATTTGTGCTTGATGATGGAACCCACTCTCGAGACCGGTTGATACATTCAACCGTTCGTATGCAGCGAGCCAAGGTGACGTCTTCATTTCCCCCTTCCGACGCATTGGTCCGAGCGTCATCGAGGAATGAATCTCATCTCCCGTGCGGTCGAGGAAGCCCGTGTTGATGAAGACGACTCGCTCTTTTACTTGCGCGATACAATTTTTCAAGTTGAGCGACGTTCGTCTCTCTTCATCCATGACGCCGACTTTTAACGTATAGCGAGGAAGGTCCAGTAAATCTTCTACGGCGTCAAACAGGTCATTGGTGAATGCCACTTCTTCAGAGCCGTGCATTTTCGGCTTGACGATGTAAATCGATCCTTCCCGAGAGTTGAGACGACGATGAAGATGGCGACTTGCGATCAATGAAGTAAAGATGGCATCCACGATTCCTTCTGGTACCTCGCGACCTTCTGCATCAAGAATCAAGTCCGTCGTCATCAAGTGTCCAACGTTCCGAATGAATAAGAGCGCGCGTCCTGGGAGGGTGACTTCCGCTCCATCTTTTCCAAGCAAACATTTATCTTCGTTTAAGCGCCGAGAGAGTCGCTTCCCATTCTTTTGGAACGAGGCTTCAAGCGTCCCATCCATCAGACCGAGCCAATTACGATACAGATGAACTTTGTCTTCCGCGCAAACGGCTGCGACCGAGTCTTCACAATCCACGATTGCGGATAGGGCTGATTCGAGCTCGATGTCCATCAGTCCAGCAGGATCAATCTTTCCGATCGGATGCTCGCGGTCGAATTGAAGTTCAACGTGTAAGGCATGGTGCCTTAGCATCAACGTCTTCAACTCGTTCGGTTCCCCGGTGTAACCGACGAAAGAATCATCTGCGAACGAATGCTCGTCGTCCCCGATTACCGCATAAGCGACATCGTCACGAACGACGTATCGTGTCACTTCCTTGTGCGACCCTGATGGTAGCGGGAACGTGTCATCCAGAAACTGTTTCGCTAACCGAATGACCTCATTACCGCGAACGGGATTATATGCTCTCCCCTTTTCCATACCGTCTGTCTCGTCAATCATGTCCGTCCCATAAAGAGCGTCGTAGAGACTTCCCCATCTGGCGTTGGCGGCATTGAGTGCATATCTGGCATTGTCTAACGGTACGACGAGTTGCGGTCCCGCTTGATGAGCGATTTCGCGATCGACATTCAACACGTCGATATTAAAATCTTCGACGACCGGTTCGATATAGCCGATCGACGTTAAAAATGTCTCGTATTCGATTGGATCGACTTCGTCTTGCCTACTGTACCATTCCTGTAACAATCGCTCGAATGTCTTGCGCTGCTCCAGAAGTGTCTGATTCACTGGAATGAAACGCTCTAGAAGCGATTCGACCCCTTCCCAAAAATCATTGATTTCATGAGGTTCAAGAACGTTTTTATTCACAAATTCGAGCAGTTTCTCATGAATATGATACTTATCTAGTCGTTCATAGTGTTCCAAGCGTTCACATCCTCCTTTAATCATTGTTATATATCAGTTGGTTATAATATAGACTATTATATAACAGTTTGACAACCTATTTTTTAAAACTTTTTATTTGAAATATCGTCAGGATGGGTTTACTATACATTGTGTGACCCATCAATGATTGAGTCATCAATGATTTGAGGAGGCGATGTGCATGCGAGATTCTTGCTCGCTTCGTGATCAAATTCTCTATCACATCATCACTGTACAAAAAGAATTAGGGCAATTATTCGACTCTGAAATGGACGGGCTCAGCTTGAGTCGCTACGACATTTTGAGCAACTTGTATCACGTCGGTCCATTGCGGCAACGTGAATTGCAACAGCGCGTCGATGTCGACCATGCCGCCATCACCCGACACTTGAAACAGTTAGAGACACAAGGACTCATCACGCGGAGACGCTGTGAACAAGACAACCGTGTCATCTATGTTGAGTTGACAGACGATGGTCGTGAACAAATTGCACATTGGACTGAGCAAAAAGAGTGCTTAACGGACCGACTTTTTGTCAACATGAAGGTAGAGGATCAACAACAGTTATTAGCATCACTCACGATGTTACAAGATACTATTGACCATGAAAGGAAGACTACAATATGAACACTGCCACACAAAAAGACTTTATGGAGATTGTCAAAGGACGCCGCTCGATTCGTGTATACGATGAGAACGTCAAAATTTCAAAAGAAGAAATGACACAAATTCTTGAAGAAGCAACAACAGCTCCTTCATCCCTTAACTTACAGCCATGGCGCTTCGTCGTCATCGATAGCGCAGAAGGAAAAGAAACACTCCTTCCACTCGCAAGCTTCAACAAACGACAAGTGGAAACATCTTCAGCTGTGATCGCACTCTTCGCCGACTATCAGATGGCAGATTACACAGAAGAGATTTTCGATACAGCAGTAGAGCGCGGTATGATGCCGGCTGAGGTCCGTGACCGTCAAGTCGACATGATCAAAGGCATCTTCAAAGATGCACCGAAAGAAATGATCAAAGATAGCATCATGCTCGATTCAGGTCTCGTTGCGATGCAGCTTATGCTCGTCGCACGCGCACACGGATATGACACAAACCCAATCGGTGGATATGATAAAGCGAACATCGCTGAAGCGTTCGGTCTCGACAAAGAGCGTTACCTCCCAGTCATGCTTCTCTCTATCGGGAAAGCAGCCGAAGAAGGTTACCCATCAGTCCGTTTCCCAGTCGACCGCATCACAGACTGGAAATAATTCAAAAAGGTCAATCGCTGAGGCGATTGACCTTTTTTTCATCCGATATATTTGACGACTTCGTTAAAATCACGACGTGTTTTCGGTGCAAAGTCGCGCGCTCGATACCCAAATGCGACCATGACTGAAAGTGACCATTCCCCACGTTCCATCACACCTTCTGAGATTAACAACTCATCAATCTCCTCTTGATTGAACCCTTCAATCGGGCATGAATCAATTTCGATTTGTGCGGCAGCCGTCATCATGTTCCCAAGAGGGATATATGTCTGACGCTTGATCCATTCCTGGAAGACACGCTCATCGCCTAAGAGACGGTAGTCGTTCTCCTGGAACTCTTGCACTCGTTTCACGCGCTGTGCGTACTCTTCTTCCGTCCGTCCTTGTACGCCTGTGACGATGTGTCGAATATAGTCTGCATCGTAACGCATGGCTTTCGGTGTTCTTGCGAGGATCAATACAAAGTGACTGGCAGTCAGTGCCTGACCTTGCGCTCCCCATGCATGATCTTTAATCTTTTGGAGTAAATCTTCCCGACGCACCACGACGAATTGCCATGGCTCGAATCCGAACGAACTCGGCGAAAGACGTCCCGTCTCTAAAATGAACTCCATGTCCTCTTCTTTGATTTTACGATCCGCATCGAACGCTTTCGTCGCTTGACGCCAACGATACGCTTCTAAAATGTCTTTCTTTTTCATCGTGCTCACTCCTCCATTACCAAGATGACTCCATCATATCAAACCGATAAATCAAAAATCGCTCATGAAGATTCCTCAGCGGCAATCGCACCGTTTGTACGTACTGAAAAGGCGTCTCGTCGTTCAAATAATGGAGGTACTCATCCGCCGGATAATATAAAATCACATCGACCGGGCGAGGAACCGTTTCAACAGATTCGATGATGTTGGCAATCACTTGGCGGAATACGTTCACCGAGAACGGATTAAAGAAGTAGAATCGATTCGCATCCGGTGGAATCATGAATCTCTCCGCGAATCCCTGTTCCAATTGAACACTTCCCCGATTACGATGTTTCTTCGTATAGCTCATCCAATTTTGAAGTGCCTCCTCATGAAATCCACCGTCCATCTCGACACCAATCGCCCTCACACGAAACGTATATGCTAAATAGAACGGCAGACGTCCTTTTCCCGAACCGAAATCCACGATGGTATCTGTGGACTCTAACGGATACGCATCCCGAAGCAAATCGAGTGCTTCGTAAGGAGTCGGTTCATAACGGTTATACTCGGCTGAGGACGGGAATCCTTGCTGAGATTTGGCCGTCTCGATTTGTAACAGTTGCTCATACTGCTGTTCGTTCATGATGAACCTCTTTCTTGAATGGATTGGAAGAATGGATGTCGCTCCATTTCTCTCGTGAACGACGTCTGTTCCTGATAGGCGACATATAACAGATAAATCGGAACCACTAGTTTGAACCAGCTCGGGAGAAGAATTACGCTCGTGACCCCGAGCGGAATGAGTCGAAACCATAGATTCCGATGACTCGGCGTTCTAAAGTACATAAGGAGTGCCATCGTTCGTCTGACGGTGCCAAAGCGATTCGGTCTCGGTCGATACAGGGGACGTTTCCGCTCACTCGTCTTCTCGATGGCTCCTGACGTCGTCAACAGGACACGATCGAATGAGGCACGCTCACGTTCTCCGATTTCAATTTCTCGACCGACACTCGGATGTTTCGACACCCATCCTTCCCCTACGTATAACGCAAATGTGACCATCATGCTTCCGATCAACACACTAAGTAACACCGACTCAATCAATAACGCATACACGCCTACAAAAGCAAGGAGTACGATTAAAAATCGCTTCATGAGATGGGCGTGTCGGAGACGTAGATGATACTGGACCCATACGTGACACCAAGCGAGTAGAAAAAGTGCAGCCCCAAACGCGAGAATCTCGCCCACGTCCCTTCCTTTTACGTATAGAATCGGTGCAAGCAACAGCAGATAACATCCATATTGAATCATGTGTTGCGTAAAAAGATACCAAACCGAATACCATTTTAAATCCCGAATCATGCTCCGGTTTGACACAAGGATGAGATCGGCACGCTCAATCCAGACAAACATGCGATCTTGCCACATGAACCATCCAATCAGAAGTGCCCAGAGAAAATAAGGGATGTCACCTAACCAGGGGAAGCTCCCTTCCCAGACTTGCCAGTAGGAATAGCCTGCCCATATGAGAAGAGGAAGGACACCGTATAAAAAAATCGTCCAGTCGACAATCAATCGGACCGTCTTCCACTGTTGTTTTATATAACGGGAGACACGCATCCAAAACAATCGTTTCGCAATCATCGGAGCGCCACATCTTCCATCATATCGAACAACGTCATCCCCTCTGTGTCGAGCACTTCACGAATCTCCGCTTTCGTCCCACTCGCGAGCAGTTGTCCATCATCAATCCATACGAATCGGTCGCATAATCGCTCGGCCGTATCAAGAACGTGTGTGACTAATAAGACACTTGCCCCCCTCGTACGCTCCGCTTCTAACAGTCGAAGTAACTGAATCGTCGTCGTCACATCCAATCCGATAAATGGTTCATCGACAATCAATACCCGCGCTTCTTGAATGAGCGCCAATAGAATCATCGCCTTCTGTTTCATCCCTTTTGAAAAAGAGGAGAGATACCGATCGGTCACATGCTCTAACCGGAATAGCTGTAGCAACTCCCCCGTTTTTTCTGTGGAATCGATTCCCGTTAATTCTTGGACGAGTGCGATATGTTCAGATAGCGTCAAATAATCATAGTAGACCGGTTGTTCCGGGATAAACGCATAGCGTTCCATCTCGACCGTTCCCTTCATCCAAGGAATCGTTCCGGTAAGACAGGCGATGGTGGTCGTTTTTCCCGCACCATTCGACCCAATCACCCCTAAAATCTCACCTGCCCGTACATCAAACGAAATGTCTTGGATGACGGGCTCGTTTATCTCGTATCCTGCTTGTTCAATTTTCACATCCACGATGGGTCCTCCTTACGAAAAAGTCGCCATCGCGGCGACTTTTACTTCACAATATTGACCGATGAAAACACAAATTTATCGTATCGATGACGGGCAAACGAATACTCGAACGGTTTCCCGTTACTTAAATAGACCACTTGCTCGACTTCGATAATCGGTTCAGTGATATCATTCTTCAAGTAAGCTTGATCATACTCATCCGGTTTATCTGCTCGAATCACTTTATGCGAGCTTGTAATCGTATAACCAAGATCTTCTTGAATATACGCGTACACGGATTTTTCCAAAATTTCACGTGTGATTCCTGTAATGAGGTTAGCAACCATGTACGTCAATTCGATGACATATGGCTCATCGTCTACGTAACGCACACGACGTATTTCATAGACTGGTTCTGTCAGCTCAATCATGAGATGATTGGCGACTTCCTGACACGGAAACTTCACCTCAAAATTCAGGACCTCACTTCGTAACGAGCGATCTCCGATTACTTGAGTCAGCCCTCTCGTTTCTTTACTAATCACGTTGATGCGATCTTTTTGGAAGCTCGACTGTAAAATGAATGTTCCTTTACCACGTTTACGATAAATCAGCCCTTCCATGACGAGAATCTCAAGCGCACGTTTCATCGTCATTCGGCTCACCCCAAACTCTTGGGCCAAATGGATTTCATCAGGTAATGCATGTTCTAGCGGATAAACGTGTTCAATAATTCTTTTACGAATTTCATCAGCAATGGTTTCATATTTCGGTTTTTTCTTAGTAGACATATAGCACCTCATGTATAGACATATATGTACAATATATCAAAAAAAGCTGACAAAGAGTAGTCTTTGTCAGCTTACTTCATTATTCTGTAAAACCATTAGCGTCAATCAACTGTTTAAACCAGTGCCCTGATTTTTTTACAGTACGTTGTTGCGTATCTAAGTCAATGCCTACAAATCCATAGCGATTTTTATAAGCATTGCTCCATGACCAATTGTCCATGAACGTCCAAAGATGATAGCCTTTTACGTTCGAACCCTCTTCAATCGCTTGATGCATCCATTTCAGATGTTCGCGAATGAAATCAATTCGATAATCGTCTTGGACACTTCCGTTCTCGTCACGATAACGCTCTTCACCCTCGACCCCCATTCCATTCTCTGAAATGAAGCAAGGAATATTACCATAGTTTTCTTTTAGATTGATTAATATATCATAGATTCCTTTTTCGTAAATTTCCCATCCACGATATGGATTCATTTTACGTCCAGGCATCTCATAAAAATCAAATAAGTTTTCCGGTAAGAATGGTGCGTCCGGATTCGGCAGTGATGCTTTTGCTTTCACGCGACGCGGCTGGTAATAGTTGATGCCAAGCAGGTCGACTGTATGTTCTCGGATGAGTTCAAGATCGCCTGTTTCCATCTGTGGCATCGCATCTTCAGACTTCAGCACTTCTACTAATTCTTGAGGGAACGTGCCTAAAACAGATGGATCGAGGAACGAGCGATTGAACATCGCATCAGCAATGCTCGCTGCGCTCAAATCAGCTGGGTGCTGACTTCTCGGATATGAGGGTGTCAGATTTAAGATGATCCCGATTTGCCCAGATTGTCCCATGTCACGATACGCTTCGATTGCCTTCGCACTCGATAAGATCGAGTGGTACGCTACTTGGACAGCTCGCTTGAAATCAACAACGTTTGGATAATGAAAATCATATAAATATCCACCCTCTACCGGTACAATCGGTTCATTATGCGTGAACCACTTCTCGACGCGGTCACCAAACAACTCAAAGCATGTCTTCGCAAAGGTGACATATGCCTCCACGACTTCCCGTGATTCCCAACCACCTTGTTCTTGAAGCGCCATCGGCATATCGAAGTGATACAGATTGATGAACGGTTCGATACCATGATCGATTAAGCAATTGATGACATTGTTATAAAATGTGATTGCCTCTTCATTTACTTCCCCGACACCTTGTGGAAAAAGACGTGACCATGAAATGGAGAAACGGAACGTGTTATGCCCGAGTTCTTTCATCAATGCGATATCTTCTTCATACAAATGATAGAAGTTTGAGGCCTCTGTTGCGCTCACGCCATTGAAAAAGCGATTCGGCTCTTGCATGTACCAGTAATCCCAGATATTCAATCCTTTTCCACCTTCAAAAGCAGCACCTTCCATCTGTGTAGCAGAGGAAGCCGTTCCCCACCAAAAATCTGTCGGAAATTGATAGGTCTTTTGCTCTTTCATTCGTGTTTGTGTCGGGTTCGTCATCTTTTATCTCTCCCTTATTTCTATTTTCTCTATTTGTTTACACTGCTTCTTGTTTATCTGTTGATTCTTCTAACTCTTTTTTCAAGTTCATGCGGTCGATAAATTTCAAGAACGGGAACCAAATCGCCAAAATAATGAAGAAGTTCACGATTTGAAGAAGACCTCCGGCAAGCGAGTTCGTCGCCATGATACCACTCAAGAACATTGGGACAGTCCATGGAACAGCGACACCCGTTGGTGGTGGGACTAAGCCTGTCGACATCGCGAAATATGTGACCGTTACCGTCACGAGCGGTGCGACAATCCAAGGAATCATGATGAGCGGGTTCATAACGATTGGAAGTCCGAAGATGACCGGCTCGTTTACGTTGAATAGTCCAGGTCCGAGGGATAGTTTCCCGATTTGTTTCAACTGTTTCGATTTCAAGAACAACAAGATAGCCACGACGACAGCAAGTGTAGATCCGGAACCACCAAGCCCTACCGTGTAAATTTCAATGAACTGTTTACTGATAATGTTCGGAACATCTCCAGTCGAGGTATAAGCCGTCAAGTTCTCCACAGATAATGTGTTCCAAATCGGGTCCATCACCGAGTTGACGATGACCTGACCGTGAAGTCCGAAGAACCAAAATAGCTGAACGAAGAAGATTGCAATCAACGTTGGAATGAGACCATTCCCCAATGTCACAAGTGGTTGCTGAACGACGTTGAAAATGACGTCATGAAGATTCGTATTGAATAAGTTCGTCACGATGATGTTGAATGTTAAAAATACAGTCAAGGTTAATAATGCAGGAACAAGTGCTGAGAATGATTTCGCAACAGCTGGCGGTACTCCATCCGGCATCTTAATCGTCCAGTTCTTTTGAACGACAAATCGATAAATCTCACCGGACAGGAATCCGGTAATCATCGCAAGGAACATCCCTTTCGCTCCAAGGCGATCCAACGGAAGGACATTCCCGACTGCCTCTGACATACCGTCAACTTCAATCAAGAAAGGCGTTAAGAGAAGGAAAGACACGAGCGAGATCGCTCCTCCGAAGACAGCCTCGACTTGATAACTTTTCGATAGATAATACCCGATACCGAAGACGACAAAGATAGACATAATCCCCATCGTTGCAGATGGTGCGTTTCCGAGTGATGTTTTAAATACACTGAGTGTACTCTCGGACATGAAACGGTCGAGGAACGGCAGGTTTGCAATGACGACGATGATTGACCCAAACATGGTAATCGGGAAAGCGAGCATGAATGCATCTCGCAATACTTGTAAATAGCGACTGTTGTTTAAATAGGTCGCCATCGGCATGAGCAGTTTACTGATCATGTTGAACATCTTATTGTCCTGTGACATATGATTCACCCTTCTTGATTAGGATTTACAATCTTTTGTTCGACCATTTCGACCAAACCCGCTGTCAAATCAAGCATTGTTTGCGTAGACATTAAATGGTCCTCTGCATGAAGAAGCAATAAAGAGACGTCTGTTTTTTCTCCATTCGCTTCTCTTTGGATTTGTGAAAAGTGTGTTTGATGTGCTTCTTTTAATTGTCCACGTGCCTCATCAATCTTTTCTTCGAACGTTTCATAAGAACTCGTTTTATACAGTTGAATCGCTTCCTGAATCGTACTTCTCGCATTGCCACTGTGCAAAATCATCATGAATGCCATTTGCTCCAAGGTTAACTCGTCTACCTGTTCCACGTTGTTCACCCCATTAATTTCATCGCTTGTTCGTATGCAGCTTTTCCATTCGCCGTGCCGTATGCCATCATATCGATCACTTCAATCGGTGTTGATGTTTGCGCTTTCAATTTATCCAACAAGAAACGCATTTGTGGACCAATCAAAATCACATCTGCCTCGTCCATCTCGGTTACTACCTGATCTTGACCGACTGCCCAAATCTTCGCCTCATCCCCGATTGATGTGGCATGATCTTTCATCTTCGTTACGAGTAAACTCGTCGACATCCCTGAACTACACGCTAATAAGATTTTCTTCATGTGTCCTCACTCCTTATTTGAAATCGGTTACATGTTTTATTATACACATGATTTATTTCATGTCTATACTTGATTTAAACTTTGTTTAGTTTTTAAATTCATAAGTGTATATCAAATTAACAGGAGGACAGGATATGAGCGCTATTCTTTTAAAACCACACTATCAACAGCGACTTTGGGGAGGGGAGCGTCTGAAGCAATTTGGTTTCGATTTCAATGACCCTTCGATCGGTGAAGCTTGGACGGCTTCTGCATTAGAAAAAGGTAGTTCAGCCGTTGCTTCCGGACCCTACGTTGGTCTTTCTTTGCGTGAACTCTATCAACAATATCCAGAGTTGTTTCAAATTAAAGCGGACGTGTTTCCGCTACTGATTAAATGGATTGATGCGAACGATGATTTGTCTATTCAAGTTCATCCTGATGATTCGTTAGCGGAACAACTCGAAAACGAATCATATGGAAAAAATGAATGTTGGTATATTCTCGATGCTCCAGCAAATGCGACACTCATTTACGGTCACTCCTATGCCACCTCAGAAGACTTCAACAAAGCGCTTGAAACAGGCGATTTGGAACACGGCTTGATACGAAAATCGATTCATGCCGGTGATTTTTTCTATGTCCCAGCTGGAACGGTCCATGCATTGACAAAAGGGGTATGCGTACTGGAAATTCAACAAAGTTCGGACACAACCTATCGTCTATACGATTACGAGCGACTGGATGTGACGACCGGTCGTCCACGTGAACTTCACGTAGAAAAGGGCATTCTCGCTTCTTTCGTTCCTCACCTTGGCTATAGTGAACCAATCCGTCAACTCGATCACTTTCGAACACGTTTGACGAAGAATCCATTCTTCTTCGTGGAAAAATGGCATGTTACAGCGAAAGAAAAGATTTCGACCGACACGTTCCGGTTACTATCTGTCGTGCAAGGAACATTAATCGTTGATGAGATGGAAGTACCTACGGGAGGTACACTCCTTCTCCCGGCCAATGAGTCGTTCTTGATTGAGGGAGAAGCGATTTGTCTAGTGACTGGTGTTCCTTCCGATGAAAAACAAGCTGTCCGAATCGGGATTGATTTAGGAGGGACGAACACTCGGATTGCGGCTGTTTCACTCAAAGGTGAAGTACTGAAACAACTCACGTTTAACACGCAGCCTCAACTTCCTTTCGAAGAGACACTAAAATCTATTGAGACTGCGATTCATCAATTCAATGTTGAATTCGATATCCAGCATGTTGGAATTGTGGCTCCCGGTCCACTCGATTTGAAACAAGGGATGTTTTTAACGCCTCCAAACCTCCCGAATTGGCACAATCAAAAAATCGTTGAGCCTTTAACACAGCGCCTCGGCTTTTCTGTCACCCTTGAAAACGATGCGAATGCAGCAGCTCTCGCAGAAGCTAAATTTGGAGCAGGAAAAGGATTCGATGCTGTTTTTTATGTAACAATCAGCACTGGAATCGGTGGCGGTTATGTCTATAAACATCAAATCATTCGAGGGGCGAACGGCAGTGCCGGTGAAATCGGAAATATGATTATCCGTTCGAACGGACCAGTTCACCCTGTACTGAATCGAGGCTCTCTCGAATCACTCGCAAGTGGTACCGCGCTCATGAGTCGCGCAAGCGAAAAAGGATATACAAACGTCCCTTCGCTATTATCAGATGACGAGTACCGCCATCACTTCGTCGAGGAACTGGCTAGCGGACTAGCTAACATCATTCATACTGTCGATCCTGATGTGATTGTATTAGGAGGCGGCGTCATGATGTCGGCCTCATTATTTTGGAACGAATTACAACAAGCAGTCTCAAATAAAATGTATCCACATGCTAGTGGAAAAACGCGTCTCTGCCTCACTCAATTGTCAGGAGATGCGGGCGTGATCGGCGCTGCCTTTGTCGAAGCATAATGAGGTTTGAAAAAAAACGGACATTCACGATGAATGTCCGTTTTTTTCGTATACAGAAATGTGAAATAAATCAATATTATACTTTGCGAATCATCTACAGTTTCTTTTCTAGATTGAGTTAGATTCGTTTACTTTAGCGTGGTAACGTGAAATGATAATGATAACAACTCTTTAAAGTGAGGTGACGGTGTGTCTACCACAGAGCACGAACAAGCGACATCTATTTTGCATCACCTCTTTACCGCCTCTTCTTTTGTCGGAATCGATTTCGGTTCTGGTCCGAACCATCATCTTCTCTATTTCAGTCGTCAAGGACTGGAATCTTGGATCTCTATCGAGGGACCGTGGCATGTCCATGCGACGCAAAATACGTTTGACGAAGGTGAACAACTCGAACAGCTCATGCGCTTAAGAAGAGAGCGCATCCATCAAGTACGCCTCGGTGACGAACACCCCCACCTCGAACTGGAATTTGAATCCGGATCCCTTCTCTTCATCAATGGATATCAAGAACACTTTGAGTGCTGGCAAGCAGGGGACGCGAGACCACTTGGTGGAGACGCCTATCTGTTGGTCGCGATGCCACAAGGGGAGCTCGCAATCTTTGCGGATGGAGACGACGAATGAACACTTGGATGGAAATTATCTTGTATATGTTGATTGCTGGGGGCATTAGTCTCGCGATCATCTTATTGCGAAAAATCACGAAAGCATGAAAAAGCGGCCGAGGCCGCTTTTTCATTTGACTGATTCTTCTTCGTATAAGCTCGCACCTTGTGAACGAATCACCTCTTGATACCAGAAGAACGACTCTTTCCGTTTTCGTTCTAACGTACCGGTACCGTCGTCATGTCGATCCACGTAAATGAAACCATACCGTTTGCTGTACTCACCTGTCGAGGCACTCACTAAATCGATACACCCCCAACTCGTGTATCCCATCACTTCGACTCCATCGTCGATTGCATCCATCATCCCTTTCAAGTGATCACGTAAGTAATCGATGCGATAGTCATCATGAATCGTTCCGTCCGACTCAATTTTGTCATAAGCACCTAGCCCGTTTTCAACGATGAATAATGGGAGCTCATAACGCTCATATAACTTGTTCAAGATGACGCGGAGTCCTGTCGGATCAATTTCCCATCCCCAGTCACTCGCCTGTAAGTATGGATTCTTGACCCCGCTCATAATATTACCTTCCGCCTCATCCTGACCTTTTTCAGCCTTTTCAGTGCGCGACATGTAGTAACTGAGTGAGAAGAAGTCGACAGTATTCTCTTTGAGGATATCAAGGTCGCCATCTTCCATAGCGAGTTCAATGCCATTGTCTCGGAAGAATCGTTTCGCAAAGCTCGGATATTTGCCGCGTACATGGACGTCTCCGCAGAAGAAGTTCATCATCCGTTCTGCATCGTGAGCATACCAAACATCATCCGGGTTTGAACTATACGGATAAACCGGAGCCGCAATGAGCATACATCCGATTTGCATCGATGGGTCAATCTCTCTGGCCGCCTTTGTCGCAAGGGCACTTGCGACCAGTTGGTGATGCAATCCTTGATAGGTGAGCTGTAACGTATTCTCTTCTTCCCGAACCGCAATCCCTAGACTGAGCATCGGCATGAACTGTGCCCCGTTGATTTCGTTGAACGTCAACCAGTATTTGACCTTCCCTTTATAACGTTCGAACAAGACACGACTGTATCGTTCAAAGTATGTGACTAAGCGACGGTCTCGCCATCCCCCATAATGCTTCGCAAGATGTAGGGGCATCTCATAGTGGGAGATGGTCACGAGTGGTTCAATGCCTTGGGCGACTAATTCATCGATCACACGATCATAGAATTGGAGTCCCTCCTCATTCGGTTCCACTTCATCTCCGTTCGGGAAAATTCGTGACCACGCAATTGACATGCGGAACGTCTTGAATCCCATTTCCTTAAAGAGGGCAATATCTTCTTTATAACGATGATAGAAGTCGATTCCTTCATGGTTCGGGTATGAATACTCTTCATGTAATTCAAAATCAAACGTCGGATCATGGATAATCTTCATTCGCTGTTTTCCACCTGGCATCACGTCAGCAATCGAAAGTCCTTTACCACCTTCTTGATAACCACCTTCTAACTGATTGGCCGCAGTAGCCCCGCCCCATAGAAATTCACTTGATACTTGTTTCATACTGTCTCCTCCTTTGTTATACAATGACACGCAATACGCCATGATTGGCTTCAACCACACCTGTGTAAACCGGTAAGACATCGAGATAATGTTCGGTGTTTGTTACGATAATCGGGGTGATGGTGTCATACCCTTCACGAGCGATGGCATCTATATCGAATCGGACGAGCAGTTCTCCTTCTGTCACTTTCTGACCGTCCGTAACGACCGTTTCAAAATACTGTCCATTTAGCTTGACCGTATCTAATCCAATGTGAATCAATACTTCCACACCTGTATCAGATCGAAGACCGATTGCATGCTTCGATGGATAGACCGTGACGATTTCTCCGTCAAACGGTGCATATACCGCGCCTTCTGAAGGCATAATCGCAATCCCTTTCCCCATCGCCCCGCTTGAGAACACTTCATCACGAACCGTTTCAAGCGACACGACTTCTCCTTTCAATGGAGCCGATACAGGAAAGCCGACTTGTTCAGAGATTGATTGTACAACCACTTTTTCTGTCGACTCGACGGTCGTTTCTTCTTTGTGGAAGACCATCGTCAAGACGAGAGCGACTACTGTTGCAACCGCCATTCCAATAAATGCGCCGTAAAAGGCTAAATCGACACCCGTTGGAGGAATCATGACTGGGATGCTAAAGATTCCGAGGCCTCCCATCGCATAAGCCGCCGTACCGAACAAACCTCCTACGACACCACCAGCCGCTCCACCCGCAACCCCAAACACAAATGGTTTTTTACGGGGAAGCGTCAAGCCATAGATAGCCGGCTCCGTAATTCCAAACACACCTGCAATCGTAGAAGAGGTTCCGAGACCTTTCACTTTTGGATTTTTTGCCTTTAACGTGATTGCCAAAACAGCACCGACCTGACCAAATGTTGCCATCAATACACCGACAACGATCGTATCCATACCAACAACCGATAAGTTGTTGATGATGATTGGCACAAGCCCCCAGTGAAGCCCGAACATGACAAGCACTTGCCAGAACGCACCGATGAACGCGATGGCGATGGTTGGGCTCAACTCATACAAGAACGAGTAACCATTCGCTAAACCTTGACTCGCATACGTCGCAACCGGTCCAATTGCTAAAAACGTCAACGGGACAACGAGTAACAACGCCATCATCGGTGTTGTGAAGTTTCGTACAGCTTCATGCGTATGACGGTTAAAGAATGTTTCGACTTTTGAAGACACATATGTCGCCAAGATAATCGGGATTACTGAAGACGCATAACTCATTAAGACGACAGGTACGTTAAGGAACGTTAGAGACTCACCTGCTCCTTGAATTGCCACAATCGATGGATAGACAAGCGCCCCACCGATGATCATCCCAATATACGGGTTTCCACCAAACTTCTTAGCCGCCGAATGTCCTAAGATCACAGGTAGGAAATAAAATAGTGCATCCGCCGCAGCATTTAAGACGACATATGTGCCCATTTCTTCTGTCAATAATCCAAACGCGACAAGGATGGCGAGCAACCCTTTTAACAGACCACTACCTGCCATCGGTCCAAGAATCGGCGTAAAGATTCCGGCAATCACATCAATCAATCGGTTGAATACTCCTGATTTTTCTTCATCATCAGTCGAAGATGTCTGGAAACCACCAACGTCAACAACCTCTTTGTAGACGTATGGTACATTGTTCCCGATGACGACTTGAAATTGTCCTCCACTTTGAACGACCGTGATGATGCCATCTTGTTCCTTCAGCGTAGTCGCATTTGCCTTTGATTCATCTTTTAATTTGAAACGCAGTCGTGTCGCACAGTGAAAGACACTTTTGACGTTATCTTTCCCACCGACATGCTGCACAATCGTCTCTGCCAGTTGTTTATATTGGTCCATCTTGTTCACTCCTCATGTTTTTGGATAAAAAGAAAAACCTAAATCACTACACAAATAAAGGTGTAGTCATTTAGGTTTGGCCTGCGTCATCAGTAACCATCCTTAGGATCGACGTTCTTTCATTAAGTTTTCGATATGAATCATCATATACAGCCGTTCGTCCATCGATACGTCGTAATGATATTTCGTCGCAATCAACCCGGCGATTTTTTCAACGCATTCGAACGCTTCCGGGTATCTCTGCTTCACCATCAGGAATAAGGTTTCGTCACCCGTTGACTTGACCTTCTCTCCTGATGCAAGGCGCTGCACAAAATATTTTAAATGTGTCAAAAAGCGTGCATACGCGTATGACTCTTCGTCCAATTCGATTTGAAAATGATACGTAATGATTGTCAGAATCGCTTGCGTGGCTCTCGTCATCTCGGTAACAAGATGCAGGTTCTCACCTTTGACACCAGACATCGTCGCATTGACGAGATGTAAGGCAATCGCTACCGCCTCATCTTCATCCAGGTTGACCTCGTGCCGCTCATTGATCAATTTTACCGCTTCTTTGCCGACAGCGAACTCCGGAGCATAAAATCGTTTCACTTCCCAAACGAGAGGGTTACGAATCTGGATTCCATCCTGATACCGACTAAGCGCGAAATGAAGGTGGTCCGCTAGCGTCACATAGAGCGAATCATGAATAGGTTGTTTTAATCGCTCTTCGGCTAATCTGACAATCTGTTTCACCGTCTCCATCTCATCCGTCGGCATTTCATTTAAAAAGTGAACGAAACGCTCATAACTTTCTTTACTCTCGAGCGTAAAGATTTTTTCGATTCGCGTCTGGTCAATCGGATCGCCTGGCCGTTTTTGAAATGCAATCCCGCGCCCCATCACGACCTGTTCTTGACCGTTCGCATCAATTGCTACGACGTTATTATTGAACACTTTTGAAATCTGCATGGTCTCCTCACCTCACTCTCATTCGACTGAACTAAAAAGAAAAAAACCTAAATTCACACCAACGTCCAACATACAGTCGTGGCGTCAATTTAGGTTTTGCCTGCATCACCAGTAACAATCCTAAAGTGGATTTTCTTCTTTTCGATATAAGCATACTCCCTATAAATCTTGACGTCAACATAAAAAGTAAACCGCTTACATCGTGACCGTTTTTTACTCTTCAAACAAGATTCGCTGCATCCGCTCTGGCGCATCCAAATAGTCACGCATGACCTTGACATGTTCCAGATCATCAAACGCTGTCGGAGTAAGCCCCGTCTCCACTTGCAAAATTATCGCACCTGGATACGACATCAAGATGGGGGAGTGGCTCGCAATGATGAATTGACTGCCGGATTGTACGAGTTCATGCATGCGCGCGAGCATCGTCAGTTGGCGCATCGGTGACAATGCGGCCTCTGGCTCATCCAAAATGTAGAGACCATCTCCACGAAATCGGTGTAACATGAGGGAGAGAAACGCTTCCCCATGCGACTGTTCATGAAGAGAACGTCCGCCGTATGATTCATAAAACCGCTCAGGATCTCGTCCTAATTTCGCCATCTCATCCACATAACTCGACAGCTGGTATGCCGTCTCGGCGCGTAAGAAAAAGCCATCCTTTGGTCGATATGGTCCTCGAATCGGACGCAACGCCTCATACAACGAGCTATGTGTCGACTCTGTTTCGAATTGGAAGGACGGCGCTCCGCCTTCCGGATTGAATCCGGCCGCCACCGCCATCCCTTCAATCAACGTCGATTTCCCACTCCCGTTCTCTCCAACAAGAAACGTGACAGGATGATGAAACGTCAGTTCATCGAGTGTCTGAAAGATTGGTAACGAGTACGGATAACCCGTTGAATGAATGCGTTCCCTCTCTAACCGTACCCCTCGTAAAAATAAAGTCATGTCCATCCGATCCAAAACGTCGCCCCCTTATCTGAATCGACCCCGTAAGAAAGTCCTTGTGCGTCAAGAAGTAATTTCGTGATAGCGAGACCTAAACCATGGCCGTTGGAGCGATCTCCTTTCACATACATATCCCATATCGCATGCTGAATGGAAGGATCAACCCCGTTTCCTTCATCGGTCACTTCTAATCGCTTCGGGGTTAGAGTGATAGTGATTCTTCCCCCGACAGGGCTCGCCTCATACGCATTGCTTATGAAATTCGAGAGCACTCGTTCCATCGCCAATCGATCAGCTTGGATTGATACCGTTTCGAGTCGGAGGTCGAGTGTCACGTCTTTTTGTCGGAACCACTCAGACATGCGTGGCGTCAACAGACGAACCAATTCATCCAGTTGAATCGATTCCATTTCAAGGGGAATCGAACCTGCGGACAATTTAGAGTATTCGAGCATCTGATTGACGAGTCGGTCAATCCGGTCCACTTCCTCGGTAATGCTTTTACCGGTTGTGGCCATCTCTGTTTCATGGACGACACCGAGCTCTAATAGTTCCGCCTCGTTTCGAACGATAGCGAGCGGTGTACGCACATCGTGTGTGACCCCAGAGATAAATGATTTTTGAAGCGCCTCTTTTTCTTGAAGTGATGTGTTCATCTGTCCGATGGTGACGGTCAAATCCCCAATCTCATCGTTCGTCACGCTCGGCAAGCTAATATCGTGTCGCCCCTCCATAATGGATGCGGTCGCTTGTTTCAACTCGACGAGCGGTTGCGTGAGCCGACGACTCATCCAATACGTAACAGCGATTGCGACAAGTAGGGCCAGAATAAACCCACCCGCTAAGATGAGGTAGATTTGCTGGAATTGTGGATTTGAAAACGGAACGGGACTATACGTCACGATTTGAATGTCCCCTCCTTCTTTCAGATACGTCAAGAAGCGGGTACCATTTACACCCACTTCGTCCTGAATCTCTAAATCATTCGGATCGAGGTTGATTGGCATCATGCGATGCATCCGTCCGCCTCGTTCGAACTCGATCCGCTGCCCATTTTGAAATACAAGCACGTCAAGTTGCCCTGGGATTCCACGGCCCTCTTGAATGGCTTCATACACAATCGCCGCCTCGCGCTCCAATTGTGCGTACGTCTCCTCTTCTGCGAAGCGTCCAATCAATAATGACGTGAGTCCGAATGTTAAAAGTGCCATCACTGCAAGTGGTAGAATGGCCGTCCAAAGTAACTTCTTCATTAATCGATTCATGACAGTTCCTCTAATCGATAACCGACCCGGTGCACCGTCTTCAACTGTTCTTTTAAGGTCGGCGATTTGTCCCGCAGTTGTTTAATGTGGGTGTCGACCGTTCGTGTATCTCCGACGAATGCGTAGTCCCACACCTCATCGAGCAAGCGGTTCCGGTCTAACGCCTCCCCGACATGTTTCCAAAGATACAGTAACAACTCATACTCTTTGTTCGTTAATCGAAGCGGATGTCCGTTCTCTTGTACCATTCTCGATTTGACGTCGATGGTGAGCGTTCCAAATTGAATCATATCGGTTTGTTTGACGAGACGTTTCAGTCGAATCTCCAATTCTTTTAAAACGATGGGTTTGACTAGATAATCGTCTGCGCCAAGTTCCAATCCGAACACGCGATCATCCGCCTCACCACGAGCCGTCGTCAGGATAATAGCAGGTGCGGGCTGTTGCGCTTTTAATGTCGGAATCAAGGTCCAGCCTTCTCCGTCAGGGAGTCGAACATCCAATAAAACTGCATCAAATCGTTGATGCAACTGTTGTTTCGCCTCACTCAAAGTCATCGCCACGGTCACCTCAAATCCGGAATATGTTAAAAAGCGGGACATGCCGTCCGCCAGTTTTAGTTCATCTTCCACAACGAGTACGTTCATCTCATATCGCCTCCACATCCATTATATCGTACCCATCAAACGTCCCACCGTTTCCCAAAGACAATTTGCAGAAATCTTGCAACTCCCTCACAACTTCCGAAGCGTTCAGTCCTACACTTGAAGTAACAAAGGAGGAGATACACATGAAATCAACAAAACTAGCAATCGCCTTAGCCGGTCTATTGGCCGTCTCAGGCACAGGCGTATATGCCGCGACGAATGACACGACGACTGATGAATCGACAACGACGGAATCCACACAATGCGAACGTGGTGAACGAGGGCCTGGTATGTTCGGTGACCGAGAAGCAGGGCATGCCGCTCTCATCGAAGCGCTCGGTTTAACGCAAGAAGAAGTGGATGCGGCTCGCGAAAACGGGCAATCTCTCCCTGAACTCGCAGAAGAAAAAGGGATTTCAATTGAAGCGTTCATCGACGCGATCATGACGTCGCATGAAGAAAAACTCGCAACCGCTGTGGAAGAAGGAAACTTGACGCAAGAAGAAGCCGATCAAATCCTTGCGGACCACGAAGAACGGTTTGCCGATGTGACAAGTTACGATGACTTGGAAGATATTCGTGGTATGCGCGGTGGACGTGAAGGTGGTCACTATGGTCACGGTCCACACCATGACGACTCAACTTCTTCAGATGACGATGCTTCAACAGAGAGCGACAGCAACGTAGAAAATCAAAGCAATAGCTTATAAGTCAAAAGGGCAGCCACTCGCGGTGGTTGCCCTTTTCATATGACGAGCAATAACAGCGCATAACTTAATAAACCAATCAAAAATGCACCAAAACTACTCTCTCGCTCAGCAGGCAATTCTTCTTTCATGACGTTCAAGATGACGCCACCTGCTAAAAAGGCGACAACAATCGATAAACCGAGATCATTCACTTCCGCAAAGGTACCAACTGCCCACCCTATGAGTACAGCAAGCGCTAAGAAGATGCGCCCTTGTCGATCATAAAGTTGCTGATGGTGCTGACGCAATCCTTGATCGACCGTGACAAAGTGTATACCAAGCGCTAAAAAATAAAGAAACATCGTGCCATTGGACTGAAATTCACTTTCTGCGAGCACATATCCGATGCTAAACGTATATAACGTGAATGAACCAATGTGAATCCAAAACACATACGGTTTTTGTTTACGCTTATTGGCCGTTGCAAATCGTTCGAGCCCATAAAAGACAGCCAGTCCTAACATACTGATGATTAAGATATGGTTCTCGAGGGAAGCAAAGACGTTATTTCTAATCTCTCCTTCAAGTTCGCGTTGATATTCATTTAACTCTGGCAACAGATGAAGAAATACATAAGCAACGGCAATCCCTCCAGCCACTGATAAAAAACGGCTTCTCGGCACTTCACGCACGTGAATGAGTTTTCCTGAAAAAAAGTGAATCACAGCAAAACCGAGTGCAAACCAAAAACTTAACTCGAACACATAAGCCCCTCCCACATTAAGATTTCTCTTTATGTGCTCTTACCCTTTCACCGTATGCTACATTCATTTACGTTTAGAGTGCTCTTGTTTCTTCCTTTCCCGAATCTCTTTCTCCACTCGTCGTAACGCTTTCTTTGATCCTCGAGCAAAGTCGTGAGCTTCCTTACGTTCCTGATACGTCGTGAACAACGTATCTAAATCATAGTCAGCCGGATAGAGCTCTGTCGCGCGTGCCTCAAGACGAACGCGGCGGCTCGGCAACTCTACATATTCCAAATCTACGAACACGCGGACATGTCGACGCGATGCATCAAACGAATAGACAAGACCGACTTGATTCGTTTCTAACAAGCGGACACGGTCACCTGTTTCAAAGTGCTCTTCCTCTTCAAGTGGTACCATTTCCACTTCTCGCGTAATTTTAGAATCATCGACTTTCGTAATATCATATGTTTTCTCGTTCATGTAACGGGATGCCTGTTTCAGAATCGATTCCGGTAACTTCATCTTACGGGCGATAAAGAGGGCGTTGCTATCGCCAGACTGTCCCATGAGCAGTCGGTATTTTGGTTCAAGCGTTTCTGGGTCAAACTGCATCGCAGCGTTCATGAAATCCGGGTGCGCTTCAGAATACGATTTGATTTCTCCGTAATGCGTCGACGCCACAACAATCGCGCCCCGTTTATATGCCGCTTCTAAGATGGCAATCGCAAGAGCGGCTCCTTCGTTCGGTTCCGTCCCGCTCCCAATCTCATCGAATAACAAGAGCGATCGTTTTCCAGCGGTCCGCATGATATTCGCCACATTGTACATGTGTGCAGAGAACGTACTGAGTGCCGATTCCAAGTCTTGATTATCTCCGATATCGACGAACACCTCATCGAATGTCGAAATGATCGTATCGGTGTGAGCTGGAATATGCAGTCCCGTCATCGTCATGAGACTAAGGAGTCCAATCGTTTTCAAGACGACCGTCTTCCCTCCGGCGTTCGGTCCGGTGATGATCAAGCCACGATAGTCTGTACCGATGGCAAAATCAAGTGGCACAGCGCTTTCTAAAAGTGGATGACGTACTTGCTTCAATCGGATGCGACCGCTCGCATTGACGTGTGGTGTCACCCCGTCAATCGACTGACTGTACTTCCCTTTTGCGAAGACCATATCGTACTGGGCGATGACATCGAGCGTCGATTCGATGTCAGGAAGGACTTCTGTCACCGCTCCCGTCAACGTCGCTAGCACTTGATACACCTCTACCGCTTCTTCTGTACGCTTGACGACAAGTTCAGCGTTTAACTTCGCAATTGCTTCCGGTTCGATAAAGACCGTCGTCCCTCGATTCGAGGTATCTACAATCGTCCCTGCCACTTTATGCTTATAAGAAGCTTTGATTGGAATGGTGAAGCGGTCCTGTTTTTTCGTGACAAATCCGTCTTGGATCATCTCGCGATTGGCGGCGCTCTTTAAAAACTTGGTCAATCGTTCCTCGATTCGTCCTTCTAAAATGTTGACTTGCTTACGAATCCGCTTCAACTCTTTCGATGCTTCATCGACGACCTGTCCGGCTCGAATCGCTTGTGTGATGTCTTCTTCTAACGTTCGCCATTCGCCCATACCGGCAGCATAAGCCGAAAGAAGCGGTGCAAAGAATTCATGCTCGAGCATGAATCGCTTGAGTTTGCGTGCCCCTCGTAAAAACTCGGCGACCGCTTCAAGTTCTGTTGCCTCGAGTTGGATGCCTCGTTGCAGTTTTCCGATAATGGTCTCCATGTCAGACACACCGATGAACGGGACGTGTGACGTCGCATCTAAAATCGCTCGGGCTTCGGATGTTTCTTGCAGGCGCTTCTTCACCGTTGTAATGTGGCTCGTTGGGCGTTGCTGTCTGAGTAATCGTCTCCCGAATCCGCTGATGCAGAAGCGTTCTACTTTCATCATCAATTCGTTGTATTGTAATTTTTCAAATGTTTGTTCGTTCATATTTCTCTCTCCTCAAATGATAGAATCGAGATACCGCGCAAACAAAAAAGCGTCGGTCGATGACGACCAACGCAAAAAGACAGACGGGTGTCTGGCAGTTTTTGATGGGCGGTATCTGTAACGGAACATGACGGCATGACAAAAAGACGTGTCATCCGACATTTTTCAGTTCGTTAGGCAGATACAACCTCACTCATCAACATGCAACACCTTTCTTACTTAGATTCGCCCTTACTATACAATAGATTCGTTCCCTTGTAAAATTTTAGAGAACGCTTTCAAAAAAAGACTTGTGTCTCAAACCAACACATGTTATGTTGAACGTGAAGAAACGAATAGTGATCACATGTGACTGATTCGATCAGGCATGGGGTAAGACGTACGGTGCATGCCACCCGTCTATACTCCATGCCTGTTTTGTTTTTCGGTGTTTTGTTTCAAGAAAGGATGTAGTAGACATGCTATGGAATAAGTTAATGAATCGACACAAACCGACACTGCACTCACCAATGGAAGGAGACGTCATTCCACTCGAACAAGTTGCGGACCCGGTCTTTAGTGAAAAAATGATGGGCGATGGCATTGCCATCACACCAACAGACGGTGCCGTCGTCTCACCGGCTGATGGAGAGATTGTACAAATCGCTCCAACAAAGCACGCCATCGGTATTCGGACCGAGGATGGGGCTGAGATTTTGATACACGTCGGACTCGATACCGTTGAACTCGAAGGTCGACCGTTTGATCTTCAAGTAGATGTGGGCGACCACGTCAAGACGGGACAGCTGTTACTCACAGCAGACTTGGCGCAAATTCATCAAGCTGGTAAGGACACGGTCACGCCAATGGTCGTGACGAATGGTGGCGCACTTGCCCATCATTACGCCTTCACGTTCACGAAGGAAGCTGTTCCGGGCAAGACGATTGTCGCCCGAGTGGAAGCGTGACTCCGGAATAAGGAGGACACATGATTAAAATCAAAAAGATTCTAAACAACAATGCGGTCATCGTCTCAGACGAGGGTGAAGAAAAGATTGCGATTGGCCCTGGCGTCGCGTTTAAAAAAGCGAAGAACGACATCGTCAATCCCCATAAAATCGAAAAGTTGTTCATCATGCCAGAGAATGACAAGTTCCAACAGTTATTGAGCCGGATTCCCGTTGAACACTTCACCGTTTCCGAGGACATTATCTCTTATGCGGAAAAACGTCTCGAGACATCGTTCAACGAACATATCCACATTGTCTTGACCGACCACATCTCGTTCGCCATCGAGCGGGAAATGGATGGCATCTCATTACGCAACAAACTGTTGAACGAGATTAAAATCCTCTATCGGAATGAATATGAGATTGGACTATGGGCGATTGAGCATATCGCTGAAAAGCTCAACGTCCAAATGCCGAAAGACGAAGCTGCGTTTATCGCGCTTCATATTCATACGATGAAAGTGAAAGGAGGTGATTTACGCAAGACGGTCAAACAGACAACAATTGTCCGCGACATGATTCAATCGATTTCACGACGACTCGATGTATCCATTGAAGAAGATGACTTATCCTACCAACGATTATTAACTCATTTACGGTTCGTCATGGATCGGGTCAACCATTACGATCATCATACGATTGATGAAGACATGCTCCGCATGATTCAGACGAAGTTCACGTCTGCCTATGCGTGTGCATCAGATGTCGCAAAAGAAATGGAAGAGACCTATGGCATCGTCTTGCCCGAGTCAGAACTTGGTTATATTACGCTTCACATCCAACGTCTACAAGATCAACACCATCAAAAAGGAGGAAATCAACAATGATGAACTTTTTCCAACGTCTCGGACGTTCCCTCATGTTACCGGTCGCCGTACTACCGGCTGCTGCCATTCTCATGGGGATTGGTTATTGGATTGACCCAGTCGGCTGGGGATCTGAAAACATTGCCGCTGCATTCTTAATTAAGGCAGGGGCCGCTATTATTGATAACATCCCAATTCTGTTCGCAGTCGGGGTCGCGCTCGGAATGGCTAAGAACCGTGACGGTTCAGCAGCACTAAGTGGACTCGTTGCCTTCTTGACGGTCACAACGCTTCTCTCCGCAGGAACGGTAGCATTGTTCCAAGGAATCGACGTAGAAGCCGTCAACCCGGCATTCGGTAAGATTGGGAATGCTTTTGTCGGGATTCTATCCGGTCTCGTCGCCGCTTCCATGTATAACCGCTTCAGTCAAGTCAAATTGCCAGATGCTCTCGCCTTCTTTAGTGGGAAGCGTCTCGTACCAATCATGACAGCCTTCTCGATGATTCTTGTATCGGTCGCTCTTTACTTCATCTGGCCGGTCGTCTATACAGGTCTCGTCGGTTTCGGTGAATCGATTTCAAAACTTGGCGCATTCGGTGCCGGACTTTACGGATTCTTTAACCGCCTCTTGATTCCAACCGGCCTTCACCACGCCCTCAACTCTGTATTCTGGTTCGACGTCGCAGGAATCAACGACATCGGAAACTTCTGGTCAGGTCAAGGTGAAAAAGGTGTAACGGGGATGTACCAAGCAGGTTACTTCCCAATCATGATGTTCGGTCTCCCGGCCGCAGCACTCGCGATGTACCACACAGCGAAAACGAAACGGAAAAAACAAGCCGCTTCACTTCTTCTCGCAGCGGCATTCGCTTCATTCTTCACAGGTGTAACAGAACCGCTCGAGTTCTCATTCATGTTCCTCGCTCCAGTTCTTTACCTTGTACACGCAGTCCTTACAGGAATTTCGCTCTTCGTTGCAGCAACGTTCCAATGGACAGCTGGCTTTGGATTCAGCGCAGGCTTGGTCGACTTTATCTTGAGCTCACGCTTGCCGCTTGCGAACCAACCGTACATGCTCATCGTTCAAGGTCTCGTGTTCGCAGTCATTTATTACGTCATCTTCCGCTTTATGATTGTGAAGCTCAACTTGGCGACGCCAGGCCGTGAACCAGATGAAGTCGTCGATGCGGTTGCAAGTGAGACGGCAGACGGTGAAGCGAAAGTCGCTCCGGTCGCATCAGCTTCAGGTAGCGAATACTCAGCAATGGCACATATGATTTATGACGGTCTTGGCGGTGACAGCAACGTCACAGGCATCGAGTCGTGCATCACACGCCTACGCGTCGATGTCAAAGACATGGATACGGTCAACCAAGATCAAATCAAAAAAGCCGGTATTCCGGGAATCAAAGTCGTCAGTCCAAACCATATTCAAGTCATTGTCGGCACAAACGTTCAGTTCGTCCTCGATGAGATTGAAAAAATCCGTAGCCACCGCGCCGGATAAACGTCGAAAGCCACCTCATTCAGGTGGCTTTTCTTGTTTGGCTGTATATTGTTTATAAAATTGAATGAAATAGTAGAGGAAGATCCACGGTAAGATGTACTGTGTGAGCCACATGAAAACCTTAAGTACTGTATGTACAATATATGGCCCTAGCCCAAATAAAAATAATGCGACTAGTAAAGCGCCGCCTAAACCTATGTATATCTTTTTATTCAACTCATCCATCCCCCTTATTTTCCCAGTTCAGTGTAACATAAAGAGCCTGCCGCAACCGGACAGGCTCTGACTACATTTGACGAAGTCGGGAAATGCGTTCGACCGGATCGGGATGTGTTGAGAATAGACCACTCACTTTTTTCTTGAGTGGATCGGAGAAGTAAAGTGGTGCCGAGGCACTCGACGCTTGCTCGACCGGGGTCTCGACGTTCGCAATCTTCTCAAGCGCTGAGGCGAGAGCATCCGGGTTGCGGGTCAGTTCCGCCCCACTCGCATCTGCCAAAAACTCACGATTCCGTGAAATCGCCATATTGATGAGCATCGCGATGAGCGGTGCCAACACCAACAAGACGAGCCCGATGATCAAAAGGATGGGATTCTGGTTTTGATCGCGTCTTCCACCGATACTTCTAAAGAACAGCATGCGCGACCCGATATCGCTCATGATGGCAATCACCGAAACAAGTGCGAGCGTGACCGTCGAGAGCCGCACATCATAATTCTTAATATGCGCGACCTCATGCGCGATCACCCCTTCTACTTCTTCTCGCGATAATCGATCCAACAGTCCCGTCGTGACGGCGACAGCCGCCTTTTCTGGCTTCAATCCCGTCGCAAATGCGTTTGGCGATGGGTCGTTGATGATAAAGATGCGCGGCATCGGCACTCGCGCGATCATCGCCATGTTTTCGACCGTATGCCATAGAAAGCGGTGCTCTTCCACCGATGTCACCTCTTGTGCCCGATTCATCTTCATGACGATGTTCGTACTCGACATGACGACGATTCCCACATAAAACAACGAGAAAATCGGTGTGAAGATTAACCCCGGAATCGCGTCTCCATAGTTGACGTAGGAAATGGCCGCTCCGACGAGAAGAACGAATAGGACAAACCCTGTGACGATGAAGACCGTCTTCACTTTATTCTTTCGAATCTGTTCATAGAGGAGCATACGCGCCACCTCGATTCATCAAAATGAGACGCGAACGTTCTCGCGCTCTTCGGCACGTGCCTCGAGCATATCGCGCTTTTCAAAATGATGGACGGAGGCGATGATGTTCATCGGGACCGATTCGATTTTCGTGTTATATTTCATGACCGTATTGTTATAGAGTTGACGCGAATACGCGACCTTATTTTCCGTCTGTGTCAATTCTTCCTGCAACATCTTGAAGTTCTCGTTCGCTTTCAAATCCGGGTACGCCTCACGAAGCGCGAAGAGATTTTTCAGTGCTCCACTCAATTGATCGTTCACTGCCATCTGGTCCTGACGATTCGACTTTTCTCCGAGCTGGTTTCTCAGTTCGACGACCTTCGCAAGCGTTTCTTGCTCGTGTTTCGCGTAGCCTTTCACCGTCTCGACCAAGTTCGGAATCAGATCATACCGCCGCTTCAACTGCACATCGATTTGAGCCCACGCCTCATCGACCCAATTTCGATACTTGACGAGCCCGTTGTACATCGAAAAATAGATGAGTACGAGCACGACAACCGCTACAATCGCAATAATCCACCCCATGTTGGCACCTCATTTCTTCATTTTCTCCTGTATTAATTCCCTTTACTCGTATAAGATAAGCTTAACTTTCATAACAATTTGTAAATGAATTCATTTCTTGACACGGTAACCACAAAGGAGTGTTCGCAATGATCGTCACGCATGCCGAAGTACGTTTGACCGAGTTGTTCGAAGAAATGGTATCCCTAAGACGCCATTTTCACCAATATCCTGAACTGTCTTTTCAAGAAGTCGAAACACCAAAGATGATTGCCTCGTATCTCCGTGAACTTGGGATTGAAGTACGTGAGCACGTTGGCGGCAATGGGGTCGTCGGTCGAATCAAAGGCGGTGACGGTCCGACCATCGCATTACGTGCCGATTTTGACGCCCTTCCCATCCAAGATGTGAAAGATGTCCCGTATCGTTCAAAAGTGAACGGGGTCATGCATGCGTGTGGTCACGATGCCCACACGGCGACACTTCTCGTTTTAGCGAAAGTATTGACTGAGATGAGCCTTCCAGGAGACGTCGTGTTGATTCACCAGTTCGCAGAAGAATTGGCTCCGGGTGGTGCCAAACCGATGATTGAAGACGGCTGTCTCGACAACGTGGATTATATATACGGTGCGCACATTTGGACACCACTTCCGTTCGGAACGATTGGCGTGAAAACAGGTCCTATCATGGCTGCGGCAGATCGCTTTGAATTGATCATTACAGGAAAAGGTGGACATGGCGCGATTCCGCAACATACAGTCGATGCCCTCATGGTTGCCGTGAACGTGGCGAATCATCTCCAACAGGTCGTCAGTCGGCGAATCGATCCGCTCGAACCTGCCGTGCTGACCATCGGTACGCTCCACTCCGGACAAGCATTCAACGTCATTGCCGAAGAAGCCAAATTATCCGGTACCGTGCGTACATTCACTCGGGAGACGCAAAAAAAAATCATCTCCGATATGGAGCGGATCATTCGTTCCGTCTGTGAAGCGAGCGATGCTGATTATGAATTGGAGTATATAAAAGGATATCCTGCTGTCGTGAATCATGTGACCGAAACGGAACTCGTCCGTGAGAGTGCGGTGGAGGTCGTTGGTGCAGACGGTGTCATTGAGATGGCACCACTTATGGTCGGGGAAGATTTCGCTTATTATGTCGAGCACGTTCCTGGTAGCTTTTTCTTCACAGGAGCAGGAAATCCCGAGCTCTCCGCAATCTTTCCGCATCATCATCCCCGCTTCGACGTGGATGAACGAGCGATGTTGCACACAGCCCAAGTCTTGTTAGGAGCTTTACAACGAACGTGGATGGTACACGAAAAAGAGGGCTGATGCATCGCATCAGTCCTCTTCAGTAATTGGTTCTTTTAATTCTGAAACAAGCACTTGGTCGACACGCTTTCCGTCCATATCCACGACTTCAAAGCGAAGACCGTACGCTTCGACCACATCGCCCCGTTTCGGAAAATCACCAAGTGCGTAAATGACGAGTCCTGCGAGCGTATGATAGGAGTTGCGCCCTTCGTCGAATCGGTCATCCCGAATCTCGAACGTTCGCTTCAAATCCTCTATTCCGAGTAACCCATCCGCCAAATACGATCCGTCCTCGCGACGAACCACTTCTGGTGTATCCTCTTCAATCATCACCTCTCCGACGATTTCTTCCAAAATATCGAACAAGGTGACCATACCAAGGAATCCGCCGTATTCATCTAAAACAAAGGCGATTTCCACACCATTTTTCTGCATCATTTGAAGCACTTGGCTCGCCTCTCGTTGTTTTGGAACGATGAGCGGCTGTTTGATGCGCTTCAAAATCTGTGACTGCTCACGCAGTGTCGGCAACGTCAAGATGTCACGTACATCGATGTACCCGACAAAGTCGTCAAGCGAGTCGCGCCCGACCGGTAACTTGTTATGTTTACTTTCATAAATCGATTTCTTAATATCGTCCATGTCATCTTCTAAGTCGACCCATTCGAGCGTCGTCCGTGGTTGCATGAGCTCATAAATCAATTGATCATGAAACGCAAAGACCCGTTCGACTTGTCGAACTTCTTCATGAGCGAACTGTCCTTGCTGGGCGCCTTCAAACAAGAGTTGTTTGATCTCGAGCTCAGTCTCCCCACTCGTCTGTTCCGCCTTCAACCCTAACAATTTGAACAAAAAGAGTGTCGATTTCGATAAAATCCAAATGAACGGTTTCATCACTTTACTGAATAAATCGAGCGACGGAATGATTGCCATCGTTACTTTTTCAGGCGAGACGAGCGCAATCCGTTTCGGGACCAATTCACCAATGATGAGCGACAGATACGTAATAATCGTAACGACGGCCACATAAGCAACGGTTCCGGCATACTGCGTACTCATTCCGGCTTGTTCAAATGCCGATGCGAGCGGTGCCGAGAAGCGTGCGCCCCCGTATGCCCCGTTAATAATCCCAATCAATGTGATTCCGACTTGAACGGTCGACAACAAATCTGTCGGGTCTTTCGAATAATGAAGCGCAATCTTGGCACTTCGTTTTCCTCGATTTGCTTCAACCTCAAGTTTTGCAGGTTTCGATGAGATGAGCGCAATTTCTGTCATCGCAAAAATCCCGTTCAACACAATCAAAAACAAAACAATCAACAAATCAATCACTATGGAAGAATCCACTTTTTTCATCACCTCAGCTAATTTTTAAAGCATACTGCTTCATTTTATCAAAAAATCGTTACCAACCTGTACCCGTTTTGCTCAGAAAAATAGCCACTCCTCAAGAAGTGGCTTCGTTGACAGCTTGTTTGGCGATAGCCGCCGTCTGAGACTGTTTAAAGAGAATGACCCCGACAAGAAGGATGGTGAGCCCTACAATTTGTCCGGCCGATAACGTGATTTGAGGCATCCCGAAGGCGCCATATAAATCGACGACTAACGCCCAAATGAGTTGTGACACGAGAATGAGTGACACAGACAATGTGGGTCCGAGTAACTGGATGCTGCGCATGACACAGTACACGACACCGACACCAAATAAACCACCGAGCCAATAGATTGGCGACAAGTCACGTAATCCAGCAAGATTTCCTCCAAATAATACTAACGGGATGATGGATCCGACCAAACCAACGATAAAGACCAATACGGTGGTGGCCCAAGCCCCTAAATTTGTATTCATTTTCGCGTTGACCGCCGCCTGTACGCTAATAAACGCCCCAGCCACAGCCGAACAGATGATACCAAAAATCATATAACTCCTCCTTACTCATAAAACATGCCGTTCGCACGTTCTTTCAATCGTTCACTATTTAAAATGATGACTTCTTTTCTCGTTCGTTTGACCAATCCTTCATCCACGAATGCCTGCAACGTTCGGTTCAAGTGACGATAACTCGTCCCTAGCCACTCTGCGACTTCTTTCCGTTTCAGTTGACTCATCTCCGCTTGAAACAGTTCATTCCCAGATTCACTGAGTGAGATCAAGTAACCGGCCAACCGCTCTTCGAGAGTCGACATGAGATGATTCGACGAGGCGTTTGCCTCGATGAATAATTTTTCGGACACGCCTCGTAACAGATGCTCCGTGAATTCGACCGTTCGATTATATCGTCGAAGCGCCTCGAAAGGGATGCGCAGACACGTCACGGGACCGACCGCTTCAACCGTATGCAATACATTACGCCCGCTCGCATATTCGATATCTCCAATCAATGTTGGAGCAGCCTTCAGACGCAACAATCGCAATTTCCCTTCTTCACTGAGCGTATAAATTTTGACACGCCCTTCAAGGACGACGAATAAAGATTCGATGTGCTGATCGTTCGAACATAACATGGTCCCAGACGCATATGTCACCACGGACGAAGACTCAAGCGTTTCATTCGAAAACAGATGATTCCACTGCAATCGTTTCAGTGCATCCATAATATCCATCATGTAAAGTGAACTCCTTAAGAAAATGTATAGATTCCGATTCCAACAACCATCAAGACGAGTCCCATGACCTGTCCCGTGTTCATCGGTTTCCGTTTGACACCAAACCAACCATTCAAATCGATGATGAAGGCTCCTACTAATTGTGCCACAAGCAATACACAAATTGCCCATGTGACCCCGAGTTGTTGAATCGCCGTCAATTCGCCGAAGACAACGAATACCCCGAACAATCCTCCTAAACTATAATACCAAGGCACACGTTTGAAGGCTGTCATGTCCGCATCCCGCTTGAAGAAGTAAATCGCGAGTGCTAACAGAAGTCCGACAAAATGAACGATGGTGACGGACATCCATGCGCCTACCGCATCTCCTAGTTTTGCATTAAAGATTCCTTGAAGGGCGATGAACGTCCCTGATAAGATGGCAAATAAAATTCCCATGTCATTCCCCTTTCTCTTCGTCTGACTTTACGAAAAGAGAGATGACTTGAATAGGACATATGTCCAAAAAAACAAAAAAGCAACTTCGACATTCGAAGTTGCTTCACACGATTATCCGAGTAACTTAACAAGTTCTTTCCCGACCGCTTCAGAAGACTGAGGATTCTGACCCGTGACGAGACGTTCGTCAACCGCCACATTCACCGCCCAGTTGTCAGCTCCCTTGAACTGCCCGCCTTGATTGCGTAGTCCTGTTTCAAGTAAGAACGGTACGGCAGAATCGAGTTGCATCTCTTTTTCTTCCGCATCGGTGAACCCTGTCACCTGTTTATCTTTAACGAGTGGCTCATCGTTGCTGAGTTTCACATTGACCAATCCAATTGGTCCGTGGCAAACTGCCCCGACAATATTTCCACTCTCGTATACATTGCGAATGACACGTTGTAACGTTTCATTTTCTGGGAAATCAACAACTGTCCCGTGACCTCCCGGTAAGAAGATTGCATCGTACGACTCGTCTGCGACTTGATCGAGACGGGCTGTGTCTTTAAGCAATTCCTGTGTGTTGAGAATGTCTTCTGACAAACCATCTTCTAAACTATTCGCATCGATTGGCACGTCTCCACCTTCGATACTCGCGACCGTCACTTTATACCCTTCTTTTTCGAACAATAAATAAGGGACGGCAAACTCTTCAAGCCATAATCCCGTTGCATGACCATTTGATAATTGATTTGCTGACGTTGTGACAATCAGTACATGTTTCGACATACTCAATTCCTCCTTCAAGAAAATCAACATACGACTCTAGTGTTCCCGATTCATCATCTGTTAAACCTGATGACCTGTCCGCTCATGACAAGGCGTAACTTTTTTTAACCTGGTTATTTATTCATCCTCCCTTTTTCTTACCACCCTCTATACTGAGGAAGAATTGCAATTCCAACCCATGAAGGAGACGTGTGCTATGACGAAACGAATGAACGACTGGGGATTTCTCATTGTCGTCGCCATCATCATCCTATTGCTTGTGCTTGGTCAGCTGCCGTTCTTCATGTAATCTTCACGTATATTCTTTACCAGTTGTAGTATGATTGCCTTGTAAGCACTTACACCAAACCTGATATGAAAGGATGGAGTTCACTATGTCAGAACGCATTTTCATCAGTCCGGCCAAGTATGTGCAAGGGAAACAAACGATTGATCGCATCGGAGAGTTTGTCGCTCACTTCGGTTCCAACGCTTTACTCATCGCGGATGACGTCGTATGGGAGTTGATCGGCGAACGGGTGACCCAGTCTCTGCAAGCGAGCCAGCTCAAGGCGACGAAAGCTGATTTCATCGGAGAAGCGTCGAAGCACGAAATCACTCGAATCGCTACAGACGCTAAGAAGCATGAAACAGCGTTTGTTATCGGTCTCGGCGGTGGGAAAACGCTCGATACAGCAAAAGCGGTCGCAGATGAATTGGATGCGCGTATCGTCATTGTACCGACCATCGCCTCTACGGATGCACCGACGAGCGCATTGTCGGTCATATATACAGATGAAGGCAATTTCGAAAGCTACCGTTTCTATAAAAAGAATCCGGATCTCGTCCTTGTGGATACGGAATTGATTGCACAAGCACCGCCACGCTTCTTAGCGTCAGGTATTGCCGATGCATTGGCCACATGGGTGGAAGTGCGAAGTGTCCTGGCATTCGGAGGCAAGACGATGGCTGGCGGTGTCCCGACACTTGCAGCGGAGGCGATTGCCGAACGGTGTGAAGAGGTTCTATTCACATATGGGATTCAAGCGTATGAAGCTGTGAAAGCAAAAGTCGTCACACCTGCGCTTGAAGCTGTTGTGGAAGCCAACACCTTATTGAGCGGGCTCGGCTTTGAAAGTGGTGGCTTGGCTGCAGCCCATGCCATTCACAATGGATTCACCGCACTTGAAGGAGACATCCACCATTTGACGCACGGTGAAAAAGTTGCATTTGGAACACTCGTGCAACTCGCACTCGAAGGACGCCCTCAAGAAGAGTTCGAGCAGTATGTTGCCTTTTATGTGGCACTCGACTTACCGGTCACACTTGAAGATATCAAATTGAAAGATGCATCTCGAGACGATATCTTGAAGGTCGGGAAAGCGGCCACGGCAGATGGCGAAACGATTCATAGCGGTTTCGATGTTACACCTGAAGAAGTTGCTGACGCCATCATCGCTGCGGATCGCTATGCACGTCTTTATAAAGAACACCTATAAAAACAGCGAGAGGAAGCTCACACGGCTTCGTCTCGCTGTTTTTTGTTCAGGAAGAATGATGAGAGAATTCCTACTCCCATACAACTGACCGTCAAAAGGAAGAACGTCAGCTGGTTCATATAGATGATATTCGTGAACTGGTTCCATCCTTCTGCGTACGACTCATTGGCTGATAAACGAATTCCTTCTCGAAGAGACGTCGCCTGTGATTGGTTAGTCATCCAAGCTATACCGGCCATGACGAAACTTCCGATCGCTAAACTGACCTTTCCAAACGGTCGCACAGAAGAGACGACTCGATATGTCAAACGAATGGTGATCCAAATAAACAATAAAAGAAACGGCCATCCAATCAAGAGAACAATCCAGTATAGATTCCCTTCACCCGGTGTTTCCGAGTAAGGGGTCGTCAGCACTTCACCGAGCTTAAAGATTCCAAACGTGATCAACGTCACGATAAACCATGCTTTTATCAATTTCTCCATCTCAACACCTCGTCCTCAGTATAGCAAAAACACTGTATGCGTCTGCATACAGTGTTTATTCTTTCGGTCGGACGACGTAATAAATCAAAATGACGAGCCACGTCCACACTCCTGTGAAAATCCCGATAATCCCGACGATGAAAAAACCAAGCGGAATCATCGATTTCGTTCGATTATAGTCCTTCCACATATTCGATAGCCCTTTGATATTAAAATACAAAAAGGCAAAGAATAGGACGAGCAATAAAAGTGGTAAACCGACTAAAGCTTCCATTCGCTCACTCCTCTCTACGATCTCATTCGTTATTTTAATTGTAATGGATTTCTTGCTCACCTTCATCGGGCCCAAGCCGTATCCTCTTCCGACCTAAAGATGGATAAAAGATGCACAATCTATCAAGAAAACGGGAAAAGGAACATCATCTAACTCTCGAGGAGGCATTTTGCCATGAAGTCCTTGCGTATCTTGATCGTTTGTTTGCTGTTGTTTCAAGTGTCGCCGGTGACAGCGGCATCCTCGTCCCCACAACCAGGTTATACGATTAAAACGACGTATTTGTACGGTCGTGCCATGCAATCTTCTCCAATTCTTAAGACGCTACGAACGAACGTCCCGGTCCGCTACACGACCTATAACCGGAGCTGGTCGAACGTCTATATCGGAAATACGAAGTACTTCACTCCCTCTGCCAACTTGAAAGCCGGCATCCCTAAAATGCCTTCTGCAGACCGTTTACGACTAGTCAACAAGGCGAATGCACTCCCGTCCACTTACCGTTCCCCACAACTTGTCACATTAACCATTCCAACTGTTTATCAAAAAGGGAGTGAACGGACCTTGATGACAGCGGAAGCAGCATACGCTTTGGCTAAACTATATTACGCCGGTCGGAAGCAAGGTCATACGTTATACGCCCTTAGCGCCTACCGATCTTACTCGACACAAAAGTCACTCTATGCCTATTACGTCAACACACGTGGGGTCGCATATGCTTCAAAATATGTGGCACGTCCCGGTCATAGTGAACATCAAACGGGTCTCGCCGTTGATATGACGAGTCAACGCATGCGTCTAGGCCTATATGAATCCTTCGACCGATCGCCTGAAGGGAAATGGATGCTTCAAAACGCCCATCTCTATGGATTTATCGTCCGCTATCCAAAAGGAAAAGAGAAAATCACGGGATACAATTACGAACCTTGGCATTTGCGTTATGTCGGTGTCACTGAAGCGACGATGATGAAGCAGAAGAACTGGGCGTTCGAAGAATGGTGGAGCAAACGTTGAGTGAGCATCCTTTTTCAGGCATTTCCCTGTTCACGTTATAATGGAGTCATCTTATTCGTATAGGGGGAAATGTGGGATGTGGATTGTGATGAACAAACTAGACGTTGAAAAAGGAAAGGCCGACGCGGTCAAAGCACGCTTCGAAACGACAAAAGGAATCGAAGCGATGGATGGCTTTGTCCGTATGCAAGTGTTGACGGATACGTCTGATGAGGCGATGGATCATGTCGTCATCATGACCACGTGGCGTGATGCAGACAGCTTTGAGAACTGGCGCGACAGCAATGCTTATAAGCACGCCCATAAGAAACGTGATGACGGGACTTCAGAAGTGAAACCAATCGTCCTCGGCAACACCGTTACCCAATATGAGGTCGCCATTGAACATCTCGCCTCAACGGAGCGCGTTCAATAAATCTTGAGGACGGATGATGCCGAGTAGCGGTTCATCCGGATTTCCGGTCTCTGTAATCAGAAGGGCGTCATATCGTGCGCCCTCTTTCATTTGCGTAAAGCAGTGCTGTGCCTCGATTACGGTCGCATCCTTTCGAATGAATCGATACCGGTGCATATGCGGATCGTGGTGGAGCACGTGCTTCACCCGAACTCCTTTGAGTGACAAGTTGGGCCCGTCGATTGTTTCGGCTAGCCAACTGGTCACTCCTTTTTTCGTCAACAGTCCGCGCCAAGACCCATTGTCATGATATACAGGGAATTGCGAATAATTTTTATCTCGAATCTCGCGGAGTACTTCCGTCAAAAAATCTTCCGACTGAAACGTCACCACCGATTTCGCAAACAATGGAATGACGAGACGTGGATGAAGGAGCTCTCGCTCTACTTCTAAAATCAATGCAACAAGCGACTCGTGTGGCTCCGCGATAATAAAATCAGGTTCACGCCGCTCATGGACGATGGCATTTCGTAGTTGACTCATCTGATGTAAATCTTCTTTATACCGGTCGATGATTGGATTTTGTTTCGCTAACCGATTCACCATGTTACTAAAACTGAAATGTTGCCCATCTCCCATCTCTCGACTCAAGTAGTCCTCGATTCGATGATAGGATGCCAAAAATTCTTCAGCACGACTCATGTGATCACCCTCCTTAACGATACATGTATACCCTCTTTTTTATCATTTGAGCAGGAAACCGTTTATTCATCCCGAATGACATAGAAATCATCTTAATTATGGAGGAGGGCTATCATGGCGACTTCGATTCATCCCACATCACCAACTTCACCGCAACCCACGTTTCGCGCAGGACTACGCGCCGGCATTCCCGTCGCCATCGGATATATCCCGATTGCGATTGCCTTCGGTCTTTTGGCACAATCTTTCAACTTGCCGAATGCTATCACATTATCGATGTCCTTTTTGATCTTTGCCGGGGCAAGTCAGTTCATTACGGTACAACTTCTGATGGCCGGTTCGATGTATTGGGAAATCATTTTGACGACGTTCATTCTAAACTCTCGCCATTTTTTAATGTCCGCCTCACTATCCCAACGGATTGAGAGTACATCTCGAAGACTATTGGCTACCATCGCGTTTGGTGTGACCGACGAAACGTTCAGCATCGCCTCTACTCGTCAAGAGGCCCGTTCCGGTATGTTCGTGCTCGGGTTGAATACAATCGCATTTCTTGCTTGGAATGTCGGGACGTGGATGGGGGTCTTCCTCGCCTTCGGTCTTCCAAGCACATTACAGGCGAGTATGGGGATTGCGCTATATGCGATGTTCATCGGGTTACTCGTTCCATCATTAACGACTCGTCCTGTCTTCGTCGTAGCAAGCTTAGCTATCATTATTCAAGCCATACTCCATTGGGTCATCACCCCGTTCTTCTCAATCTCAGATGGGATTCGAATCATCGTCGCGACCGTTGTCGCAGCCGGAATCGGTGCTTTCGTATTTAAGGAGGAAGAGGTCACATGATATCGTTGTTTCTACTCGTTCTAGGATTGGCACTTGTCACGTATCTCCCTCGCCTTGTCCCGCTACTCTGGCTAAAGGAATTGGCGTTACCGGCATATATGAAACGATTTCTTTCCTTCATCCCGTATGCGGTACTGGCTAGTTTGATTTTTCCGGGCGTCCTATCCTCCACGACCACCACCTCGTCTGCCTTATTCGGAGGAGTGGTTGCCACTTTCCTGGCGCTACTACGGGTCAACCTCGTCGTTGTCGTCATTGGAGCTGTATTCGGGGTATATGCCTTTCAAACTATATGACAAAGGAGCGGCACACGAGGTGCTGCTCCTTTTCTTATGCTGATATGCCCTGACGACGAAGCTGGACGAATACGTCCACAAATTCCGCGTCCCATTGTGTTCCCCGACCGCTCTCCAATATGGAAAGCGCCTTTTCCACTGGCATCCCTGACCGATAGGGTCGATCTGATGTCATGGCATCATAAGCATCGGCAATCGCCATGATTCTTCCGAATAACGGAATGTCGACCGCATGTAAGCGGTCCGGGTATCCTTTCCCATCGATTCGTTCGTGGTGCGATCGAACTCCGGCTAAAATCGGTTGAAGCGATGCAGGTAAATGAATTTGACTCAAAATATGGATGCCAATGGTCGGATGTTCTTGAATTTTTGAAAACTCTTCGTCTGTCAGCTTCCCTTCTTTTAGTAGGACGTCATCTCGAATTCCAATTTTCCCGATGTCATGTAGAAGTGCTGACTTATTGAGTAAATCGACTTGTGCATGCGGTAAGCCAATGGCGCGAGCAAGCTCAACGGAATACATCGCGACACGCTCCGAATGACCTGCTGTGTAGGGATCACGTGCATCGAGCGTTGCTGCGAATAAAATGAAGAGGCTGTCTAACAGCTGTGCGTTTTCTTGTTCACGAGCAGTTACCGTCTCAACCATTTGATTGAATCCCCCAATCAGTTGGGCGAACTCATCTAAGTACGGATTCTCGATTTTCTGAAGTTGTCCCGACTCCATCTGTTCGATGCCGGACGTCAAAAATCCAATCGGACGTTTGATGTTGTCATAGAGTAAGAAACTGCATAACACCGCAATTCCGACGATGATGACAAGAATCACGAGCGCCCAATTCCAATACGTATCCGTTCGAGTCGAAGTCGACAATTGGACACTCGACGCCAACATGAACAACATGATGGGAAAGATACCCGTAATGAGCATACTGATCAATAATTTAGTTCGGACACTAAATGATCGATACGTTGCATGAATAGGCAGATGATAAAGTTCGAGATGCCTTTCTTTCATGTATACAAGTAATGGCTCAACCGATCGAACCGTCAAAAAATATTCAATCAAGGCATGTAGTACCGCAATCATGACGGCCCCGATTGCAGCCAAGCCGATCAAACGATAAGGTAAGTCAATCCACCCCACCTGAATAAAAACGGCGGTTAAACCAATTGACGGGATGGATAATCCAAACAAATGAGGACCTAAAATCCGTTGCACCGTTAAAATCGGGAATCGACTCGCTTGTTCGAATGCCGACGTCAATTCGTCAATCGATGGGGATTCGATCATAAAAAGCTGTCGTATCGGTCGAATGTGGCGACGGTATAAGAGTAGTTCTGAGAAAATCATAACTATCCCTGACCCCAACATGATGCCTAACAGTAGTAAAATCTCTCGAATGGACAGGTCAAGCGTTTGAAAAATAAAGACACCACCTACTCCAAAGACGGCCAAACCTGAGCCGATGATATAGTTCATCACGAGCGTCCGTTGAAAACGTTCAAACATTCCCCTCACCCCTACACTCTTTTCTTTTACTATCGACCAGATTTATGCTTGAGTTGAACACAAAAAAACGGATCTCCTTGTAGGAGACCCGTTCAAGCATCGATTATGGGCGTAACGGACCATCGTTATCATCAAGTGATCGATTGTCCTGATCCGGAGTGATGTTTTCATGGAACGGATTCGGTTCCGGTCCATCAACATGGTCAACTTTTGGATTTTGAACATCTCGCTTCAACTCGTGTTTCGATTGTTCCGCTTCATGTTTCGACTGCTCCACGCCTTGCTTCGCTTGTTGTTTTGCAGCTTCCGCTTCGCGGCTCATCTGTTCTTTCTCCTGCTCGAGACCTTCTTTTGAAACTTCCGTTTCATCAATGCGTCGCTCCGCCTTTTTCAAATAACGTGCCGCCGTCTCGCGACCACCAAGACCGAAAGCAAGACCGAAGGCGAGGGCAACAGCTCCAAGAATGAGAAGGAATGCTGTATTGACAATCATCGGTGCGATGCCGAGTTGGCTAATGGCCATGAAGAAGACGAGTCCGAGAATCGCATACTTCGCTACGTAGCGAAGCGCACTCGGTTGTCCTGCTCCATCGACAAGTACACTTCCGACCAATCGCTCTGCCATGTTCGCCAACCAGAATCCGACTGCCAAGATGATGAGTGCTGCGATGACCATCGGCAAGTAAGCAAAGATGGCTGTTGCAAGAGATGCCATGAACTCAAGATTCGCGACTTGAAGTGCTTCAGATACGAAGAGCAAGATCACGATTACTTGGACAATGACACCGACCACTTGAGCGATTGACATCGAAGACGCACGTTCCCCGAAGCCCATTTTTTGAGCCAACGAGTTGACGCCAAGATTCTCAAGAAGGGATACGACGACCCCTTTCAACCATCTTGCCACGAACACCCCGACGAGGACGAGGACGATTGCAACGAGAATGTCTGGAATCATGACAAGGACATCATTGAGCATCGCAATCGCCGGTTCCGAGATTCCTCGAATATCGAGCGCCTCAAGCGCCGAAATCGTCACCGGAATCATGATGAAGATGAAGACGATTGTACCGATTGCCTTCGCAAGACTCGATCCTTTCACGTAATCAGATAGATGGAATCGCTCTGCCAAGCGATCTAGTCCTGCAGCTTCGAGGAATTTCGTCAAAATGTCGCGAACAATCTTCGCCACCACATACCCGATTGCGAAAATGAGCGCTGCTGCGACAAGTTTCGGAATGAACCCGAGGAAACTGTTCAATAAATCTTCGAATGGTCCGCTGACCCCACGAAGTCCAAGGGCGTCAAGTACAGCCGGTAATGCCAATAAGAGCACGAGATAGAAGACGATGTTCGCGACCGTGTCGACCCATTTCGTTTGGTTGACGCTTGTCGACTCTTGCCCCGTTTTTTCCATCAACTTGCTCAAATTCAAACGATGTCCCGCCATTTGAATCCCTTTTTTTAACAGGGTAGCGATGACCCAGGCAACGAGTAAAATCAAGCCGGCTTTGATGACACCGATGATCAATCCAGAGAATCCTTCATAAATCTGACTGAATGGCTGCGTAATGGCTGGAATGTTCATGAATTCAAAGATAATCAGGAATGCGAGGAGTAATACGCCAAAGAACACCACTTTTCCAATAATGCGTTCAGGCGTCCACTTTTCTCCTTTCTCCCCATCTTTTTTAATACCCACCCGCTCATCCAATCGGGCTTTCTTCAATGCTTTACGTGTCACGTTTTCCAATACTTTCGCCAAGATATAACCGACTACGAGAATAACAATCGCCAGCAAAAGCTCTGGTAACCATGACATGAACGTATTGAAGTTATACGTTGTATTGTTCATCGAATCTTCCTCCTTTTTCACATGAAATGATTGTTTTTATTTAACAGTGCTATTTCATACATACCTATATTTCAAAATCATCAAACCTGAATTGTAAGTCAATTCGTTTACATGACTATTACGATTCATTGGAAATGGGTACGTTAGTTTAAGAGAGAAATCGTGCCAAATGAAGTCAAATATGATACGAATAACAAGAGACGTCATGTTAGGAGGAATTTAGGATGAATATCGCTTTAGTGGCTCACGACAAGAAGAAAGATGATTTAATCGTCCTCATTAAAACTTACACCCATATACTAAAGAAACATCAGTTGTTTGCGACCGGTACAACGGGTAAGCGAATCGCTGAAGCGACCGGCTTGCCTGTCCATTGCTTCCGATCCGGACCGCTTGGAGGGGACCAAGAAATCGGTGCTGCCGTCGCACGCGGGGAGATGGATATGATCATCTTTTTCAGAGACCCATTAACTGCTCAACCTCATGAACCGGATGTGAGCGCATTGATGCGTCTTTGTGACGTCTACTCCATCCCGCTTTCGACAAATATGGGTGGAAGCGAAATTTTGATTCGAAGTATCGAGCAAGGTGATTTCGAGTCACTTAAACTTTCTCATAACGACGAACCTCCGGCTTGACCATGACAAACCGAGAAAGGAGAGGAATCTCCCTGGAACCGAATATGATTCACGACCCGAACGTCCAACAGTTCTTTAACGACGTGCGCCAGCGCCTCATCGAACTACTTGGAAATGAGGCAGAAGCGGATCGCCATCTACTCGCACTTGCTGGATATATCCGGCATGCAGAGAAAAGTGGTCAGTCGCTCGAAAGTCTTTTAAACCAAGATCCTCAGGAATACGCTCGTTTCCTCATTGAACAACCCGAAACAAATGAAGAATATCGTCGACGCTATCACGTGTTGATTGATGCCTCGGATGAATTAAAACCTCATGAAAAAGCGCAAGCAAACCGGGAATTCGATTGGGCCGTCAATCAATTGGACGAAGCCAAGCTTTCGTTAAAAGAAATCGAAGTGCGCGACCTTGCCTTCCTCGCCTACACAAAGATTGAAGCACTCAAATCGTCTCGTACGATTTGGAACCGCTTCGGCTGGCTACTAGGTATGATTTTGGCATTTGCCTACGCCAACTTACTGCTCGTGATTGACGATGTCTTTAGCGGTCGACTATTCACCGCCCCCATGTCGACGTATCCAATTGATTATCTGGCCTTCCTGTTACCCGTCCTCGTGACCGGTGCTATCTTCGGCATATTGACCCGTTTTCGACATTACATCCAGACGCTCGGTCGGCGTATTGCGTTCGCCTTGCTCATCGTTGTCGTCTACATCATGTCTATCTTTCTGATTCAACCGCTCTTAATGACAATTGGTTGGTCATTCATCATTCAGTTGACCCCACTCTACGCGCTCATTTTAATGGCGATCAGTGGCTTTATGGCCATCTGGACATTAATCGAGTTCGTCTGGAAGAGTACACGTTGTTCTCTCGGAGACGATACGCTCATGCTTTATTACTAACCACGCCACTCCTCTTAGGAGATGGCGTTTTTTGTTTCGATTATGGCGAGAACGGAAATTACTCCTATTGTGACGCTTGTTTTAGATTGGAAATTCTAAAGGGGGTATTCGATGTCAGAACGAAAAATGATTGGCCTGTTCCAGACCGAACAGGAAGTCATGCACAAAGTGGAAGAGCTGAAAGCTGCAGGGGAAGCTGAAAAAAATATGCATGTTGTCGCCAAGCGGGACGGGGAAATTTCTGCGTTACGTGATCACACGGATGTAAATGCCGAGTCCGGTATCCGTGACGTCAATTGGCTTGACCGTGTCAAAGCATTCCTACACGGAAGTGACCGCATTCGTGATGAGTTACGGAATATGGGGCTAAACGATGCCGAAGCGGAACAGTATTATGATGCAATCGATGAAGGACAAATTTTACTCTACATCGATCGACACTCGTACGACCGCTATCCGAACATGTATAAAAAAGACAGTGAGCTCGATCATGATAAAGGGGAAAAAGCGGATGGGATCGCCTTTGACGCGAAACCATTTAACGATCACGACGAGAATCCACGTGGTACAAAGGATGATCCGATTGTACGCGGTCATTCTGGATTAGAAGATCATCGCCGATTATAAGGAGGAACGACTATGAATGAGAAACGATTTATCAGCATGCACGACACGCAGGATGCAGCACTTGGGAAAATCGAGGAGTTGCGAGCGAAAGGTTATGAAGACTCACACATTTATGTCGTCACAAAACATGAAGACAACGTTTCGATTTTGAGACGTGATACAGATGTTCATACGGAAGCGACCCATCAAGCGAGCTGGTTCGATAAGGTTCGGGCGTTCCTCAGCGGTCATGAAGACGTGCACGCTGGTCTACGCAACATGGGACTGAGCGAAGAGGAAGTAAAACGTCACTATGACGATGTAGAAGCCGGGAAAATCCTCGTTTATGTGGATGAAGACTTTGAACGTCGTCATCAAGACGGGGTGACAGTCGATTCGAAACCATATCAAGACGCATCATCGACTCATCTCGGTAGTCATACTGACGATGGATTGGAAATCGACTCAAAACCTTATCGTGAGGCTCAGACCGTCGACCCAAGCCATCCCGTAGACCCGGAGCAAGATAAACTGGATAAAGAAACGAAGAATCCAGATCGCGAGGAAAAACTACGTGGTCTCGATGATCGTGCTTATCGAAATGACGTAGAAGATCCGGATAATATCCGACGTTTCTAACATAGTAACAAAGAGCCTGACGCACCCGCGTCAGGCTCTTCTTACGTCAAACGATTCTTCGGTTCTTTCCCTTCGAGCACATTTGTGATGGCATCTCGATTCAATGCCATCATCGCCAGACGTGTCCGAATCGTTGCACTCCCGATATGCGGTAATGTCGTCACGTTCGGAAGCGTCAATAATGGATGACCGAGGTCGATTGGTTCTTTTGTGAATACGTCTAATCCCGCTCCCCAAATCTTCCTCGCTTTAAGTGCTTCATATAGCGCCTTTTCATCGATGATTTCTCCACGAGCCACATTGATGAAAATGGATGTTTCCTTCATCTTGGCAAACTCTTTAGCCCCGAGCATTCCCCGTGTCTCGTCCGTGAGCGGTGCGAGAACGACGACGAAATCGGATTGTGTCAATAGTTCATCGAGTTCCGCATAGGTGAAGCCATACATCGACTCCGACTCATGTCGCCGTGTCCGGTTATGGTATAGAACTTCCATGTCAAATCCTCTTGCCCGACGTGCGACCGCTTCACCGATTCGCCCCATTCCGATGATACCCAATTTCGCTTGATAAAGGTCCATCCCGACGTAGCCCATCGGCAGCCAGGACTTCCACTCCCCGGCGCGCAAGTCACGTTCCGCCTCTCCGAGACGTCGTGCCGTCATCGTCATGAGACCAAACGTCAAATCTGCTGTCGTTTCCGTCAAGACATCGGGTGTGTTGGTGACGATGACGCTATTCTCTTTCGCTGCGTTCAAATCGATATTGTTATATCCGACCGCCAAATTGGAGACGACCTCTAAATGTGTGGCACGCTCAAACACTTCACGGTCAATCGTGTCGCTGAGCATGGTCCAGAGCGCATGCGCAGATGACGCTTCTTCTAAAAGAACCTCTCGCGGCACACTTTCCCCTTCATGCTTCCACATGCGCACATCGTATTGATCGCGAAGCGGTTCGACTGCCTCTTCTGGCAAGCGACGCGTAATATAGATTCGTTTTTTCATTTTTCTCCCCCTCTCTACACTTACTTGTAGTCTAACAAATGGGAGGCGTTAAGAGGGTTGATCCTCCTTCGGTTTTTGCTTCAAAAACTGTTCAAATAGCGATCCGAACTCTTGATTTAACAACTGTTCAATCGTTTTCGATGAATCCATAGCATTACGATAAGCGATTTCGTTAATTGCGAGTCCGATGGCCCACGTGATCCCTGATGCGACGGTCGCATTGATGACACCGGCCGCTGCGTTCGCTCCCGGGAAAAACTTCATGACGTTCAATAAGATCGTTTTCGATAACGTGCGACCGATTTGTGGAATGATGGTACTTCCAATGAGCGTCTTCAACAAATCATCACTCGCTTTGACACCCCAATAGCGAAATAGATGGACGCTCATCGTCACCTGAATCGGCGTCAATGCCACGGCATCAGCAAACGGGAGCGGAACCGCAGCAGCCGTTCCTGCGCTCGCGACATAGCCAGAGATGATTCGATTCGCCTTTTTACGCTTTAACTTGAGCATCGCTTCACTCTCTGCATGAATCTCCATCAAGAGCCCTTCCTGCAAGGAAGCATCTAGCTGTTCAACCGACCACGCAATCAGTCGTTCCCAATCCACATATTGACGCAACGCTTCATCGTTCAATATTTCCGAAGAAATGCTGACTTGGAAGATCGCTTCTTCCGGAAGGATTCCATTCAGTTCATTCCGTAATGCCGTCAGTTCCTCTAAATCGACTTGATCGATTTGTGTGAATAAGACAGCGACAGCGGTCGATTCACGTAGACGGCGAATCAAGGCCTTGTCGAGTGGTGTGACACGCTTTGTCGCAGCGTTGATGGTATACCAGACGAGATGAATTCGTTTGGATGCCTCTTGCCGCTTTGCGTTCTCCACAAACCCGATGACTTCCTCTTCGTAATGTTGTTGCCGCGCACTCCCGATCTCATATCCTTCGCTGTCGAACAAGGTGACTGCGATATCATCACTCGTATATTGATGAATTCCTCTTGTGACCGGTTCCCCGGCTGCTACTTTCGTCAAATCACGTCCAAACACGTAGTTCACAACAGAACTCTTTCCTGCTCCCGTTGCTCCCGCGATGAGGATGTTTGGTTTTTTGACATTGCCCCGTAGTCGCTCGAGCTCTGCCTTTAAATCATAATCTTTAAAATCAAATCGTTTCGTCGATTCCATTTACGTTTCCCCCTTATGAGTTGAGCGTGCGACCAAGCTGACCCATCTCGCGCTCAAAGCCGCGTCGAATCTCTTCTTCAATCGTTTGTCTTACAGATGCATATTGTTGCTCGATGGCCTTTTTAATCCCTCGCTCTGCCGTCCGACGCTTGAATGCCCAGTAGATGAAGTGCACTCCAGGAATCATTCCGAGAACCATCTTTCGAACTGTTTTTCCGAACGAGTAGTCAAATCCGAGCTCAACTCGTCTCGTTCTAAACAAAAGGTCTGCTTGCTCTCCGACTAGCGGGTATCGTTGCATGAGTTGGATATAATGACGCACCCCTTCTGCCATCGCCTCTTCCGTCGTCAAAGCGGCCTCTTCAAGCGTCTTTTCTAAATCTTTCTCTATTTTTCTAGCTTTCCAACTAATCATCGCTTGCGGGGTCAGCATCCGAATCGTCTCTGCAGAAGCGATACTCCGAATTCGCCAATCCTCTAACTCTTCAAGAAGATGATTCGTCAAGTTAATGGGAAGTTTTCGCTCGATGTCTTTCCATAGGTTCGTCCGATTCCGATTCCATACCTCTTCGTATCCTCTTACCGGGACGTGTTTTCCTGTGAGTAACTTCTTTTCGACACTGTTGACACGGATGATGTTCTCTTCTTCAATCGGTAGTGCACGTAACAATACCCGTTCCATCGCCTCTGCCTTTTGTACACTCATCGGGTCGTCTTCATTGTAGTTAGTCAATATTAGAGCGACGTTGCTCCCCCGCTCATATAAAGGTTTTAAAATCGCCTCGAGCTCATATGCCTCGACACGTCCTGACTGCACCGACAACAAGTAGTAAATTGTATGAAACCACTCCGCGATATCGAGCGCGCCTTCACGCTGATGGACGATGGATAAGATCGCTTGATGCCACTCTTCAGAGCGGTCTGCTTCGAGCCCCCACGTATCAAAAAAACGAAACAAGATACCCCGCTCTAAATCGTAATACTCATATTCGTGAAGTCCTTCTGCGGTGACCGGACTTCCAGCACGCGATTCGGCGACGTCATGTCCATATATATAGTTGATAAACGCACTCTTTCCGACACCGGTCTTTCCGGCAATCAAAATATTTGAGACGAGCCCTGTCCGATCCATACGTTTCCTCCCTCATTCGTTGTATAGTTCAATTATACCGAACGGACCATTTTCAAACGTCCATCGAAAGGATGATTCTCATGCTTCACCATGTTGAGCTTTACGTTTCAAACCTACACGACAGTATACGTGCCTGGGAATGGCTCCTCTGTGAACAACTTGATTACACGCTCTATCAATCTTGGCCAGAAGGACGAAGCTATCGATACCGTGAAACATATCTCGTGTTCGTTCAAACGGAAAAGACTCACCTTGCGCCACCGTATCACCGAAAAAAGACTGGTCTCAACCACTTGGCATTTCATGCGTCTTCCCTCGCACAATTAGAAGAAGTTCGGCAACAGCTCGCATCACACGGGTTTCGTGAATTGTACGCAGACCGCTTCCCCCACGCAGGAGGCCCAAACTATACAGCACTATTTTTTGAAGACCCGGACCGCATCAAAGTTGAACTCGTGGCAACGATGTGAACGGTTTCTTGAGAACTTCTTGAAAGTTTGTGAAAACAATTGCAAACTTCACGTTGACCTCCTAGACTGAAAGGGTCTAAAGGAGGTCTTTTCATGGAAAAGCAAGTCGTCGATTATATGGAAGAAGCCGCATTTAAGAAATCATCATTGCTTCAACATTCATTTCCTCAATACATGTTGCGATCGATAATCGCTGGCTTTTTAATCGGAATTGGAGTCGTCTTCTCATTCACCGTCGGAAACATGTTCATCGATGTCCCCGGAACGATGCTGATTGCGGGCGCCAGTTTCTCAGTGGCACTCGTCTTCATCGTCTGGATGGGGGGAGAATTGTTTACGAGCAACACGATGTATCTCTACACTGGTGCAAAACGGGGACGTGTCGCTTGGTTCGACCTCGCAAAAATATGGGGACTCAGTTGGGTCGGTAACTTGATCGGTGCCGTCATGCTATCGCTTCTCGTCATCGGAGCTCACAGCATGGGTGACGTGTCGGGTGACCATTTGCTTGCTGTCGTCGCCGCGAAGAAAATCGGTGGAGACGCCCTTGCTATTTTCTTGAAAGGAATCTTATGTAACGTGCTCGTCTGTTTGGCCATCTTCATGCCACTCAAAACGAACAATGATGTCGCGAAGATTATGCTGACGATGCTTCCGGTCGTCGTATTTTTCGCCGCTGGATTCGAGCACTCGATTGCGAACATGGGCGTTTTCGCTCTCGCGCTCCACTATGTACCGTCGGACCTCGTCACCTTTAGCGGTGCCCTTTACAATCTATTCTTCGCCACACTCGGTAATATTGTCGGTGGTGCGTTGTTCGTTGCCGGAAGTTACTTGTATTTGAACAAATCGGAGACGGAACAAACCGTCAAGCCGATACGTTATCATGCATAAAAAGACAGGGACCCCGATTAGCAGGGTCCCTGTTTGTTGCATTTCACGAATTATGATTTTGAAGCGTCGGCTGCTGCTGCTTGAACAGTACCTTGTGCCACTTCGTCTTCTTCCACATCCCAGCACTCTGTATTCTCGATACCGAGTTTACGAGCCGAGAAGCGTGGGTTGAGACCTTGAGCTCGTTGCTCTTCGTAATCTTTAAGAACTTTGAAGGCAACGCCACCGAGCAATGTGATCGCCGCGATGTTGATCAATGTCATCCCTGCCATGAAGAGGTCAGCGAGGCTCCATACGAATCCAAGGCTTGCGACCGCTCCGATGAAGACGAATGCCATTGTCGCAAGACGGAATCCAAGAACTGCACCTTTGCTCTTCTTAATGAATTCGATGTTCGTTTCACCGTAGTAGTAGCTTCCTGCGATCGAGCTGAAGGCGAACAAGAAGACGCTGACAGCGATGAATGCTGGGGCAAGTGCTCCGATTTGTTCAGTCAATGCGTTTTGAAGAAGGACAATCCCTTCACCATTTCCAGCAGCGTAGCTGTCTGAGAGAAGGATGATCGCTGCAGTTGCTGTACATACGATCAACGTATCCAAGAATACACCGAGTGCTTGAAGGAAACCTTGTTTCGCAGGGTGCGATACTTCAGCAGCAGCTGCTGCGTTTGGTGCAGAACCCATACCTGCTTCGTTCGAGAAGAGTCCACGGCGTACACCCATTGAGATTGCAGCACCGATTGAACCACCGACTGCTTCGTTCAAACCAAATGCGCTTTGGAAAATCATAGCGAAGACGCCTGGAAGTTCAGCAAAGTTCACAGCGACAACGTAGAGTGCGATGGCAAGGTAGAGAACAGCCATGACTGGTACGACGATCGCCGAGAAGTTCGCGACACGTTGTACACCACCAAAGATGACAAGACCAGTAAGAACAACTAAGATTGCTCCGCCGATCGCCGCATCGATTCCAAATGCGTTATCGAATGCTGCAGCGATTGTGTTCGATTGAACAGAGTTGAAGATGAGTCCGAATGTGACAGCAATGAGAACCGCAAATACGATTCCAAGTGCACGGTTGTTCAAACCTTTTTCGATGTAGTAAGCTGGACCACCGCGGTACGCGACATCGTCTTTCACTTTGTATACTTGAGCGAGCGTGCTTTCAATCATGGCTGTCGCACCACCGAGAAGGGCGACGATCCACATCCAGAAGACCGCTCCTGGTCCACCAAGTGTGACCGCTACCGTGACCCCGGCAAGGTTACCTGTACCGATTCGAGTCGCGGCACCGATAAAGAATGATTTCATTGAAGAAATACTCTTCCCGTCTTTTGAAAGTGTAACGTCCGATTTATCTGTCACCGTACGTAACATTTCTTTTAAGTAACGGAACTGCATAAAACGTGTTCTGACCGTGAAGTAGATCCCGGCTCCAACGAGAACGGCGATCAATACGTACGACCATAAGATGTTGTTCAAAAAGTCGACGCTTCCTTGTAACATACCTTGAATCGCTTCCATGAATAAGTTCCTCCCTGTTGTGTGAATCTGAAGTTGAGAATTTTTTATGATGTCTTAGTTCTGAATTATACAAAGATTCTGACAATTATCAATAATTTTTTTATAGGTCATTTCACTCTTTTTTCACATCATATAAGCGAGATTCCTTATTTATAAGCACTTAAAGCGCTTACATAAAAATGTTTAGAAATATTAAATCATGATTATAATTCACAATAACGAAATGAATAATCAAAAAAACAGCCACTCTTTTCGAGTAGCTGCGAGTTTAAATACCAGTACGTTTCTTCTGGTTATTTGGTTTTTTCGTCAATTGGCTCGTCAACGGTTTCTGTTTTGTACCATGTAAACCCGTGGGAACCTTCGTTTGATTTTGCTTCTTCTCTGCCAGCTTTTGTTTCATCGCCTCTTGAAAAGATAGTTTTTTCTCACTCATCTTACTCACCTCCAGCTTCGATCACTTTCACACGACCGACCTGCCCATCGCTCAAACGCACTTTGATTCCGTGCGGATGACGTGGCGAGTTCGTCAATATATCTTGAACGACGCCTTTCGTCAGCTTTCCGCTTCGTTGATCTTGTTTTAAAACGATTTGGACGTGGAGTCCTGGGCGAATGTCAGCACGTTTCGTTCCATCCATACCCGACACCCCTTTCCATTTAGTCAATCTCTATCATATGCTCTTTTCCCTCATTTGTCACAGCCTATTCCAGATGCCAATTTGTCGCATCGTTTCTGTCATGTAACTTTGATCGGTCTGAAGCGTCTTCTTAGGAAACGGATCATGCAATCGAACGCTGACCCCTCGATGCGAAAAGGTCACATCCATGACATACTGTCCTTCCACATCACGGAGTGCGGCCGTCCCTTTCAACGAATGAAACGCCTTAGCGAACGCCTCTCCAAAATCGAGATACGCTTTCACGTAAATCGTAACGCGTCGCTCATCAATCATCAATTCCAACCGTTCGCGATCGGCACCACCAATGACCATGCGTACGACCTCGTTGTCATTGGAAAATTCAATCGTATGCATCCTCGTCCCACCCTTCATTCAAAAGAGGTACCCTCCTAGGAAGGTACCTTTCTATCATAAACGATATAACCGTGCTGCGAATGGTCGAAGCATAAACGTTTCCGTATCAATCGTCTCGGGGTCAATCTCATTCGTCATGACAAGCGTGGCGCCTGCAATTTCCGGAACGGTCACTTCTGCCGGATTGGCGGTCAAGTTGACGACCACGAAGAAGCGGTTGTTTTCAAACGTACGCTCATAGACGAAGGCTTGCTTATGTTCAGGCAAGACGTCACGATAACGACCATACGTAAACGTCTCCTCAGCTCGACGAAGACGGATCATCTCCTTATAGAACGACAGGATCGAATGCTGGTCGTTTCGCTGTGCCTCGACGTTGAGCGTCTCATACTCTTCGTGAATCGGCATCCACGGGGTCGTCGTCGAGAAACCAGCATAAGGTGAGGCATCCCACTGGATTGGTGTCCGGACGTTATCACGAGATGTGCCCCATACTTGTTGCATCGAGTCGATTTCACTCATCCCGTTCGCGATGCGTTCGAAGTACTCGTTTTTCGTCGCGACATCATCATAGTCATGAATGGATGGGAGCGGCACATTCTTCATCCCGATTTCTTGTCCTTGATAAATGAATGGTGTCCCGTGCATGAAGAAGTACATCATCCCAAGCGCCGTGGCACTTTCACGCCAATAATGATGCTCATCCCCGACGAGCGAGACCGCTCGCACCATGTCATGATTTTCAATGTATAACGCGTTCCACCCGGTTTCGCGTAATCCTTGTTGCCATTTATCGAAGATCCGTTTCAGCTCGACGACATCGAGCGGGGCAAGACGTGACCGTCGCATGATATCGACATGATCAAAGTGAAAGGCCATATTCATCGCACCATTCTCAGGTCCCATCCATTGGTCGGCTTCTTCCGGCTCGATTCCGTTCGTCTCCCCAACGGTCATAATGTCGTATTTGGAGAACGTTTCTCGCTTCATCTCTTGTAGATATTCATGGATTCCATCGATATTCGAGTACATCGAAAACGCCGTAACGATCGACTTCCCGTCCGGAGAAGGTAACATCGTCTCCGTCGGCATCTTTTTAATATGACTGATCGCATCGACACGGAATCCGTCGACTCCTTTATCGAGCCACCAGTTGATCATGTCATAGACAGCCGTCCGAACTTCACGATTCTCCCAGTTCAAATCGGGTTGTTTCTTCGAGAAGACGTGCAAGTAATATTGATCGGTCTGTTCATTATATTCCCAAGCGGACCCGCCAAAGATACTCGCCCAGTTACTCGGTGGCATCCCATCTTTCCCATCTCGCCAAATGTACCAATCCCGTTTCGGATTGTCTTTCGAGCTTTTCGATTCAAGGAACCATGGATGTTCGTCCGACGTATGGTTGACAACGAGGTCGAGCAACAGTTTCATCCCTCGTGCATGCACCGCCTCTAGCAAGGCATCAAAATCCTCCATCGTCCCAAACTCGTCCATAATGTCTTGATAGTCACTGATATCATATCCGTTATCATCATTTGGCGATTTGTACATCGGACAAATCCAAATGACATCAATTCCAAGGTCTTCTAAGTAATCGAGCTTTTCAATGATTCCGCGAAGATCACCGATTCCATCCCCGTTCGAATCGTTGAAACTTCTTGGATAAATTTGATAGGCGATGGCCTCTTTCCACCATACACGACTGATTTCTGTTTGTTTCGTTTGGCTGAACAACGTCTCCATACGGCACCGTGCCTCCTACAATAAGGTATGATTCACATCTACCATAGCACTAGTGCAAGCGTTTGCAAAGAATGAGCCCACAAAAAAATGCAGTTTTACACTGCATTTTGATGGCGCGCCCCAACCTGTTCACAGAAGGTCGTGATCAGCTTCGACAAATGCTTCCAATCATGGTCCATCGTCGCGACGTGATACGAGTTAGGAAGCACCGCGTATTCTTTTTTTCCTTGTAACTGATCGAACAACCAGATGGAGTCGGAAGGCGGTACTACGTTGTCGACAGCAGAATGGATGACATATGTCGGCACATCAACCGCTCCGACGTGCGGTCGCACCTCGTCAATCAGCGAAAGCAATTCCCGAATCGCTCTTGTAGGCACACGGTCATAGACAATCTCATATACGTCTTTTGCCAAGATGTCGGGCGCATCTTCGTCGATAAATCGACACTCGGTATCCGACGCATGACACGTATATCCTGGTACCGATAACGCGGCATTGATTGTCACAATCGCATCCGCCTTTCCTTCAAGGGCAGCCTTGAGTGCCAACGTCCCACCCATTGACTGACCGACGACAATGACCGTCTGACACGACTCGCGTAATCGCTCGATTCCTTTCGTCACACTTTTATACCAACATCGATGCGTGGAACATCGAAAGTCTTCCGGATGTGTCCCATGCCCTTTCAAGCGCGGGGCATACACCGTAAACCCTTGCTTCATCAACTCAATTCCGACGTCCTGTACACTCTGAGGTGTCCCGTTAAAGCCGTGACAAAGCAAAATACCGATTTCGTTTCCTTCATAATAAAACGCGCCTGCTCCAGGAATGACTTGGTAATTGACTGCTTTCATTAGTGCCTCCTTTAATTCCAACTTAACCGATACAATTAATTCGTATTAGAAGAGTGTAAGAGTTCTTAAGCTACTCGTCAAGTTCTTCCGACTACATTTACCTTGTAATCAAAATGTAATCATAACTTCGTGTTTAGTGGATTGAGTTCTGACGTCTGCTTGGTTATGTTTAACATGTAGTAAAAAACTTGGGAAATGAACGTGTTATTTTTGACAATACACGAATAATTTTTCAAGGGTTTCGTCACAAGAAAAGTAATGTAAGCGTTATCATTTTGTTTTTTTGAAAAAGGAGGATATAAATTCACTTATTTATAACGACACGAGTTGGGGAAATCGGATTAGACCATTACATCTAAGGGAGACTTACACATGGGGAAACCAACACAATCATTTAAGGCAGTCACTGGCCTCGCCTTATCAGCAGGACTCATCGTCAGCAGTATGACGCCGATTGCGGCAAACGTAAACGCCGAGACGTTGAACGCATCAGACCTCTTCATTTCAGAGTACGTAGAAGGATCGAGCAACAATAAAGCAATCGAGTTATTCAACGGAACGAACGCGACAATCGACCTTTCCGCTTACAAAATTGAACTGTATTCAAACGGAGGTACGACTGCCGGAAATACATTGAATTTGACGGGCACACTCGCACCAGGAGCTACATATGTCATTGTGAACGGCAGTGCGTCGGACACATTGAAAGCAAAATCGGATACGGTGAGTGCCGTGACGAACTTCAACGGGGATGACACGATCGTCTTGAAAAAAGGAGACACTGTTCTTGATGTCTTCGGTCAACTCGGCTTCGACCCAGGGACAAAATGGGGAACGACCGTTGCGACTGCTGACCAATCGCTCATCCGTAAAGACACGGTCACAAAGGGAGACAGTGATGGCAGTGATGCCTTCGACCCGGCTGTCGAATGGTCATCGACACCACAAGACACGTTCGACAATCTCGGGTTACATACGTTCCAAGGCGTCGAATACGGAGATGGAGGCACAACGGAGCCTCCTGCACCAATCACACCAATTTCAATTGCTGATGCACGAACAAAGGCAGAAAATGAGACGGTCACCGTAAAAGGAGTCGTCACGGCTAAATTAGCGAACACCATCTCCATTCAAGACGCAACAGGTGGTCTGTCTATCCGTCCGACATCTCTTTCCGTCAACGTCGGGGACGAGGTCGTTGTCACAGGGGTCGTCGGTTCGTACCGTGAGCTTCTTCAATTGAACAGCGCTGTCGTTGTTTCAAAACAAGCAGCAACACTTCCTACTGCCCAAGTCTTGACAGGGGAACAAATCAACGAGGACGTCGAATCCGAACTCGTTACCGTCAAAAATGTCACACTCACAGGTAGCGGTCAGAACTTGACGGCGACGGACGGAACGAAGGAGTTCGTCGTTCGCGACGAGCGAGGCATCCTTGATTTACAGACGGATGTGAACTATTCATCGATCACAGGAATCGTTCAACAGTTTGACGATACGTACCAAATCATCCCTCGTGACCCGGCGGACACGGTTATCGATACGTCCGTTCTTCGGCCGGCTGTCGCGAAACCAGGTGCCGGTACATTCGTTGGTCCACAAGACGTGACGCTCTCGACAACGACAGCAGACGCAGAGATTTTCTATACACTCGACGGCTCTGATCCAAAAGAGAATGGGCTTCGTTACGAAAACCCAATCCGCATTGAAAACTCGACGACGTTGAAAACGGTCGTGAAAACAGGCGACTCGTTCAGCGCCGTCTCAACATTCTCTTATAAGATCACAGACAAGATTCGCATTCACGACATCCAAGGTGCGAACCACACGGCTCCGATGAACGGACAGACGGTTGAAGGGGTAGAAGGAATTGTCACGTCTACGTTCGTCTCGAGCGGGACGACGTATTACTTCATTCAAACTCCTGACGCCGAGGCCGATGACGATGCACGGACATCTGAAGGGATTGTCCTTTACGGTGGACGTTCGATTGCTGGCATTCAAGTCGGTGACCTCGTCAAAGTGAACGGAAAAGTGAGCGAGTATGCGATTGAAGGATACAGCGACCGTCAACAGACAGATATGAAGATGACACAAATCGATACACGTAACGGAAAAGTTGAAGTCGTCGCGAGTGGTGTCACCCTTCCGACTCCAATTACGATTGATGCCTCAAACCTTCCGACCGAGTTTATCGACAGCGACAACCTCGCCGTCTTCAATCCGGAGAAGGATGCCATCGACTTCTGGGAGAGCCTTGAAGGAATGCGTGTTCAAACGAACAAGTTGAAGTCGGTCGGACCACAAGAATACGGTGATTTGGTGACTGTTCTCGAGGATACGCCAACGGAGACGTACAATGGCGGCGTCTTATTGAAAAAGAACGATGCAAACCCGGAACGCATTCAGTTCCGTCTCGAACCGAACGCGGAAGCGCGTGAATTCGATGTCGCGACGGGCGACCGCTTCAATGGACCGATTGTCGGTGTTGTCGGCTATTCGTTCGGTAACTATAAGATTCAAGCCTCACTTGAAGACATGAAAGCTGCCTTCGTCAAAGGAGATGCGCAGCGTGAGAAGACATTCATCGAGGCAGAAGAAGATCAATTAACGATTGCATCGTATAACTTAGAGAACTTCTCGAACAACATCAAAGAAACATCAGATGAAAAGGCACTCAAACTGGCGAAAGCGTTCGTCAACGAATTGAACAGCCCTGACATCATCGGTGTGACGGAAGTACAAGACAACGATGGACAGGATAAAGGAGCAGGTTCTGCCGCTGACCAGAGCTATCAGCGCTTAATCGATAACATTGTCGCTGTTGGTGGGAAGACGTATAAATACGTCAACATCGACCCAGAGAACAACCAAGACGGAGGCGCCCCAGATGCCAACATCCGTGTCGGCTTCTTGTACGATCCTGAGCGCGTGTCATTGACGGAGGGAATTCCTGCTGGTGACGCGACGACGGCCGTCGGATACGCCGATGGGAAATTGACGCACAACCCGGGACGTATCGATCCGACGAACGAAGCGTTCGATCGTTCGCGTAAACCGTTAGCTGCTCAATTCGACTTCCAAGGCGAGAACGTCATCGTGATCGCGAACCATTGGAACTCGAAAGGTGGCGACACTGGTTTCTTCGGTTCACAACAACCGGTCGTACTCGGAAGTGAAGTGCAACGTAAGAAAATCGCACAAGTCGTCCACAACTTCGTGGCGGACGTGAAGACGAAGAATCCAGAAGCGAACGTCGTCGCACTCGGAGACTTCAATGATTTCGAATTCTCGGATGCGCTCCAAATCTTCAAAGGCGACTTGATGACGAACATGGTCGAGAAAGTTCCTGCTGTCGACCGCTACTCGTATGTGTATCAAGGGAACTCACAAGTACTCGATCATATCCTCGTCTCGAACCGCTTGGCCGCTTCTACGAAAATTGACATGATTCACGTCAACTCGGACTTCACTGAGATGTCAGGGCGTGCGAGTGACCATGATCCAGTACTTGCACAAATCGACTTCACACCGGAACCAGAAGTGGAATTGACGCGTTACACTGTAGAAAACCATAAAGCTGCTCGCCTCGTCCTTCAAGAGGATTACATCGGCGTGACAATCGGAAAAGGCACGAACTTCAAAAATGGCATCTTCGTTCGTGGCGTATACACGGAATTGACAGGAGAACCGTTGAAAAATGTCGTCGTTCAAGTGAAACCGAAAGAAGCCGGTGCCATCATCGACTTCAAAGGCGCGACGGTAAAAGAAGTAATCGTTGACGGGAAAAACCTTGCTGAGATTCGCGGGGCAAAAAACGTCCAACGCATCACATATACGAAAGGCGCTTCTCCTTCATCCATCATCATCAAGAAATAACATGTTGAACCGCAGACACATCGTCTGCGGTTTTTTGGTTTCACCTCTCTTGAAGCGGGGATAAAGAGGAAGATACTGAATATCATGGAGGATGAGACCGATGGAATTGTATAACGGAGATTTATATTGGCCAACGACCGAATCAGAGGACGTCGTGTTAGAAAGACCTGACAAAAAAGAGCATTACGACGTACTCGTCATCGGAGCCGGTATGTCCGGAACGTTGACGGCTTATACGTTACAACGAGATGGCGTCGATTTTGCGGTGCTCGATGGGCGAAAAGTCGGTACCGGAAGCACATCAGCAAATACCGGTTTAATTCAATATTCAAATGACATCATGTTACATGAACTGGCAGAAAAAATTGGAGAAGCGGCAGCGGTACGCTTCTATCAATTATGTCTCGACGCGGTCGAATCGCTCGACCAGGTGGCGAAAGATGTCGATGCATCCGATATATATATTCGACGGGACAGCCTTTGTTTTGCGAGTGAAGAGGACGATGTTGCCAAATTGCAACGTGAGTATGAGATGCTAGCCAAACACGGTTTTGATGTGGAGTGGTTGGATCGTGAAGCATTACGTGAACGCTTCCCATTTGAAAAACCGGCGGCCCTCATCACAAAAGGCGATGCCGAGGTCAATCCGCTCACGCTCAGTCGTCAAATCATTCGCCATTTATCGAAACAACACGTCCCGATTTTTGAAGAGACGTCGGTGGATGAGGTCGTGTCTGATGGTGATGGATGGATTGTGTTCACCTCGAACGGGACATTTAAAGCGAATAAAGTCATCTTTGCGACAGGTTATGGGCCAGCTCCCCTACTCGACTCCCATCGGATCGATTTGAATCGGTCATACGCCATCGCAACGAATCCAATCGCCGAATTCAGCGAATGGGAAGGACGCGCGCTCATTTGGGAGACGAAACGACCATATCTCTATTTGCGCACGACTCCGGACGGGCGGATTATCGCTGGCGGACTTGACGAAGACCAGGCCGAAACGCCGCACGATGAGGCGCTCATGAACGATCGGGCGGAACGAGTGAAAGAAAAAATCGCCGAGCTCTTCCCGATGTATGACCTAGAAGTCGACTATGCTTGGGTCGCCTTGTTTGGAGAGTCGGTGGACCAACTCCCGTTCATCGGGGAGCACCCGAATCGACCGAACTTGTTTTACTTGCTCGGATATGGGGGAAATGGGACCGTGTATAGCATGCTTGGCTCTCGTATTTTGAGTGCTCTCGTTCGTGGTCAGTCGCATCCCGATGCGGACCTCGTTCGTTTAGATCGAACGTAATCCCCGACATTTTGGGGATTGTTACATAATTGAAGGAGTGTTTTTGGATTGAAGAAAATCAAACAGGGTGTACCGACTACGTCGTCTTGCCGTATTCCTTGTCCCTCTCGGTTGCGCCTTCTGGTTTTGGCCACAGGAATCCGTCCCCACGACGCAGTTAAAGGCTGAACAAGCATCCATTTCCGAGGAAATATATACGATTGAAGAACGTACACCAATCGAACAAGACGGTGTCATTCGATATGAATACGACATCGTCGTACACGGGAACCCGAGTACGGATGAGCTTCAATCCGTCAGCCATGACGTCATCGATGACGTAAAACAGTCAGATCAGTTCCAGGCCGCCTTGTTACGATTTTATGATGATGCTGCCTATATCGGGACGGAACCGCCACTCGGTGAAGCCGTATTCGCTCCGGAAGGCGACTATGGACTCGCAGACTGGGTGGAACCCGGTCAAACAGACGACATGATATTCGGTTGGCAACTTCGAGAAAAAGAATGGACGACCAAATTGACCGATACAGAGATTCAAATTTGGAGGTCATGGCAAGATCAATATACGAAGCAGAATCCTGACGACCCCGATGCGAAAGCGAAAGTGACGCGCATCATTGCCACTGAATACGAACTCGACCCTAAAGTGGTACAACAAATCGTATTGAAACAGCATGTATGGGCCGCATTATAAATGTTTGTGTGAAATCTCTCTTTTTTGAAAAAGAGGGATTTTTTTATTGGCGTTAGGGAACACCGATACAGTAGGTCAAATGGTGACTTACGACGGTCAGTCATACTTAAGGGAGGCAATCACATGGGGAACAAGAAAGAAGCGCAGTTAAAACAACATACGATTGATAACGAACAACAAGCTGGCTTGACGACAAATCAAGGTCTGAAGATGGCGGAAGACGAATTCTCGCTGAAAGCAGGACGTCGTGGTCCGACATTGATCGAGGATTTCCATTTCCGCGAGAAGATGACCCATTTCGACCATGAGCGGATTCCGGAGCGAATCGTCCACGCGCGCGGCGTCGGGGCACACGGGGAGTTCCAGGTGTATGAACCGCTCGCCGAGTTCACAAAAGCGAACTTTTTGAATGACCCTTCGAAGACGACACCCGTATTCGTCCGTTTCTCGACTGTCCAAGGCTCACGCGGGTCCGCGGATACGGTCCGTGACGTCCGTGGTTTTGCGACGAAGTTCTATACAGACGAAGGGAACTACGATTTAGTCGGAAACAACATCCCAGTCTTCTTTATCCAAGATGCCATCAAGTTCCCGGACCTCGTCCACGCTGTGAAGCCTGAGCCACATACGGAAGTGCCGCAAGGGGGAAGCGCGCACGATACGTTCTGGGATTTTGTCGGACAAAACCATGAAACGGCTCACATGGTCATGTGGGCGATGAGTGACCGGGGGATTCCACGTAGTCTACGCATGATGGAAGGGTTCGGGGTGCATACATTCCGTCTTGTAAATGCGGAAGGAAAAGCTCATTTCGTCAAGTTTCATTGGAAACCAAAGCTCGGGGTTCATTCACAAGTATGGGACGAAGCCCAAAAAGCAGTCGGGAAAAATGCTGACTTCCACCGTGTCGACCTTTATGAAGCAATCAATAAAGGCGACTATCCTGAATGGGAGCTCGGCCTGCAGCTGATCCCGGAAGAAGACGAGTTCAACTATGACTTCGACATCTTAGACCCAACCAAACTGTGGCCGGAAGAAGAGATTCCAGTGAAACTCGTCGGAAAGATGACACTTAATCGAAACGTCGACAACTTCTTCGCGGAAACCGAACAAGTCGCCTTCCACCCGGGTCATCTCGTCCCAGGAATCGACTTCTCGAACGATCCGCTCTTGCAAGGTCGTCTGTTCTCGTATACGGACACCCAACTGTCGCGTCTCGGTGGACCAAACTTCCACCAGATCCCAATCAACAAGCCCGTTTGTCCGTTCCACAACAACCAGCGGGACGGGATGCATCAAATGGCCGTTCACAAAGGTCAGACGAGCTACCATAAAAATGCGCTCAACAATAATCAGCCGGAACCTGTACCAGCCGATCAAGGTGGATTTGAGCACTATCAAGAGAAAATCGATGGTCATAAGATTCGGGGACGTAGTGACAGCTTCCTTGATTTCTATTCACAGGCGAAGCTCTTCTACAACAGCATGACCGATGTCGAAAAACAACACATCCAAGATGCCTGCAGTTTTGAGCTCGGAAAATGTGAGTCGGACATGGTGAAAGAGAACGCCGTCGATTTATTGAACCGCATCGATCGTCATCTCGCTGAAGTCGTCGCCGACAACTTAGGAGTACATGTGCCCGAAGAGAATAATGAGGTCCAGTCAGATAAGACGTCCCCTGCTCTCTCGATGGCGAACACAATCAAAAAGCCCGATACGAAGAGCGTCGCCCTTCTCCTTGCCGGTGACGTGGATGCGAATCAGGTGAAACAGTGGGTGCAGACGCTCGCCGATCACAACGTCAACTACAGCCTTGTCGGCAAGAAGGCGTATATGCTTGGTGACCTGAAGGTGAAGGAGACGTACGATACGGTCGACTCGAGCCTTTTCGATGCCGCCTTCTTAGTGAGTGCCGCGACGACTGTCGAGGATGATGTGCTCGAATTTATCGAGAACACGTACAAGCACTATAAGCCGCTCGCCCTACACGTACACCATAAAGAGGCACTCGCCACATGTCGCGTGAAGCAAGACCAGTCTGGTGTCTTCACGTTTGACGAGCATAACCTCGATGGATTCAATGCGTTCATCGATGGGATTGCGACTGCCCGATTCTGGGACCGTGCCTAACGATGTCACTTGACTCGACTCGATTCCCGAGTCGAGTTTTTTCATGTCTGTCATTCACTGCATGCAGTGCATCATCTCGGACAATCCTAATTTGATTTGGTATACTCTTTTAGTTATGTTTATTAACTATTCGAATTTGAAGAAAAGGAGGCGTCACGTATGATGCAACAACCTATTCAAAAACTTTGGACGAGAGACTTTTTAATCATCTCGCTCATCAACTTCTTCCTGACGCTCATCTTTTTCTTATTGATGGTCACCATCGGGGTGCATGCCGTCGAGTCGTACGGGGCGACCACGAGTCAAGCAGGACTCGTCACTGGCATCTTCATCATCGGGACGCTGACCGGGCGCTTGTTCATCGGTCGACTGATTGATTCGATCGGTCGGAAGAAGACGCTTTATATCGGGCTCGTCTTTTTCACCGCCACGATTTTATTGTACTTCGTCCATTGGGGTGTCGGTTTCTTATTACTGACACGGTTCGTACACGGACTCGGGATGGGATTATCGAGTACGGCAACTGGAACCATCGTCGCGCAAGTCATTCCCGCGACTCGAAAAGGTGAAGGGATCGGTTACTACAGCATGAGTTCTACTCTGGCGACAGCCATCGGGCCCTTCGTCGGATTACTTCTCAGCCAACACACGAGCTTCACCGTCATCTTCGCTCTTTGCTTTGTGATCGGGGTCATCAGTTTGGCGAGCACGTTCTTTGTGAATGTGCCTGAGGTCGACGCACCTGAAGTCGTACGTGGATTCTCTTTAAAATCGTTCGTCGAACCAAAAGCGCTACCGATCGCCTTGATTATCGGGATGGCCGCACTAAGCTACTCGAGTGTCTTGTCCTATATCAACTTCTATGCGAGTGAACTCGACTTGATCGAGGCGGCGAGCATCTTCTTCCTCGTCTATTCGGTCGCAGTCCTATTATCACGACCGATCACAGGAAAGTTGATGGACGCGCGTGGAGCGAACGTCGTCATGTATCCGGCAATCGCCATCTTCGCGATTGGACTGCTCGTGCTCAGCCAGGCGAACAGCGGTTGGATGCTTCTACTTGCCGGTGCGTTAATCGGATTAGGCTTCGGGAATATCCAATCCGGGACTCAAGCAATCGCCGTCAAGGCCTCTCCACCCCACCGAATGGGGATGGCGACATCGACCTTCTTCATCGCACTTGATGCCGGTCTAGGGTTTGGTCCTTATTTCATCGGGTTGTTGATTCCACTGACGGGCTTCTCGACACTATATTTGATTCTTTCAGGCGTCGTTCTCTTTACCATTTTCTTGTATTACGTCATGAATGGACGGAACGAACAAAAACAACTGAACGAAGCTGCTTGACGGGGTGTACGTACATCCCGTCTTTTTTTGAAAGTTCACACATTTGATCGAATGATGCGGTAAGATAAAAATGACGTGTAAAAAATAGAATGAACGAAATGAGGGAGACGAGATGAAAGCTGACCAAACACTTCAATCCAACGCATCGATTTTACTACGGACGTTCGATAAAATTTCAGACTATGTGTTCTTTATGGAAGTCGATGGTTCAGCATATCGCTACGTCTTCGTAAATGAGCCTGGGAAACGGGCCATCAATTGGTCGGATGCGGATGTCGGCAAGACCATCGATGAGTTGGTCCCGACCGAGACCGCTACACTTATTACGCAGTATTACGATGAAGCGATTCGTACAAAAAAGAGTGTCGTCTACGAAGACTACCGTCTTGCTGACTCCTTTTATACGGATACGGTCGAGGCGGATGATGTATTGACGCTCCCCCTTCATTATTTCGAGTCAGAAGTGACTCCGATTTTCAATGATGAGGGGCGCTGTACCCATATCGTCTCCGTCGTTCGTGAAGTGACGGAACGGAAGCGTCGCGAACTCGAATTGTCGATCTTAAAAGATCATCACGAGTCGCTACGACGGTATTCTCCACATGGCATCTTTGTACTCGACCATCATTTAAACATCAAATCTGTCAACCCGGCCGTCACGGTCATCACCGGTCATACGGAACAAGATATGCTTCATCATCCGTTCCTGCATTGGCTTCCCGAGAGTGAGCGGTCTCGAGTCAGGAAAGGGTTACAATTCACGCTGTCTGGGATTCCACACAAGTATTCCATTTATGCTGAACATCAATCCGGGGAACGACTCGACTTAACCGTCCTCAACATTCCAATCGAGGTCGGCGGTAACATTACCGGCCTGTTTGCGATCATCATCGATTTGACGCCAGAGAAAAATGCCGAGCGTGCCACGGTCGAAAGCGAACGTCGTTACCGTCAGTTGATTGAAACCATTCCGGAAGGCATCATTGTGCATCAGGAAGGACAGATTATATATGCGAACGCGATGGCACTCGCCACAATCGGAGAAACCTATCTAGAGAGTGAATCGATTTTTTCATTCATCGCAGAAGAGTATCATCAGTCCACCCGTCAACGACTTGCCTCTCTCGAGCTCGGAGGCCCCGTCCAAGACACGGAAATGGTCATCATGACACCGAGTGGAGACAAGCTCCAGATGGATATCAGTAGCCTTCTCATCGATTATGAGGGCGAAACGGCCGTCTTAACGATTTTGCGTGATGTCACGGAGAAACGTGAAATGGAACAAGCGTTAAGACAGAGTGAGTTACAATATCGATTGATCACAGAAAACATGAGTGACCTCGTCTGCATACTAGAACGGGATGGTACTGTTCGTTATGCGTCCCCTTCTCACCGTACCGTACTCGGTTTTGCGGCCGGATATTACGAAGGGAAGAATACGCTCGACTATATCCATCCGGACGACATCCAGATCGTCCGGGAGCAGTTGAAAGAAATGAAGGAAGAAGACATCTCCTTGACCCTTGAGTTTCGTCATTTCCATGCTGACCAGCGCTGGATTTGGCTCGAAACGAAAATTCAGGCCATCTATGATGAATCCGGACTTCTCCTACACTATTTGACGGTCAGCCGAGAAATCATGCAGCGAAAAGCACTAGAGAAGCAACTGAAGCATTTGGCGTATCACGACACGCTGACCGATTTACCGAACCGTCGTTTCTTCCTCGCTTACCTCGAGGAAGCGATCGATCGAACCGAATTCGAGCAAGGTGAATTGGCCGTCCTCGCTCTTGACGTTGACCGATTCAAACAAATCAACGACACGTTCGGTCATGATGTGGGCGATGAGCTCTTGCGACAACTCGCTCGTCGATTGACATCCGTGCTTCGCAAACAAGATATGATTGCCAGACTTGGCGGTGATGAGTTTGCCGTTCTCATTCGCTTCAACGATCCCTGTGCCCTACATCGGGTTGCAGAGAAAATCATTCAAGCACTACAGCGCCCATGGGAAATCGACCAACATACGTTCATTACGACTTCAAGTGTCGGGGGTGCTCGATTTGTAAAAGGGTTGTCGACCAAACAGTTACTAAAACGTGCCGACCTCGCTCTCTATGAAGCCAAAGCAGGTGGACGAAATCAATATGCACTCGCAAAGGACCACCAATAAGTGGTCCTTTTTTCACGTGAAACACCGAAAATAAATCCTAAATCCGAACATTAAACATCAATTGATTTAATTTTATTCATTTTTAAGATAAATTAATTGAATTATCCTTTGACTTTAAACTCTATTCACGTTATATTACCGAATGGGCGAAGTTTTTTATTGTTCAATACGTTAATGTTCGTGAATAGGGGTGCGATATATGGATAAAGTATTTGATTACGAAGATATTCAATTAATTCCTGCAAAATGTATTGTCGACAGTCGTTCGGAATGTGATCCGACCGTCGAGCTTGGTGGCTTCACGTTCCGATTACCGGTCGTTCCGGCTAACATGCAGACGATTATCGATGAAAAGGTCGCATTGATGCTGGCTAAGAACGGATATTTTTACATCATGCATCGCTTCAATCCAGAGACGCGCCTGGCGTTTATCCAAGACATGCATGAGCGTGGTTTGTATGCATCCATCAGTGTCGGCGTGAAGGAAGAAGAGTATGGGTTTATCGAAATGCTCAAATCGACCGGTCATACGCCAGAATTTATTACAATCGATATCGCTCACGGTCATTCGAATGCGGTTATCCGAATGATTCAGCATATCAAACACCATCTTCCTGGATCCTTCGTCATCGCGGGGAACGTCGGGACACCAGAGGCCGTTCGCGAATTGGAGCATGCCGGAGCGGATGCGACGAAGGTCGGGATCGGTCCTGGTAAGGTGTGTATCACGAAAATCAAGACAGGTTTTGGTACCGGGGGCTGGCAATTGGCTGCACTTCGCTGGTGTGCCAAAGCAGCGACGAAACCGATTATCGCGGATGGGGGCATCCGTACACATGGTGACATTGCGAAATCGATTCGCTTCGGCGCTTCGATGGTCATGATTGGTTCATTGTTCGCCGGACACGATGAATCACCGGGGGAAACGTTCGAGCAGGACGGGAAACAATTGAAAGAGTATTTCGGTTCTGCTTCTGAGTTCCAAAAGGGTGAGCGAAAGAACGTCGAGGGGAAAAAAATGTTTGTCGAACACAAAGGGGCACTACAAGATACATTGACCGAGATGGAGCAAGACCTCCAATCGGCGATTTCTTACGCGGGTGGTGACAGTCTCGAGGCATTGCGCACCGTAGACTACGTCATGGTGAAAAATTCAATCTTCAATGGGGATAAAGTGTATTAAAAAGGCGACCTCGTGTCGCCTTTTATAATTGCTTCATCATCATATAGTAATCCGATCCCGGCGGATAGTCCGGTAGCACACCTATTACCGTGTAACCGAATCGCTCATAAAACGGTTTCGCTTGAAACGAGAACGTCGTCAATTTCACACGCGTCGCACCGAGCGACTTCGCTAACGCCTCCCCTTCTCTAAGCAATTGGCTACCGATGCCCTGACCATGAAAGTCTGCATCGACCCAAAGACGATCCAAATCGAACCATCCCCAATACACACTCCCATATAAGCCGGCGATTACCCGTCCTTCTTGCTCCACTTTCAACTGAATGGTCGGCACGTGCGCCTCGCGAATGTCACGATGGTAAATCGAACGAACGTTGTTATACTCACGTAATTGAGTGGTCAAAAACTGTTGGAACGTCTCGTCTTCCTCGTGAATCCGCGTGATAGTGTAAGTCATCTTCCCACCGTCCCGTTCACAAAAAACGTAATCAACTCGTTCTCTTCCTCGGTGATCTCCCGATTGACGAGTGAAGCATATGACTGCGTGATTTCATCAATATTTCCTGGGAAATCATTCGAAATGGTGGCGATTCGTCTTAATGCAAGGCAATCTTCTGCGAAAGATTCACGACTCACCATCTCACCGTGTGACCAGACAATCTGTTTAGCATCAAACGATTCCAATACATTCAACAACCGCAGGGTTTCTTCCGGAGTCATTCGCCATGTGGGAGAATAGATGTCTGCGTATAACGCGTCTCCTAAAAATAATACCCGTTCTTCTACGATGTAAAGGACAACCGCATCTTTTGCGTGGTCTCCTCCGACATGTCGTAACACGACGTGAACGCCACCGAGGTCGAGTGTCAGCGATTCTTGAAACGTCAGCGTAGGTAATACGATTTTGATATCGCGCGCGTCTCCATATTCTTCACGGATTGCTTCCGCGCAAAATGCGATTTCAATCCCTTCCGCCACCCGCTCATCGAGAGAGACATCATCCCAAGCATATGGGACAAGTTTTTCCATCCCCTGTTTGGTCGCTTCACTCGCAATGAAGACCATTCCTTCAAGTGCAGGTAAACCGAAGATGTGATCCCAATGCCAATGCGTCAATGCGACCATCGACGGCGCACGGAGGCCTTGTTTTTCTAGCTGTTCTAAAAAGAATGAGGCGTGCGAAACGGAATTGCCCGCATCGATGAGTAGCGTATGCGTATCGCCGATAACGGCACCGAGAATTGGTCGATCGGTACGGTCAACGGGTGTCATATACCAAAAACGTTCCGAATGTTTGATTAAGGTTTGCATGTACGAATCGACTCCTCCTCTAATAAATTCGTTAATTCTTCAAATGAATGCCGATTATCATTTTGAATCCGAGCGTGCCGAAGAGGTAATCGTTTCAACAGTTCAAGCTCACGTCGTTGGCGTTCCACTAAAATCTCAATCGTTCCGGCCATACCCTTATGCGCATGGTTCACACCATAGGCGCCGCTCGTATAATACTCGACAAAACCGCTTTGCCATCCCATCGGTCGTTCATCATATACAATCGGAAAGATGCGTGCAACGTCATCCAATGCCAAATAAACGACCATCGGATCAATCGGTTTTAGGATGTCTGCGACCTCTTGAACGTATGCTTCCATGTCCGCTAACGGAACATCTTGGGCAACCATTCCAATGGTGAAAGGATTTTGGAGCAACGCACATTCAAAGATGATGTCCTCTTCCTCCCTATCTAACTTTTGAACATAACGCCGCCAGCGTTCGCACATGATTCGTGTGTGAAGGGAGAAAGGTAACTCGTAGACGTCTGTTCCGATCCGTTCTTCATCACCATCATAACGGACGAGCCACCCTTTTTCGATTTCATCGAGAATGCGACCGGTTGATGGTTTGTCCTCGACCCAATAGACATCATGCATATCCACGGGGTGTGACGCATCTACTTCCGAATAGAACTTGCCATTCCGTTTATCTCGCAGCCTCTCGGCAAATGTAGACTTTCCGCTTCCTGGCAATCCTTCAATCAGCCATAATCTCCCCATACTTAAATCCCCTTGTCATCTGAGTATCCACCATATTGGAACCACTGGTCTCCTCCATTGTTCTTTGCAATATACATCGCGGCATCTGCTTGTTGAAGAATCGAATCGACGGTGTCGGTCGACTTGACTAGGGTGACGCCAACACTTGCCGTAAGATGAATGACTTCACCATTCGATGCGTCTATTCCCTGGGAAATAACTTCATTGACCTGTTCAATCCCACTCAGTGGACCCGTTTGCACCAACATGAATTCATCGTCTGAAAAACGGTACACTTGACCACCAACATGCTGGACGAATTCATTTAATCGTTGTGCGATTTCAATTAACACTTCATCCCCTATCATGTGCCCGTACTGATCGTTGATTCTTTTAAAATCGTCTAGGTTGACCAGTGTCACTGTAATCGATGGCGTCCGGTGCATCTTTTTGTATAAATCGGTCGTGAGCGTATGACGATTGTACAGTTTTGTCAGTTGATCTTGTTTTGCGATTCGAATCATCTCGCGTTGTTTCCGTTCCTTTCGAATCCCATTCTCCATCCATCGTGCAAGCAACCGTACCGTCCCAGTCAACTCTTGCAACATTTCCTCATCAAGATGATCATTCAAGTTGCCTTGCTCCGCGAGAAGAACGACCCAGCCAAACACTTGATGCTCATGCGTCAAAGGAAAACTGACAAGCCTCGTGAATTCGATACCATCTACAATCAGATCACCTTCCTGAAGCGTTTGCGCGCCGACCGTTGTCAGTTGATGTAGGGAATGCAGTTCTTCTTCCCCCCAAGTCAAACGAGAGACCCCATGCTCTACTAGAAGACGATGCGAAGGCTCAATCGAGAAGATGACCCCGTGGGAGTAACCGACCCATTCCAATAAAATTTCTTGAACCCGGGCCAATTGATCTTGGAACGGTACACGCAATGCCGTCGCTTCATACAATGCTTCGATTGATTGTTGTCGCGTGATTTGTCTTCTCGAGACTTCCGTGTGCTCGATCTCTGTCATGACCCAATGCGTAAACGATTCGAGCGCCTTCAAATTTTCTTCTGAGAACGTTCTCGCCTGCCCATCCACTACGCAAAGTGTGCCGATGACGTGACCTTGCTTCGTCCGCAACGGTACACCTGCATAAAATCCGATTTGGTCAATCCAAGGACTGTCACTTTCAATCGCTGCTGCCGCAACATCTTCAATCACCAGCGGAGACTCTGATGTGACAACCCGATTACATAACGTCCATTCCCGTTTGAGGTGAGCGGATTCGAGCTCGATACCGACACACGATTTGAACCACTGTTGGTCTGTCGTCATGATCGAAATGAATGCGATTGGCATCTGAAAGGTTTGTGCGACCAATCGGGAGATTCGGTCAAATCGTTCCTCTTGTGGCGTATTTAAAATTTCCAATCGTAATATCGCTTTGAGTCGTTGCAATTCACGCTCATCTAGAGAAGGATGCAACAACTGCGCAGGCTGCTCGATCTTCGATAACATCATCTGATGGGAATACAAGATTCCGAGCGCCTCTTCTAACTCCGCGAGCGGCATCGGACGACTGAAGAAATACCCTTGAATCTCATCGCAGCCGAGCTGACGTAAGATCCGATATTGTTCTTCCGTCTCCACACCTTCAGCCGTCACCTCTAACTCTAGCTTTTTGGCCAACGAGACAATCAGTTTGACGATTTCATACTCTTTCATGCCGCTCTCCTGATCGAGTTGCGCGACGAACGACCGGTCGATCTTGATCCCATCAATCTCGAACAACTTCAAATAATTCAACGAGGAATAACTGACCCCAAAGTCATCAATCAACAGTCGAAATCCTTGTTGTTTGAGCGATTCGACCGTTTTGATCGCCGCTACCGGTTCATGCATCAACGTGTGCTCGGTCACCTCAAACTCAAATTGTTCTGGCACAAGACCATACGATGCAATGATCGCAACCAGTTCATTCATATGGTGTTCATGAAATAAATTCGGTGAGACATTCACAGCCACGCGGCGCCCTTCAAACTGCTCAGGTTGTGACGACACATCCTGACATACCCGATTCATGACGAATCGTGTCACGTCTTCGATCAAGAGTGACTGTTCAGCCACACGAATGAACGTTTCAGGTGAAATGAATCCGAGAACAGGACTCTCCCAGCGAATGAGTGCCTCAAAATGAATCGCACCGTCCATCGACACTTTCGGTTGATACACCATGTATAACTCATCTAGCTTCAACGCTTTGACCAGTTCCGTTTCGATCATCATCTCATCGATGTAACGCTGCACGTACTCATCGTGTTCATATAAACGAATCGTTTGATTTCCCGTCTGACGCGCTTCCAACAGAGCCGTGGAGGCGTTCATGATGACACGGTCGGCATCCGCTGTACCGGCACCAATCCCGATACAACTCGATAACGGGAATTCGGCCTCCGCCACTTGATACGAATGATCTGCAATCACGTCAAGCAAATGCTCGGCGTACATGTATGCCAACCGGATTGGAGTATGAGGTAACACCGCGATAAAGTCTTCACCGTCTACTCGACCGATAATTGAACCTTTCGGAAGCGTATTCGCCAATTGACGTGTGATGTCTTTAATCAACTGATTCGAGCGCTCCACACCTTGAAGCGACATCATCATCTTGAAACGGTTGATGTGAAGGCGCATGACGCTCGTCTCTTCGGTGTCATGTTGCTCGAACAACTGGTCGAGCTCCAATTTGACTTTCATCAGATTTGGCATACCGGTCAAATAGTCCATATGCTCGATACTCTTTAACAACTTGATCTCCGCCTCCTCGGATAAATCAGTTGTCAAACCGAGTACATAACGAACGAGTCCATCCTCATCTTCAATCGGTACAAGCATAGAAGAAGCGAATCGGGCCGTATTGGAGTCGATGTTCATTTGCGACATGAAGTAGACCGGCTCCCCTGTCTCAACGACCGCATCATAATGTTCAATCAATTCCTCGACCACTTCCGAGCGATACATCTCATGTAAATACCGCCCTTCTACATCACTTGGAAGCGAAGAGGCCACCTTCCCCTGTTCGCTCACATTTACGTAACGATAGCCTGCTTCTGTCACTTCCATTAGAAATACCATTCGATACAAGCGTGTGAACAGCTCGAATAGATAATATGGGTCGCCTTTCATCCGTTGCATCGTATCCCTCCACCCGTTCCTTTTTCTTATAGTGTAGTTGGTTTCGCTCAAACTATGGAGAAAACCTTTGAAAAAATGGGGAAACGTTTTTCTCTTATAAAAAAACACCCTCTCATACTTGAGAAGGTGCTCTTCAGGTTAAAGCAATTCATTCGCCAAGAGACGATAGACGTTCAGGCGATCTTCCTGCTTATGCTGGATGCTACAAATCATCGCCTCATCGAAACCATAGCGTTCCGATTCATCCCGTAACTGTTCCGCGATTTGTTTCGGCGTTCCTACGAGGTGGATGGCTCGGTTGTTGGCGATATGGATTTTATCAACCTCCGTGAGCGGATAGTCGTGGGCCGCTTCCGGACTCAACAGCTGTCTCAATTGACCACGCATCAAGAAGAGACGCGACAGATCAGAAGGTCGGGCCAAATATTCCGCCTCTTCTTCCGTCTCTGCCGTCGTGACCAAATACGTGACGCTGATGTCCGGTTTCTCCATAAAATCAGACGGCGTGAAATGGTGACGGTATGTGGCGAGCGTATCGGCACTCAATTGTCCGTTAAAGAACTGGGCAAACGAATAGCCGAGCCCCATCCGTCCGGCCTGCACGGCGCTGTTCCCACTCGAACCGAGTAACCACGCTTCTGGAAGGCTGACACCAGTCGGAGCAGCCGGTGTATTTTTATACCATCTTTCCTCCGGTGCCTCATCTTTAATCAATTGAAGCGTCGTATCGAGTTTCTCGTAAAGTCCATCCATCATCGGTTTCTGCCCTTGTGACATCGCATAGATCGCGTTCGCATCACCGCCTGGCGCACGTCCGACACCAAAGTCGATCCGTCCTGGGGCGAGCGCGCTGAGCGTCTTGAATACCTCTGCCATCTTGAGTGGCGAGTAGTGCATCATCATGATGCCGCCGGACCCGAGACGAATCTTGTTCGTCTTCGCTGCCAGATAGGCCGTGATGACCTCTGGAGCCGAGCTGGCGAACGACATGCCCCCATGATGCTCCGCCATCCACATGCGGTAATATCCTAACTCTTCTGCGACTTGTGCGAGCTCGACCGCACTGTTCAGCGCATGTTCTCCTGTATGACCCGACGTGACCGGCGCCTGGTCTAACACACTCAATCTCATCATGCATTCTCCTATCTCTATAATGAAGTTTCTAAATATCTTGAATTTGTTGGACTCGCCGTCATCATACTAAATGGTTTGATGGAATACGAATGTTTTGCCTAGTATTTAATCTTGTATTTTTCAGAAAATTTCCGCATATTGTTGATAGCACCTGGTCCTATTTTTTATACTAAGAAAGAAATACGTTTTAAGAACGGCTGGATGTGTAATGGGGATACATAGACAGCACAAACACTTCGGGGAAATGGGGAATGCATCATGAATGGTTCATCAACACCAGACGGAAAGAAATCTTCTTTTTCGAGTCGAGACTTTTTTAAGTTCTTGATTCCATCACTCATCGGGATCATGTTTTTCATCGTACCAATCTCATCAGAGGAAGGCTTCACGATTCCAGTCGCCTTCTTATCCAATCTGCTGATTGACTGGATTGGGGATTTCGTCCCGACACTCGCCGTCATCATGATGGGGATTTCGATTGTCGGCTCATTATTACTCTTTACGGCACGTCCTGCTTTTATGATGGAGCGACCATCCATCAACGCACTGTTTAGCGTGACACCGTTTTGGTTCGTCATGCGCGTGATCGGTTTCATCGCTGGGGTCATGACGCTACTCACACTCGGACCAGAGATGATCACGTCAGAATTTACAGGGGGCTTATTGCTCTTTGATTTGATTCCAATCTTATTTGCGACATTCTTCTTTGCCGGTATGTTGTTACCGCTCCTATTGAACTTCGGACTTCTCGAGTTCGTCGGGACGTTCTTGATGAAGATCATGCGTCCGCTCTTCCGCTTGCCAGGGCGCGCCTCACTTGACTCGCTCGCCTCATGGGTCGGGGATGCGACGATCGGAATTCTACTGACGACCAAACAGTATGAGGAAGGTTATTACACGAAACGGGAAGCGTCGATCATTGCGACGACATTCTCCGTCGTCTCCATCACCTTCACCATCGTCGTCTTACAGTATGTCGAACTCGACCAATACTTCTTGCCTTACTACGGGGCCATCGTTTTATCCGGACTAGTCGCCGCTCTCATCATGCCACGGATTTATCCATTATCTAAAAAGGCAGACACGGCTTATGAGAAGACCGAGCTCAAACCGGAAGAAGAAGTACCCGCGAACGTGTCACTCGGTAAGTGGGCGTTAATTCAGGCGTTACAAAAGTCACGTTCGAGTAAAAGTTTCCTAGAGACGCTCAAAGACGGCTTCAAGAACGTGCTCGATATGTGGATCGGCGTCCTCCCTGTCGTCATGGCAGTCGGGACGATTGCGGTCATCATCGCAGAATATACGCCGTTCTTCACTATCCTCGGAAAGCCGTTCGAACCGATTTTGATGCTCCTTCAAGTGCCTGAGGCATCGGAAGCCGCTCAAACGATGGTCGTCGGTTTCGCCGACATGTTCTTGCCGGCCGTTCTCGGAAGCGGCATCGAGAGTGAGTTGACACGGTTTGTCATCGCTACGTTGTCGGTTACCCAGCTCATCTATATGTCAGAAGTCGGGGGCTTGTTGCTCGGTTCAAAACTACCGATCTCATTCCTCGACCTCGTCTTGATTTTCTTGTTACGTACCTTCATCACCCTTCCGATCATCGTCGGCATCGCACATCTTGTCTTTTAACGAAAACGACGCCCTTTCTCTTTTATGAGATGGGGCGTCCTTTGTATACTAAAAGAAAAGGAGGGAGACCGAGATGGAGCACCCATTTGCAGGACAACTCGAGGTTGCGAACAACGGCTATGCCGGGATCATCGACCCGGAAGCTTATGTGAACGATCGTTATCACGGACGCTGGACATTAAAGCGCGCTGTACAGATTGAAGGCGTGCCCGTCTTGCTCCAACGTCAGTTCGAGAACGGGAAGAACAACTGTACGTTGACGTCCATCACCGCCATCTTCCGTTTCTATCGAGATCATGGGTATACGAACATCCCAGATGATGTGACACAGATCCAAGAAGATGTGCGCGAGATCGCCTTCAAGCATCATTTCAAAGACGAAAAAGGGACGCCGCCGACTCAAATCGCCACCATCATCACGAAACTTTGGAAGCGATACGGGTACGACGGTCGAGGCAGTTCACGCTATCTTTGGAAATGGACGACGTTCGAGCGTGAGCTGAAAGCAAGCCGCCCGTTTGTGTTGAACATGGCGAACGGCTTCTATAAAAACCATTCTGTCACGGGAATCGGCTACTTGCAGTTTGAAAAACGGGGGTTCCCGGACGTCATCTTGTTAGCCGTGCTCGACAATCGTTCGAAGGACGTGCGCTACATCGACTTCAACGAATTCAACTTTTGGGGTAGCATCACGCGTGTCCATCCGCCAGCCACTCGTCCATAATCGTGTCAATCGCTTGCCCTATTTTTAACAGGTGCTCGCGTTTCGCGTATGACCCGTAATGTAGCCCGTTTGAATCACGACCATTCCCGAGCCCAACGAACACTTCTGACGGCTTCATATGAAGTCCGATCATCGGGATACCCGATTCGTGGAGTCCGATTTCATAGGTGACGGCGGGATATGCAGACAGTCTTCCGATTGTTGAAAAACCGCTAAAGGCACGACAGTTATCCCGTCCGAGCACGATGATACGGATTGGTTTGATGTGCGCAATCGTCCGCTCCAACAGTTCGATTGAGGTCGAATGTTCCATCCAGTGGCGCCCGGTCCTCATCTTCCCCATCTGTTCATACGTCGCAAATTTAAAAAAATCGACGTGGATGACAGCGTCCTGATGATCATAGAACGAACGCCCCATCCCGTTGAGGAGTGCCTCGAGTTTGGCGCCATCCGGTTTCCCGAACCAGTTCGTCGTCGCGCGATTCGACTCGAAATAGACCGATGCCCGTTCGAGCGTTTGTTGCAGCGCCTCTTCATTTCCGAGGTAATCGTCAAACGAGAGTATGTTCCGCCAATAGAACTTTTGGTGTTGCCCCGTTCTCGGTGTCCCGTCACGATGTAAAAACTCGCCGCGAGACGGATTCGTCCCGATGGTCAGCCATTGATCCGGACCAGGTCGACCGTACCAAAGGACAGGTGATGCCTCTTGAATCAATTCTTTCTCGAACGTTGTGTCGCACAGTGCTTGTTGAAATCGGATTGCGTCTTGTAACAGTCGTACTGCCTCCATGTCATCCCTCCTCTCCCGTTCGTTTCCCGCTTTCGAGAGTTTATAAAATGCGTTATAGTGAGAGGACGAAGCCAAACAAAGGACGTGTACACATGCGCATCAATAAATTCATCAGTGAATCAGGCAAGGCGTCCCGTCGCCAAGCCGACCGTCTCGTCGAAGAGGGACGCGTCACCATCAATGGGAAAAAAGCAAAAATCGGCGACCAAGTCAAACCGGGCGATGAAGTCCTCGTCAACGGTTCTGTCGCACGGGTTGCCCGAAACAACGTCTACATCGCCGTCCATAAGCCGGTCGGGATCACGAGTACGACAGAGAAAAAAGTAAAAGGGAACTTGGTCGACATGGTCAACCACCCGCTCCGCATCTTCAACATCGGTCGTCTTGATAAAGACTCGGAAGGTCTCATCCTCATGACGAATGACGGCGATATCGTCAACGAGATTCTCCGTGCCGAAGGCGAGCACGAGAAAGAATACATCGTCTCGGTTGATAAGCCAATCACACCAGAGTTCGTCGAGCAGATGGAAGCCGGTGTCAAAATCCTTGGCCAGAAGACACTTCCGTGTAAAGTCCGTCCGCTTTCAAAGTTCGATTTCAACATTACCCTCACGCAAGGACTCAACCGCCAAATCCGTCGGATGTGTGAGGCGCTCGGATACGAAGTATTCCGCCTCCAACGCGTTCGTGTCATGAACATCACGCTCGGGAAACTCCCGCCTGGACAATGGCGCGATCTTTCGAAAAAAGAGCGTGAGCAGCTGTTCCGCGAATTGAATTACGAACCGAAAGAATGGTACTAAAAAGCAGCCTGAGTCGTCTCAGGCTGCTTTATTCTGGTCGAAGTGATGAGACATGGTCGGTCTCACGACGAATGAAACGTTTGAGTTGAGCGCTCAAGTCGTCGAGCTGTCCCATCGTCGTCCTCATTCTAAATTTCATATGAACATGGTCAAATGAGTCAAACTGCCATTCATCATGAATGAAAATATCGATTTGGATGGTCCCAATCCGGTCAATCAACGTGAAAGTTAGATTGACTTGCAAATCATCCGAACCCTCTTCTTCATCGACTAGTCTCCATGTGATTGGTTCTTTGCCCCACGCTTGATTGAATTGATTGATCTTTTGATGAAGATCTTCAAGACTCGCATCATCTAAATAAATCAACTGATTACTGGTGCAGGCAGAAGACCGAAGTTGAAGCTGAACTTGATAAAACAGCTCCGTTTCATCCATCCAAATCCGTTCCATCTCAAACTGAGTGTCCATCTCACTATACCAACTTTCATAGTTAACTAAGTAAAATCAATTTCCTTTTTCGGCTCATTTGGCACTGTTCTACACTTGTCATCTCACTCTTTCATGTCGACTATATCATGTCAATTTGATGAATCACTTAAACTCTTTACACAAAACGGGAATATAAATAATACAGATGATTTTAAAATGAAAAGAGGTGAATCCTCATGAATGGTGCAATCTTTCCACATACTTCAATCGGAAATGGAGTTAATCGGAATCTTAGAGTAATTAAAAAAGTAGGGCCTCCATAGAGACCCTACTTTTACTTCGCCGTCACGCCACCATCTACCGGAAGTTCGATCCCGCTAATATGATTCGCCTCGTCTGATGCAAGGAATAGGACGGCTGCTGCCACCTCATCCGCTTGTCCGAGATTCGGCAAAGCGATTTGATTCAAGAAATGTTGTTTATAGTCTGGATGCTCCATATGTGGTGCACTCATCGGTGTCACGATATACCCAGGATGCACCGAGTTGACCCGAATATTTTGCTTCCCGTAATCGACGGCCGCTGCTTTTGTGAGAGAACGGACAGCACCTTTTGAGGCCGTGTATGCCCCGGCACCTGCCATACCGGTCAGTGCTGAGATGGAGGAAATGTTGACGATCGACCCTCCGCCATTCTCTGTCATGAGCGGAATCGCATACTGTGTCCCTAACATGACCCCATCGATGTTGATGCGATACGTGCGCGCCCAGTCCTCTTCTGTCTGTTCCAAGAACGGTTTCGCGAGTGCGATTCCGGCATTATTGATGAGGATATCCAATTTGCCACACGTCGCTTCGACTTCTGCAAACACGTCTTCCCAGCTCGAGCGTGATGTCACGTCATGTTTCACCGCGATGGCTTCCCCACCTTGCGCCCGAATCGACTCGACTACATTGTTTACTCCTTGTTCATTGATGTCTGTCGCGACGACTGTTGCCCCTTCTTTGGCGAATAGACGTGCCGTTGACTCTCCCATACCGCTTCCTGCCCCTGTGATGACCGCTACTTTCCCCTGTAAACGCATTGTCCCAGCTCCATTCATTAAATTATGATAGTCTAACTATCATAATCATAATTGGATATGACATTAATCTCAACGAAACTGCTCGAAGACGATATACTAAGGACAGACAATGAGGTGATCGAATTGAGTAAACGACAACAAAACAAAGAGGAACGAGTTCAACTGATTATCCAAGAGGCAGAACGCTTATTTATAGAGAATGGCTTTGAGAAGGTTCAGATGCAGGACATCGCGGACGCTGCAGGAATTGGGGTGGCGACACTGTTTCGCTACTTCCCGAAGAAAGATCAATTGATCGTCGCGGCAGCCGTCAAAAATCTACAGCCGACACTCGAGCGATTTGAACAGTTTGTGAATGAGGAAGGCAACGCCTATGAACGGCTCGAGATCATCTTGAACCACTTTTTCGAGATGCAGTTGGAGCGGACGAACCATGCCCGTTTCCGAGAGGCATTCGAGAGCTATGCATCGCTCGTCGCCTCACCTCTTCCTGGAATCGAGACATACATCGATGTTCAACGACAGATCATGCAGACACTCGAACCCTTGATCGAAGATGGGAAACGAGACGGTTCATTCCGCTCGGATATCGATGTGAAGGTGACCGTCGTCACAATCATCAATACGTTCGGGACGTTCGGCAACAACATCATGTTGAAGTCGCACATCAGTTATTTAGAGGACGATATCGAACCGGCCGTACAATTGCGTGCTTTAAAAGAGATGTTCCTCGCATCCATTCGAGCATAAGAAAAGCCTCCCTTCGCTTGAAGGGAGGCTAGTTGTATACATAAAAAATGAGCACCTCTCACTAGAGGTGCTCTCGAAAGTCTACCGCGACGGACCACGCTCCACAACGTGCTCCTCAAGGGAATGTCCGCCGTCTTACATAGACCAGCTCATCGCATGTACTCAACTATATGCGAAACCTACGTCCTCGTCAATCTTTTCTTCAATCTCGGTTGACATCTTCCTAAAAATTAGGATAATCAATAGTGTTAGCACTCCTATATGCAGAGTGCCAAAATATAGACATCAAAAGGAGAACGATCATGACAAAGAAACAGTTTCAAACGGAATCGAAACGAATTTTAGAGTTGATGGTCCACTCAATTTATACACATAAGGACATCTTCCTGCGTGAGCTCATCTCGAACGCGAGTGATGCCATCGACAAGATGTATTATCGTGCCCTCTCAGACGAAAGCATCGAGTTCAACAAAGACGATTACTTCATCAAAATTGAACTCGACAAAGAAGCACGGACGATCACGATTCGCGATACAGGGATTGGGATGACAGAAGAAGAACTCGAAACAAACCTCGGAATCATCGCAAAGAGCGGTTCACTCGCCATGAAACAGGCGACGAAGATGGAAGAAGACCATAGCCTCATCGGTCAATTCGGGGTCGGGTTCTATTCCGCGTTCATGGTCGCTGACCGTGTGACCGTGCGGACTCGCTCGATTGACAGTGATCAAGGATACGTATGGGAGTCAGAAGGCACAGACGGCTATTCGATCGAGCCGACAGACAAAGCGGACATCGGTACAGAAATTATGCTCCACTTGAAGGCAGACACAGAAGATGATACGTATTCGTCATTCCTTGAAGAATACGAGATTCGCTCACTCATCAAGAAGCATTCGGACTTCATCCGTTACCCGATCAAACTCGATGTGACGAAACATCGTCAAAAAGAGGACTCAGAAGAGTATGAGGATTACAAGGAAGAAGAGACCGTCAACAGCATGGTGCCGATTTGGCGGAAGCGTAAGAGCGAGTTGACTGACGAAGATTACAAGGCGTTCTATCACGAGAAACGCTACGGCTTTGATGAGCCACTCAAGCACCTTCACTTGAACGTCGACGGGACGATTCGTTATCAATCAATCCTCTACATCCCGTCAACGGTTCCGTTCGACTATTACACGAAAGAATTCGAGAAAGGGCTCGAGCTCTACTCGAACGGCGTGTTGATCATGGAGAAGTCACCCGACCTCTTGCCGGATTACTTCGGCTTCGTCAAAGGGATGGTCGACTCAGAAGACCTCTCCCTCAACATTTCCCGTGAAATGTTACAGCAGGACCGCCAACTTCGCGTGATTGCGAAGAACGTGAAGTCGAAAATCAAAGGCATGCTTGAGAAGATGCTCCAAAACGAGCGTGAGGACTATGAGAAGTTCTATGAGTCGTTCGGTCGCCAATTGAAGTTCGGCGTGTATGACCAGTTCGGCGCAGCCAAAGACGAACTGAAAGACTTGATTCTTTTCCATTCTTCTTACGAGAAGAAACTTGTATCGCTCAAAGAGTACGTCGAGCGGATGAAAGAAGATCAGAAGTATATCTACTATGCGACAGGCGAATCGATTCATCGCATCGACCTCTTGCCACAAGCAGAACGTTTGAAAGAAGAAGGATACGAGATCCTCTACTTCACAGAAGAGATCGACGAGTTCGCCATCAAGATGCTTCAGTCGTATGAAGACAAAGAATTCAAATCGATCGCGAGCGGCGATCTCGGTCTCGATGACGCGGAAGCGAAATCGCTCAACGAAGACAACCAAGACTTGTTCGCACTCATGAAAGAAGAGCTCGGAGACCGCGTCAAAGAAGTGCGTGCCTCGACACGTCTCAAGTCGCATCCGGTTTGCTTGACGGTTGCGGGTGACGTCTCAATCGAGATGGAGAAGATTTTGAACGCGATGCCAAACGGCGGCGGCATGAAAGCCGAGAAAGTGCTCGAAGTGAATGCCGACCACGCCATCTTCCAGACACTCCAACGTGTGTATAAAGAAGATGAAGCGAAAGCGAAACAATATACAGACCTCTTGTATCAACAAGCCCTCCTCATTGAAGGGTTACCGATTGAAGATCCGGTAGCGTATTCGAATGCGGTGTGTGCGTTGATGGCGGAGTGACGGTGAAGGCAGAGGGAGTCCTCTGTCTTTTTCGTTTTTAATAAAAAAGCATGCTACACTCTATTTAAAAGAAAAACCTGGAAATGAGGTGCTTTATGCTGTTCGAAAAAAACAAAGTGTATAGACGTTCCTTCATCCATGATCAATATGGCGGAAGCCGTCAACGAGGAATCAGTACACCTAACAAACATAAACTTATTTTTATTTTTGATAGTGGAATGGATCAAGAATTTGGATATAAGAATGGCTGGAGCGAAGAAGATGGTTTGTTCTACTATAGTGGCGAAGGACAAGAAGGAAATCAAACCTTCTCCTTCGGTAACAAGGCGCTTCTCCATCACATCGAAAATGGTGAGGATGTTTATCTATTTGAATCTCTCGGAAAAGGAAATTATCGTTTCGTAGACCAACTTGTTTTGATTGGCTATGATATTCAATTTGGAATCGACAAACATCAAAATCAGCGAGAAGTCATCGTTTTTGCTTTCGAACCTCTCCACGTCGTACAGGAAGAATCTCACGAATATGCAACAACTATGAGGGACAAATCAATTGTGGAACTCGAACGAATTGCCAATCGTGACCCTAAGCGTGCGACTGGATTAAGCATGTCGATTCGAAAGCGCCAAGTGAGGGAACAGACAGCGGCTTTATATTATTATGTGCTTGCGAGAGCAAATAATCACTGCGAAGCATGCGGTCAAGCCGCACCATTTGATACTGAACAAGGGCCTTATTTAGAACTTTACTCATTATATAAAGAATCCGATGAGGGATTGGCTCTCCCTGAACAAGTAATAGCTACTTGCCCTAACTGTCATGCTCGACTTCGGAAAAGTAAAGACCGTGCTTTGTATCGAGAAAAAATCATACAGCAAATTCTTCAACCTTAATCGCTACTTGTGATTAAGGTTGTTTTATTGATGTAATTGATAATCCTCCAATTTCCGACGAGAAAATGTATAACCCTTTCCAAAATATTATCAACTATACTCATGATTTTTATTTTTCAAAATAAGAAAATAGCGAGAAAAATACCGATCGTTATGTAATCGTTTTCTTTGCTTTTATTAAGCCAAATACAGACAATCTTTTGATACACCTTATATTTTCAAAGCATGCAAACGCCTTGACAATTTCAGCTCGTTATATGAAGTTAGTATTACATTATAATTATTCTAGTCGAGATAGAAACACTAGAGTAAAAAACAAGGAGGACATAACCCATGTCATTAATCGGCAAAGAAGTACTACCATTCAAAGCACAAGCATTCCAAACAGGTGAATTCCTCGAAGTTACAGAGAACGACCTCAAAGGCAAATGGAGCGTTGTCTGCTTCTACCCAGCTGACTTCACATTCGTCTGCCCAACTGAACTTGAAGACCTTCAAAACGAGTACGCTACACTTAAAAACCTCGGTGTAGAAGTATACTCTGTCTCAACAGACACACACTTCACACATAAAGCTTGGCACGAAACATCTGAGAAAATCGGAAAAATCGAGTACATCATGATCGGTGACCCATCACACGTCATCTCACGCAACTTCGATGTCTTAAACGAAGAAGACGGCCTCGCAGACCGTGGTACGTTCATCATCGACCCAGATGGTGTCATCCAAACTGTCGAGATCAACGCTGGCGGCATCGGCCGTGACGCGAGCACGCTCGTCAACAAAGTCAAAGCAGCACAATACGTACGCAACAATCCAGGCGAAGTCTGCCCAGCGAAATGGGAAGAGGGTTCTGAAACACTCCGCCCAAGCCTTGACCTCGTCGGTAAATTGTAAGGAGCGATTGCATGTTAGAAGCAGCGATTAAACAACAGCTCGACCAATATCTCCAGCTCATGGAGGGCGATGTCGTCCTCCGTGTAAGCGCTGGGGAAGACAAAGTCTCAAACGAGATGCTCGAGCTCGTCAACGAACTCGCCAGCATGTCATCACGCATCTCGGTCGAACGCGCGACACTCGAGCGTACACCGAGCTTCAGCGTGAATCGTCCATCCGAAGAGACAGGAATCGTCTTCGCGGGGATTCCACTCGGACATGAGTTCACATCACTTGTCCTCGCCCTCCTCCAAGTGAGCGGGCGCGCGCCGAAAGTCGATGCGGATACAATCAAACAAATTCAAAATATCGAAGGCACATATCACTTCGAGTCGTACATCAGTCTCAGCTGCCACAACTGTCCTGACGTCGTGCAAGCGCTAAACGTCATGAGCGTCCTCAATCCGAACATCACGCACACGATGATCGATGGAGCCGCGTTCAAGGATGAAGTGGAAGCAAAAGAGATCATGGCTGTCCCGACGGTCTTCTTAAACGGAGAATCGTTCGGTAACGGTCGGATGTCACTCGAAGAGATCTTGGCGAAACTCGGTACAGGTCCTGACGCTTCTGCGTTTTCGGATAAAGACCCGTATGACGTCCTCGTCGTCGGTGGCGGTCCAGCGGGTGCGAGTGCTGCCGTATACGCGGCTCGTAAAGGAATCCGTACCGGAATCATCGCAGAGCGCTTCGGCGGCCAAGTGATGGACACGATGGGGATCGAGAACTTCATCGGTACCGCTTATACAGAAGGTCCAAAGCTTGTCGCAAGTCTTGAAGAGCACGTCAAAGAGTACGGCATCGACGTCATGAACCTCCAACGCGCGAAGCGTCTTGAGAAAAAGGACCTCGTCGAGATTGAACTCGAGAACGGCGCTGTCTTGAAGAGTAAGAGCGTCATCCTCTCGACTGGTGCACGCTGGCGTAACGTCAACGTCCCAGGTGAGGCGGAGTTCAAAAACAAAGGGGTCGCTTACTGCCCGCACTGTGACGGTCCTCTCTTTGAAGGGAAACGTGTCGCGGTCATCGGTGGCGGTAACTCTGGGATCGAAGCAGCCATCGACCTCGCAGGGATTGTCAAGCACGTAACGGTCCTCGAGTTCGCTCCTGAACTCAAGGCTGACCAAGTGCTACAAGATCGTCTTCACAGTCTCCCAAACGTGACTGTCATCACGAACGCTCAGACGACAGAAATCACGGGTACGGACAAAGTGAACGGCATCTCGTATGTGTCTCGTGAGACGAACGAGTCACATCATGTCGAACTTGAAGGCGTCTTCGTCCAAATCGGTCTCGTCCCGAACACGGATTGGCTCGACTCGGTCGAACGCAACAACTTCGGGGAAATCGTCGTCGACCGTCACGGCGCGACGAACGTCCCAGGTGTGTTTGCGGCAGGAGACTGCACGAACAGCGCCTACAAACAAATCATCATCTCGATGGGTTCTGGTGCGACAGCCGCACTCGGCGCTTTCGACTACATGATTCGCAACTAACAAAAAGACTCGCCCTCTATCATGAGAGCGAGTCTTTTTTACAGTTCAAACGTCTTCCCCGAGTCCGGGATGAATAAAATCGAGTCTCCACTCTCCGTTTCAAACCGATAGCCTACTCGAGGGGAGAATGGATTCCATTCTCCCCCGGTCGTCGGAACGCTCTCCATGTACGCCACGTCATTGTACGTTTTGCTCAACGTCTCTTCTGCCTCGGCTAACGAGTAGCTCGGAATCGAAAGCAAAATCGCCACCACTACACTCATCACTCCGACCGACGCCGCCCAAAGAGTCGATGTCGGCTTTCGAAACTGTGCCAAGACTAGCAGCATGATGATCCAGCCAATCGGTACCCCAAACGTCGCCGCATTCCCATACCACTGCGCATTGATCGTCAATAAACTGACGATCACCACACCGCCAACCATCCACCACCACTTCATGAACATCACCTCCCCTTTATCATCCCAAAATCAGGAAATGAATCAACGTTTTTTATTCATATTGATGTATGATAACTTATAGTGTATGATATACAGTATAAAGATAAACGAATGAAGGAGGCGAAAAAATGTCTGATGTAAAAGCCTCGTTGGTGACGGAGTTGCGGCGCGGCACATTGACGATTGCGGTGCTCAGTCAGTTGAAGACACCCCAATACGGCTATTCTCTCGTTCAAGCACTGCTAGATGCCGATATCAACATTGATCAAAGTACGCTCTACCCGCTCTTGCGTCGACTTGAAAAACAAGGACTCGTCACGAGTTCCTGGGATACGACAGAGAGTCGACCACGCAAGTACTACGTGCTCAGCTCGGATGGGATGGACATTTTGAATGAGTTGTACGTGGAATGGATGAACATGTCGAAAACGTTGACCCGTCTAATTGAAGGAGGAAATGATCATGAATCTTCGTGATGTGTATATCGATGAAGTCACCTCTCGAATCCCAGAGTCGATGCGGCAAGACGTCGCACTCGAATTGGAATCGACCATTGATGACATGACTGGAAATGACCCGTCTGAAGCGGCTTTATTTGAAGCATTGCGCCAACTCGGCGACCCTCAAATCCTCGCTGCTCGCTACGCGAACCGACCACTTTATCTCATCGGTCCTGCTCTCTTCACACAGTACGTGAACATCATTAAAATCGTCTTACCGATTGCCGTCACGGTTGTCACCATTCTCTCGATCATCGGTTATTTGACCAATCCCATCGACGACACGTCTTGGAGTCAATTCTTGATTCAAGCATTCCTTCAAACTGGTGCGGCTATCTTCAATGTCGTCGTTCAGACGCTATTCTGGATCACCCTCACGTTCTTCATCATTGAACGTGCTGTACCTGAGGGTGAAGTGCCTTTCTCTAGTTGGAAACCTGAGCAACTCAAGAAGGTAAAACCACGTTCGACCTCGATTTATTTTGGTTCGATTTTGTTTGACTTTATCGCCACCGTTCTGATGGTCGTATTGTATGTCAACGCCGAGCAGTTGATTCGTGTTGTCACAGATAGTGAATCCTATCCGCTACTCAATGCGTCGGTCTTGGATCAATTCTTCCCGTTTGTCATCGCCCTGGCCGCCTTTGGGATCGCCATCGCCATTTACAAATGGATGGTTCGACATTGGACAAAGCCGCTCGCCTTATGGAACGCGCTCTTCAATATCGTATGGATTGTCGTCACAGCGCTCATTATGCTGCAACCCGATCTAATTTCGACCGAAGCGCTCCCGTTGATTGCTGAGCAAATCAACGCCGACCTTGAAACAATCAGTCGTTGGGGCGTCTGGAGTGTCTTACTCACCATCATCATCGTGTGTATTCTCGATTTAGCAGAAGGTTTGATCAAAGCGTTTCGACGTTGACCTCACATTCAAACGTTTCATTTCCAAGGAAAGTGGAATAGCGGAGAAGAGAACGGATTTTGAATGGGGAGGCATTTGATGGGTATTCCAACAATCAAGCTACATGACGGTTATGAGATTCCGGCCATCGGACTCGGGACGGTTTATTTAAAAGGTGAAGCAGGGGTCGACGCCATCACGTGCGCCATCCGGAACGGATATCGACTCATCGATTCGGCGATTCGCTACGATAATGAAGGCGCGGTCGGTGAAGCGGTTCGCCAATCCGGCATCCCGCGTGAACAACTTTTCTTAACATCGAAACTGCGCGCGCAATATTATGACTACGATCAGGCGCTCGAGATGATTCGAGAGTCCCTATATCGAGCGAACCTCGACTATTGGGATTTGTTCCTCTTGCATTGGCCAAACCCGAAACAAGACAAGTACGTTGAGGCATGGCGTGCCTTGATTCAAGCGAAGAAAAACGGATGGATCCGCTCTATTGGGGTATCGAACTTCATGCCGGAGCACCTTGACCGCTTGATTGAAGAAACGGGAGAAACACCGGTCATTAACCAAATCGAGTTACACCCGTACTTCTCTCAAGTCGAACAGCGGAAAGCCGATAAAGAACGCGGCATCATCACAGAAGCGTGGAGCCCGCTCAGTCGCGCCCGCACGGTCATCCATGACGAAAAGATCACCGAGCTCGCCAAACAAAAAGGAAAGAGCGTGTCTCAAGTCATCTTGCGTTGGCACGTGCAGCTTGGTGTCATCCCGCTCGCCCGCTCGTCTAGCGAGTTGCACCAAAAAGAGAATCTCGACGTCTTCAACTTCGAATTGACGGATGAAGAGATGGAGACGCTCAATGCGTTGACGAAGCAGGATGGTCGCATCGATGACCAAGACCCGCGAGAATACGAAGAGTACTAAAAAAGATTGAGCCTAGATGGCTCAATCTTTTTGTTTAAAACGCCGGAATGGCCGTTTCATCATAGTTTTCTTGCAAGAACGCACGGACTTCGTCACTTGTGAGCGCTTCGCCGAGTTTTTGGATCGCTTCGTCATCCTGGTTGTCTTCACGTGCGACAAGCGTGATGGCGAAATCATTCTCGACGCCTTCTGTTAAGAGTGCGTCACTCTTCGGTGTCAAACCGAGCGGTGCAGCGTAAGCCGGTGTCATCAAGACCGCATCGACATCATCGTACGCGCGCGCGAGCATCAATAAGTCGACTTCTTCAAATTTGAAGTTTTTCGGGTTCGATGTGATATCGGCCTGTGTATAGTACGTGCCTTCTTTCTCTCCGAGCTCGATCACATCATGTTGTGCGAGAAGGGAGAGCGAACGGTCGATGTTCGATACGTCGTTGGCGATCGCAATCGTTGCGCCTTCCGGAATGTCTTCCATCTTGTCATAGTTTTTTGCGTATACACCATAGTTTGCGAAATAAATCGGTTCGATTGGAACGAGATTCGCATCGTTGCTGCGGTTGAACTCCTCCATGTACGGAACGTGTTGGAAGAAGTTCGCATCGACTTCTTTCGCCGCAAGTGCCGAGTTCGGTTGAACGTTGTCTCCGAGAACGACGATTTCGAGTTCGATGTCGTCTTCCGCGAGCTGTTCTTTCGCGATTTCAAGCATATCTGTCATCGGTGGGATGAGTGATGCGACTTTCAATGTCTGTGGTTCATTTGCTTGTTCCGTTTGTGTTTCTGTATCGTTCCCACATGCTGCGAGGACGAGTGTGAGTGAGGCAAGAAGAGCCATCAATTTTTTCATATTCATTTCCTACTTTCTATTTAGCGTTTGTCGATGATGCGTGCCACGGTCGTGCCCGTGAATTGAATCAACTGTACGAAGACGAGCATGATGAGAATCATATAGAGCATGAGTTCTGTCTGAAATTGTTGATATCCATAACGGATGGCAAAGTCACCGATGCCACCACCCCCGACGACTCCCATAATCGTCGAGTATGAGATAAAACTGATGATGGATGTAGTCAATCCAAGGACAAGACCGGACCGGGCTTCCACATATAGAAACTTAAAGATGATGTCTTTAACCGTTGCGCCCATCGAGAGTGCCGCTTCGATGACCCCGCGTGGGACATCAATCAACGACTGTTCGACGAGGCGCGCATAATGTGCAATGGCAATGATGGAGAGCGGCACTGTCGCTGCTGCTGTTCCGATGGCCGTCCCGATAATAAGCCGTGTAAATGGAATCAAAAACACGACGAGTAACAAGAACGGGAAAGACCGGACGATGTTCACGACCAGATTGAGGACGGAGAAGACGATTTGATTCTCTAACAATTGTCCTTTACGCGAAAGGTAAAGCCACGTGCCTAATGGCAATCCGACTAGAATAGCGGCGAGAATCGATACCCCGACCATAATGAACGTCTCGGCAATGGACTGCCAAATCTCTGATTGATAGCGGACCAAGATTTCAGGCATTCGCTTCACCTTCCTCTCGCAACTGTTCGACGAACCAACTTGGATTCTGATCAATGGTGACCACCCCTGTCGGCTCCCTCTCAATCGTCTCATGAACGGATCCGTCTGCCATGACGGTGACGCGATGACAGATTTGACGGATGACATCCATCTCATGCGTGACGAGAACGACGGTGACACCGAGTTGTTCGTTGACCGACTCGAGGACACGCAGCACTTCTGCCGTCGTATTCGGGTCGAGAGAAGAGGTCGGTTCATCGCAGAGGAGTACGCTCGGTTCGCTCGCGAGTGCCCTTGCGATCGCGACACGTTGCTTCTGTCCCCCACTCAACTGGGAAGGATATTTATCGCGATACGCTTCGAGTCCAACGAACCGGAGACATTCCATCACGCGTGTCTCCCATGATGATTTCGTCCGTTTGGCAAGCTTCAGTGAATCGAGGACGTTATCAAAGACGTTCTTATTCGCAACAAGATTAAATTGTTGAAAAATCATACCGATTCGATGTCGCTTCTTGCGTAGTTCCCGGTTGGAGAGTTCGGTCAACTGGTCGCCATCGACCGTGACGCTCCCAGCATCCGGTTTCTCCAACAAATTCATCAATCGAAGAAGCGTCGACTTCCCGGCACCGCTCGCGCCGATGATGCCGTAAATCTCCCCTTTTCGAATATGAAGCGATACATCGCGGACGGCCATCTCTTGTCCATAACGCTTATGGACGGACGACAATGTGATCATGGCGGACATCCTTTCTACATCTCGTGAGTGAGTCAACCGTTTATCATTTTATCGAAGTAAAGAGTCGGTGTCAGTTCATGTGCTCACATGAAAAGAACCCCCCTGCGGTTCAGAGTGGATGTCTTTTGAAATGTTCAGCAATGTGTCGTTTCATGGCGTCTCGATTTTCGGCGAAGATGCGATGGCGATGACCGTTCCCACCAGACGGATGTGGAAACCCACTCACTACGCGATCTTGATCCAAGAGCCCTCGCTCAACCAATAACTCCACGGCTCGCCTCACGTTCACGCCCATCGGTAGGATGAGTGCATCTTGAAGATGGGCCATCTCTTCTGCGAAGATTCCTTCTACGTATGGTCGAAACAGCTCTGTTCGAATCATATCCGGGCTCGATCCGTTATAGTTCTTGCCTTTATAGAAGACGGGATAAGGGAGGACCGCCGTGTTTTGAACGAGATGGTTCGCTGATCCAAACAAATCGAGGGATGATTCAATTCCCAAATGATGATGTAACTCCAAATCATCCAGCATCGTCACTAAGTTCTTTCGAATCGGACCGGAAAAACTGCCACGTTGTTTGACGGCTCGAAGCGCCTCTTCGTCTGTTGCATCCTTCAAGTCACGGATTGCCTCGAACGACTGACGCATTTGATACAAGCCTGGCGTGATTCCCGCGATGACGACTTTCGCGTTTGGATTGATGTATTCAAACGGTGCGTAATAGATCTCAAGTTGTTTCTTTTCATCACGGTCTAACAAAAAGTCTTCATTTTTCAACGTCTCTTCTTCTAAATTTGATAGCTGCAAAATCTTTGATTTATATGTGTGAAATAACGCTATTCGTGTCATATAAATAACACTCCTTTCGTCTACTTTCTCTATCTCTATTTCCCTAAATCTTTGTGTGAGAAAAGTTCATCTTTCAGACAAATGCCCTATAAAAATAAAGCGTTTTCATTCCATTTTTTGTGCTATCCTGACGATGTGATTGAGAAGGGTTTTCCATCAGGTTCGCTAAATTTTCACAAGGAGTGTGTTCAAACATGAGCGCAGTCATTGTCAATTCAGCAAGCAAGGCCAACATCGAAGTTGTCGAAAAGGAACTACGTCCATTACAAGCAGGCGAAGCGCTCGTCGATGTCGAGTACTGTGGCGTATGTCACACGGATCTTCACGTCGCAGCTGGTGATTTCGGAGATGTCCAAGGACGCGTGCTCGGTCATGAAGGGATTGGGATCGTATCTCAAATCGCCGACGATGTCACGAGTTTGAAAGTTGGCGATCGCGTCAGTATCGCTTGAATGTATCATGCATGTGGTCGTTGCGAATATTGTACGACAGGCCGAGAGACTTTCTGTCGAAACGTTCAAAATGCCGGATATAGCGTGGACGGCGGGATGGCTGAACAAAGTATCGTCGTGGCCGACTATGCCATCAAAGTACCTGACGGATTGGACCCTGCGCAAGCTTCGAGCATCACATGTGCCGACGTCACGACGTATAAAGCCATCAAAGTTGCCGACGTGAAACCTGGGGAGACGGTCGTCATCTACGGTTGCGGTGGACTCGGCAACCTGGCCATCCAATATGCGAAACACGTCTTCAACGCACACGTCATCGCCGTAGATTTGAACGATGATAAGCTCGAACTCGCCAAAGAGAGTGGAGCTGATTTGACGATTAACCCATCGACTGAAGGAGATGCAGCTGACATCGTACAAGAGAAGTTCGGTGGGGCTCATGCCGCTGTCGTCACAGCCGTCTCAAAAATCGCCTTTAATTCTGCAGTCAATGCAGTCCGAGCATGTGGGAAAGTGGTCGCCGTCGGTCTTCCTTCTGAAACGATGGACTTGAACATCCCTCGTCTCGTCCTCGATGGAATCGAAGTCGTCGGCTCACTCGTCGGGACACGTAAAGACTTAGAAGAAGCCTTCCAGTTCGGGGCAGAAGGGCTCGTCGTGCCTGTTGTTCATAAACGCTGTCTTCACGAGGTGCAAGACGTGTTCGAAGAGATGGAGCAAGAGAAAGTCCAAGGACGCATGGTCATCGACTTCAAAAATAAAGACTGCTAATCGGAACGGGGCCTCGTGCCTCGTTTTGTTCTAGATTGACGTTGACGGGGTATAGTTGCTTTTGTATAGTTAGGAACGTCTAAAAGCCGGAAATGAAAGAGGAGTGACTTGATTTGACTCCATCAACGTCAACCCGTCTACTTGATTTATTGTCAGAGCGAAATGATCAAGTTCGACGCATGAGTGAACAATCTTGGAATGAACAAAGTGATATCCAACTCTCGAACTCGGAGTGGTATATTCTCGCGACACTTTATCAGTCGAAAACAACAATTGCCGAAGTCACGCACAGTGTCCATATTTCTCGACAAGCGACTCATAAACTGATCAAGAACCTAGAGAGTAAAGCGCTCGTTCTCGTGACAGACCATCCACAAAATCGAAAAGACAAATGTATCGAGTTGACCTCGCTCGGTCACACTTGTTATGAGCAAAACGAGACGCTCAAAGCACAACTTGAGCAACGGATCCAAGAAAGCATCGGCCAAGAGGCGTTTGAACAACTGAAAACCATTCTACGCTTGGATTGGAAACTATGACCGTGTCAGCTTGATGGTGACACGGTTTTTCATATGCATACATGGACAAAAACGTCAACCGAGTTGACATTTCATCTTCTGAATGACTATGCTTAGAGGTAAGGAAGAGGTGATCGACTTGTTTAAAACTGGAGACTTAATCATCTACTCGACCCATGGAGTATGTCGCATCGACGACATTTCGGACAAAACGGTCGCAGGAGAGACGAAATCGTACTATACGCTTCACCCCATCAACAACTCACAAAAGTTGCAAATCAGCATTCCTGTCGATAATGACAACGTGATGATGTTGACGTTACTGGAAGCAGACGAGGCATCAGAGATTTTAGAGTCGTTCCGCTCGCCTGGCGTGGAATGGAATCCACATTCCAACAATCGCAATCGTGAATTTTTGAATGTCGTGCATTCAGGAAACCGTCACGAGATTGCCCAAGTGGTCAATACATTGAGCCGTCGACAAATCGAGGCGCTTCAAGCGAACAAAAAGCTATACGAACAAGATCGTAAAATTTTAGAGAATGCCAAAACGATTTTGGTGAAAGAGCTCTCCCTTGCCCTCGAGCGTTCAGAGAGCGACATCGAGCGCACGATTGGCGAGTACTTACATGAAAGCATGGCGACACTCACACCTTGACCTCTTCCAGTGGAAGTGGTCTTTTTTTGTTCTATTAAAATAATATACTTTTTTTTACATTTTTCGGGTATCCTAAAACAAATATACCTTATGATATAGGGAGGATGTTAGGATGCAACTGCACTCTAGTACGACCCATGTCACCGACACGCACGTCGTTCGGGCAATCGAAAACAATCTGGCCATCATTCGCTTTGATGAAAATCGCCGTGTCGCCTACGTCAATGAGATTTTTGCCAAAACGATGGGCTACGAAGTCAAGGAACTGATGGGACGCCCCCATCGTGATCTTTGCTTGCCCGAGTTCGCGAACAGTCCCCAATACGACCTGTTTTGGCGTAAGCTCATGCAAGGGTTGAGTTATCACGACAAGATTGAACGACGTGCCGCTGATGGTCATAGTGTCTGGCTAGAGGCGACCTACATGCCGATCTTCGATGATGCCCACCAGAACGTCATCGGCGTCTCAAAGATTGCAGCCGATATCACGTCACGGCAACAAGACGTACTCCACATGGCGAATAATCTTCAAGAGACGTCTGAATACTTATCTGCCCAGTCCCAAATCGGGAAACAAGACGGAGAACACGTACTCGAAAACGTCAAACTGATTGAACAAGAGTCGACTCAAAACCTAGAGCATTTACATGCTCTCCAACAAGAGGCGAAGACGATCACGGATATTGTCCGAACGATTCGTGAAATCGCTGCCCAAACCAACCTTCTCGCACTCAATGCCGCAATCGAGGCGGCACGCGCAGGTGAACATGGACGCGGCTTCAATGTCGTCGCGACAGAGGTGCGCAATCTTTCAAACAAAGTCTCACTCTCCATTACAGAAGTGAACAACAACATTGAAGGCATTGTGAAACGCATCGATGACGTGTCGATGAGCATCGGACGAATTTCTCATAAAGTCAAAGATAGCTCGGGACAACTCGAGCATACGGTCCGAGAGTTCGAAAAATTAGCAGATTCAGCCGCTACACTCGAACAGCAGGCAAAGACGTTTCTCAAAATGGTATGAGCGGCCCGATAGGAGGTCGCTTTTTTCTATACAAAAGACGAGCATACGATTGTATGCTCGTCTTGAATCAATTAATTGTGGACCATGTCCTTTTCCTCTAAACCGAGCGTGACCGCCGTCGATTCGTGAATCGTCTTGAATAAATCCGGGTGTTCCGACAGCTTCAATCCATACGACGGTACCATTTCTTTGATTTTCGCTTCCCACTCCGGTAAGTGTTGCGGGAAGCACTGCTCGAGCACTTTCAACATGACGTGCACGGCCGTCGATGCGCCTGGAGAAGCACCGAGAAGCGCCGCGACCGACCCATCTTCGGCACTGACGACTTCCGTTCCGAATTGAAGCGTTCCTTTTCCTTGCGGTGTATCTTTGATGACCTGCACACGTTGCCCTGCCACGACGATCTCCCAATCTTCATTCTTGGCATTTGGGATGAATTCACGGAGTTCATCCATCCGTTTGTCGTGAGATAAGAGTACCTGCTCGATCAAGTATTTCGTAAGTGGCATCTCTTTCGCCCCTGCGGCAAGCATCGTGATGACGTTGTTCGGCTTGACCGAACGAATCAAATCCAAGTTCGATCCTGTTTTTAAGAATTTCGGCGTGAAGCCGGCGAACGGTCCAAACAGCAACTCTTTGCGTCCATCGATAAAGCGGGTGTCGAGGTGAGGGACCGACATCGGTGGTGCCCCGACTTTCGCCTTTCCGTAGACCTTCGCATGATGTTGCTCGATGACCTCACGATTTTTGCAAACGAGGAAGAGGCCGCTGACCGGGAATCCACCGATTTGTTTCGATTCCGGAATCCCTGTCTTTTGTAAGAGCGGCAAACTGCCACCACCGCCTCCGATAAAGAGAAACGGTGCCGTATGCGTCTCAATCGTATTCCGAGACATGTCTTTCACTTTCACTTCCCAATGACCGTTCTCGAGGCGCTTCACGTCCTCGACGCTATGACCGTAGTTGAGCTCGACCCCGTTCGATGTGAGATGGTCAAACAACATACGTGTCAATGCGCCAAAATTCACGTCTGTTCCTGAGTCGATTTTCGTCGCGGCAATCGGTTCATCCGATGTCCGTCCGTCCATGATGAGCGGGATCCATTCCTGTAATTGACTCGGATCGTCTGATAAGACCATCCCTTCAAACAACGGATTCGTTGTGAGCGCTTCCAAACGGCGTTTCAAGAAATCGACGTTCTTCTCCCCTTGGACCATGCTCATATGTGGGATTGAACGAATAAAGGCTCCTGGATTTTCAATCAGTCCTTGCTTGACGAGGTGCGCCCAAAACTGGCGCGAGATTTGGAACTGCTCGTTGACGTTGACCGCTTTGGAGATGTCAATCGTCCCGTCTGCTTTCTCTGTTGTATAGTTTAATTCGCAAAGTGCGGCATGTCCCGTACCTGCGTTATTCCATTCGTTTGAACTTTCTTCCCCTGCTGCATCGAGCTTTTCGAACACTTTGATGTTCCACTCCGGTACGAGCTCTTTAAAGAGTGAACCGAGCGTTGCGCTCATAATCCCTGCCCCAATCAAAATGACGTCTGTTCTCGTTTGCGTACTGCTCATGAAAACCCCATCCTTATCCCCTGAATTTTTTGTCATACGATTGAAGAATCCCCATTCCTCAATCATATATTTTATAATCGTTATACCGATTATAACTCTTTTGTGATGAATGATAAGGGGTTTAGTGCGAAAAAATTCTTTAAGTGAAGTTTGAATTTATAATGAAAAGACGAATGTTATGATGGATGTAATCAAATCTCAAAAATGAGGGAGTATCAATGAAAAAAACAGTAAAAGTGGTAGCAGCAGTTATTGAAAATGAAAAAAAGGAAATTCTTTGTGCACTTCGTTCAACAACAATGCTAATTCCAAATATGTGGGAATTTCCCGGAGGAAAAGTCGAGGATGGTGAGAATCTACAAGAAGCACTCGAGCGTGAAATATACGAAGAACTACAATGCGAAATTACTGCGCATGAAATCATTAACGAACACGTTCATGAATATGAGTCTTTTATTATTCAATTGATTTCACTACGTGCTGAATTAAAATCAGGAAATCCCGTAGCAACAGAACATGATGCATTAATCTGGCTAAAGCGTGAAAATTTACATTCTCTTGTATGGGCACCAGCCGACATACCTGCAGTAAATGATGTGATTAATCAAATAACTAAAGCCGAGAACGTATAAGGTACGCCTCGGCTTTTTTTAATGTGTTTTCTCATGCAAGTAATCATATATCTGTTGATCGACACTCTCTTTTAGCATTAAATTCATCGTGACTACAGGAAGTTCTTGACCATTTTTATTTAGCATTGTTGTGTTTTGTATAGATTGTTGATCGGGTTTCACTTCACCTAAATAATAAAAATCTCCGCCTTCATCGTCATCTTTTTTCACAAATAGATGGATATCAATGTTTTCTTTCTCTGAATCAATAATTTTACGTACTTCTTCAGATTTTGTGGTTCTTCGACTTCGAGTATACCAATGAAATACCTCTGGACTAATAAAGGAATCACCATAATTAACACTAGCTTCAACGTCTTCACTTTTATGATACGTTACAAATATAGGACATGTATGATGCTTAACTTTATAACCATACATTGTAGATTGCTCTTCTTTTTCCCAATTTAATAATCGACATACATCTTTTCTCGTATACTTTTCCAATCTCGTTAACGGTTTTGTTTGATTATATCGTTTACTTCTTAGGATTGATGCTTCTAGTAAGTCGTTTAATAACTTAGCAAACCACTCATTTTGTAACATAGTTTGTATATGTGAAGATAATCGATACGTGTCACGATCAAATTCAATATACGGCTTATTACTATATTTCTTTCGGTCTGCATCGTTAAAGAAATTTAAAGATAATACATTCTCTACTGATTTGAGCGTTGCATCATCTACTCGAACATGATGATCATGTAAGTAGTTAATAAAATTGAATTTACTTATAGAGAGATCAGATACCAAAAGTTTTAACAAATAAATCTCATGTATTCTTTTACCTGATAAAAGTTCTTGGGTTGCCATAAGTAAAATTTGCTCTTCTTCTTTCGAAAGAGGAGGCACTTCACTTTCAACAACTCTTAAAAAAGCACCATAATGTCCATTTTTAGTTGCTATAACAACCGGATCCATTGAGTGATTATCTATAAAGTCAGTCAACATAGGTTGTCTACCTAATCGATTTTTCAAGTTCTGATATGCTTCTTTTAAAGTTTTTAAATCGGTTAATCTTGCTTGGTTGATTGATTCATAAATTCGTTCTTTAGCAACCGCTTCAAAATTAATAGTTGATGTACCAGAGATATAGCTCCGATCGATTACTTTACGACGAATAGAATCTTTATTTTGAGAACGATCACCTGAGAGAGCAATTGGAATTAAATAATTATTTTTATAGTTTGCTATAAAATCAATAACGGTTACATATCGTTTAGATTTATGCTTTCGTAAGCCCCTTCCTAATTGTTGAATAAAGATAATACTCGATTCAGTTTGTCGAAGCATTACAACTTGATTAATGCTTGGTATATCGATCCCTTCGTTAAATATGTCCACAGTGAGAATATAGTCGAGTAATCCCTGTTCTAGATTATTTACCTCTTGCTTTCGTTTTGCTTGAGCATCATTCCCGGTTAAAGCACATGTTTTAAAGCCTCGAGCATTTAATTGCTCAGACAAATATATTGCTTCTTTTTTAGAACTGCAGAACATTAGTCCTCGCAACTTTTCACCTGAATAGCCGTAGTATTTAATCTTTTCAATAATCCGCTCAACTCTTTCAGTTGATACAAGTTTTTGGAACACTTCAATTTCTTTTTGCTCCCCATCAATTTCAAGATCAGTTACCCCGAAATAATGGAATGGACATAGCATATTTTCTTCAAGTGCTTCTTGTAAACGAATTTCATATGCAATGTTGTAATCGAATAGTCTGAACAAATCATATCCATCTGATCGTTCAGGAGTAGCGGTCATTCCAAGTAAGAACTTCGGAGTGAAATATTCTAACAGTTTTTGATATGTATTGGCTCCGGCCCGATGACTTTCATCAATCAACATGTAATCAAAAGTTTCTTGTGCAAATTGATATAAAGTTTCATCCTTTGAGATGGTTTGAATCGTTGCAAACACATATTTAGAGTCAATTACTCGACTTGTTCCTGACAATATACCGTAATCTTCAATGTTCCCACCAATCACTTTATGAAAATCATTTATGGCTTTTTTCAAAATTTGTTCACGATGGACTACAAATAACATTCGCTTCGGTTCATATCGACGAACATCAAATGCAGCTAAGTATGTTTTCCCAGTCCCCGTAGCTGATACAACAAGTGCGCGTTGATGACCTTGCTGTCGGACTGCGTCAATACCGTCTAAAGCAGAACGCTGCATGTCATTCGGCTTAATTTCAAGCTCCCGCTTGACTTGATTAAAATCGTGCATACTTGGAAACTCAGCAACTCGATCTCTAACCATTGGACGATATACATTTTCATAGGCTTTAATCCATTCTAAGGTTAGAGGAATCGATTCATTCCACATTGTTTCGAATCGATTGAAAAAGTGTTGAACAATTTCACCGTTTTCATGAGATGTTAGTTTAATATTCCATTCGTAGTTTGTTTTTAATGCTCCTGCAGTTAAGTTTGAACTACCAACAATTAATGAAAAGTAGCCTTCATGTTGAAAAATATATCCTTTTGAATGAAATGCATTCACATCTGCAATTTTTACGTCAACATTCGAAATTTTCAAAAGTTCTTTGAACATTTTTGGCTGATTAAACAGTTGATATGTAGAAGTGATAATCTCGCCTCGAATACCTTTTTGATTTAAGTCATATAATGTTGATTTAAGTGTTGCCAGTCCTGATTCTGTAATGAACGCAACAGCAAATCGAAACTTCTTACAAATTTTCAATTCATCGAGTAACGCGGTCAATACATCCTGTCTTTTAACTCGTTCGTTTACTAAAAGTTCTGGTTTAAACGGACTAGAATGATAATGATCTTTATCTATAAACCCAGTATAAAGAGAGTTTTCTAATTGTCTTTTCAAATGATCCATTTGTTCCTCCTACTTATCATTAAGTAAATTGAAATATATTCTATGATATGAAATAGTTTTACATATATTTCATTATTGGCTTTTCACTAAAAATGATCAAGGAGAATCCATATGCCCACACTCTATTTGATTCGCCACTGCTCAGCCGCGGGCCAAGAACCTGACGCACCGCTCACAGAAGACGGTCACGCCCAGTCTTTATGGCTTCGCGATTTCTTTTCTGAACTCACAATCGACCGGATCATCTCAAGCGATTATACCCGTGCAGTCGCTTCGGTCACGCCACTCGCCGATGCGCATCAGCTCTCGATTGAACGTGAACCGTTACTGAGAGAACGCATCCTATCTCACGAACCGCTCGAAGACTGGCTGACCCCATTACGTCAGTCATTCAGCGACCCGACGTTCAAACTGCCTGGTGCCGAATCGGCTGAGGAGGCGACGCAGCGCATCCTACAAGTCGTCGAGCACGCCAAAGCTCCGCATGCTTCGACCCTATTAGTGACACACGGCAATCTGCTCGCACTCTTATTGCAACATCTCGACCCGCAATATGACTTTGAGACATGGCGTAAGATGCGTAACCCAGATGTCTATCGTCTCGATTATCACGACAGCACACCGGTCATCGAGCATATTTGGCCAAACAAATAAGCCGTCTCGCGATGAGACGGCTTTTGTCACTTCTCTACGAAAAACATCGAGATGGCACCAAGCCCGACATGTGTCCCGACCGAGACACCCATCTGCATAAGGTAAATCTCGCCGGCAAAATCGGTTTCGGTTTCGAGCTTCACTTTTAAGTTCTCCGCAATCCGTTGGTCCGATGTGTACCCGATGATCACGAAATTCGTGATGTCCGGGTTGACGCGTTTCACGAACTCGTCCGTATAATGCTTCAGCACTTTACGGGTGCCTCGTTCCTTGGCAACAATGGCACCTTTCCCGTTTTTCATACTCATGATGGGTTTTACCATCAGTAGTTTCCCGATGATAGCACTCGCGTTTGAGATTCGTCCGCTTTTGATCAAGTGGTCGAGGTCATCTACGGATAAGAAGTGCTTCACTTTCGTCTTGTACGTCTCATTGAAGTCAACGAGCTCTTCGAACGTCGCACCGGCTTCACGCATCTGTGCGCTCTTCAGCAACAGCCAGCCGCTACCATGACTCATCGAACGAGAGTCGACGACATGGATTTTGACAGGTGAGTCAGGATGCGCTTCTTCAAAGTACTCTTTTCCGATGACTGCCGATTGATACGATCCGCTCGTCCCACTCGACATGCAGATACATAAAATCTCCTCATGGCCGGCAGCGACCGCATCTTCCATCAATCGTAAGAACGTCGCTGGGCTCGGCATCGCCGTCGTTGGGAATTCCGGGAGCGCTTCCAACATTCCGTAAAAATCATCCGGCTGGATATCCACCCGGTCCTGGTAAGACATATTATTCATGGTGATGATCAACGGCGCGACCCCGATGTTGTACTGTTCAAGCACTGCATCTGATAAGTCACACGTCGAATCTGCTAATAATTTAATCATGCATTCCTCCAAAACTTTCTCCATAAGTGACGGGAATCATCCTATAACTTCGTCGATTCCGACGTCACGATAGGACCTCTTCTAGTGTAGCAGATTTGGAGGGGGAAATGTTTTTTTACTGGGGTTGATGTGCGACTTGTTTTTCATGTTGCAAGAGCCATTCTTTTCGCCAAAGTCCACCGGCATAGCCCGTCAATTTCCCAGTCGATCCGATGACGCGATGACAAGGCACGACGATGCTCAGTTTGTTGCGTCCGTTCGTTGCTCCGACTGCGCGAACAGCCGTAGGTCGCTTCACGCGTTCGGCAAGTTCGCGGTAAGAAGCCGTCTCCGCATACGGGATGGTTTGTAACGCATCCCACACGTCATGCTGAAACGTTGTCCCGATTTGCTCAGTCGGGAACGTGAACGTCATACGCTCGCCACGAAAGTAGGCGTTTAGTTCATCCCGGCACTGTCGCAATACATTTGGTACATCTTGCTCCATACTTCGTTTGCTTTCCCGTTCGACGAATAAGATCGATTGAACGACCTGCTCCGTCCCGATGATTTCTAGGACGCCAATCGGTGTCTCCACGTCTAATTTATACGTTCCCATATAATGACCTCCACAGATAGAATGTCGCGTATCCTTCCCAACCTTGCCACGATTCACCGTAACGCTTCACTTCTTCAATCGTTGGTTTCTTCGCTGTCCCTAACTGATGCTGAATCGCTTGATGCAATCCGACATCCGCAATCGGAAAGGCTGATGCGTCCTGAAAACACTTCATCAACACATAGTCTGCCGTCCATGCTCCGACACCTCTTATCGCGAGTAACCGTTGACGGATATCAGCTGAAGAGTGTGATTGTAAAGCCGTTTTTGACAGGTCTCCATTCGTTATTTCCCGTGCAATATCAATGACATACTCAGCTTTCCTGCGACTGAACTGAAGCTCACGTAACTCTTCCGGTTCGAGCAAGGCGATTCGCTCCGCCCGCGGGAACATCGAGTACGTTCTTTCTTCGACGACTCGTTGGTCTCCATAGCGTTCAACGAAGCGCCGTTTAATCGTATAAGCAAACGACAAGGTGATTTGTTGTCCGATGATGGCCCAAACGAGTGCTTCGAACAAATCTGGGAAGCCAATCATCCGTAATCCGCGATGTGCTTCAATCAAAGGAGCCAGCAATTCATCTTTCGCCCCCATCGTTTCAAACGGCTTCAAATCGCGCTCAAGGTCTAACCAGTCTCGTACCTCACGTGCGACACGTTCCTTTTCTGTCTCTGATACTTCATCGACTGGGAACCGTACACGAATGTGATGCTCCGCTTCTTGAAGCTCGATCAGGATGAGCCTTTCCCCGATTCGCATCAGCTTTCGAACCGTGTCAGGCGTTGTCACATGGAGCACTTCTTGTTCTGACCGACTCAAAAAGACGAGACACTCTTGAAAATCAAACGGCTGCTGTACAGCAAGTAGCATCTCCGTCATATGTCCTCTCCTTTTCGAAATGTGTTCGGTGTACAGCCTTTTACTTGCCGGAACACGCGGTAAAAGTTCGATGGTGTTTGAAACCCGACCTCATAGCAGACCGTCAGATTACTCATATCGGTCGTTCGTAATAAATATGCCGCCTTGTCGATCCGAATCCGTTCTAGTAGCTGCCTCGGTGTCTCTCCTGTCGCTTGAGTGAATGTCCGCTCCAAATGAAAAGGGCTCAGTTGGGCATGTTCGGCAATCTGTTCGAGGCGAATGGGTTGTTTGTAATGGTTCAGGAGATATGTCGTCACTTGTTGAACGAGCGCACGGTGTGGGGCATGCTCGACTTCGGGCTGACATCGCTTGCACGGTCGGAAACCGTTCATCTCCGCTTCTTCTCTCGTTAAATAAAAATCAACGTTCTCTTTCTTCGGTTTGCGGGATCGGCACGAAGGTCGGCAATAAATTCCTGTCGTTTTCACGGCTGTATAGAATAATCCATCGTAAGTTGCATCGCAGGCGAGCACTTTCGCCCACTTTTCGTCAAACGTCAGCATCTCCACACCCCTTTCTCCTCTCACTGTAGCAAATCTAAAATCAACATTTCGTCCTCTTTCTTGCGCTTACAATCCCCTCTTTTTGAAACGTTTTACAGATTTCAATCGTATCCTATAGTACGATTTAGACAGAAGCTGCTGTCAGTCCTATGGCAGATAAGGAGAAGATTGCAATGCGTACTCGTTTTTCATGGAAACAATTAAAATGGCTCATTCCTATAGCGTTAATCGGTTTGATTTTGATTCAGAGCGGACAAGAGTTGAAAGACCTCTCGCTCGCGACCGCCTTCACGACATTGAAACAACTGACCGGTTGGGAACAGTTCACACTCATCCTGCTCGGTGGATTCGCAGTCTTGACGATGACGGGCTATGACTATTTCCTGCTACGCTCTTTACATATCGAGCTACCGAAACGAAAAATCGTTCAAACAGCGTGGATCACGAACTCGATGAACGGGATGCTCGGCTTCGGCGGCGTGATTGGGATTGCCCTTCGTACCTCCCTCTACCGTCCCTATACAGATACGAAACGCTTGCTCCGTGCCATCGGTTGGATGACCCCGACACTCATCAGTGGTCTGTCCATTCTTTCCATCGGTGTGCTCCTCGGAATCTTTCCAGCTGGTGGGCTCGTCGGTACGAAACCATGGATTTGGCCGGTGTTACTCGCCGTGAGTGCGATGCTCCCGTTTTATTTATTCGTCACATCACGCCGATCAAACGTCGGATGGTCTACTCTGCTCGGGTATACGATGACTTCACTCGCAGAATGGGTCACCGCAGGATTCGTCGCCATTTATGCTTTGACGTTACTAGACGGTTCGGCTTCGTTCGTGCAACTCTTCGGGGTATTCATCGTCGCGACGGTCGTCGGTGTCGTCTCCCTCGTCCCTGGGGGTGCTGGAACGTTTGACTTACTGTATCTCGTTGGGATGACTCAACTTGGGATTCATCAAGACATCGTTTTGTCTTCACTAATCATCTATCGATTCGTTTATTTTGTCGTTCCCTTTTTAATTGGACTTTTTCTCGCAGCCATCGCATTCGGAGATCAGGTCGTCAAACAAATCGAGTATCGGCCAATCATCGGGTCTTCTTATGAGATTGGGACCGTCGTCTGGCGCGTCGTTTCGCGGACGCTTGCGAAGATTGGACGCTTGACTGGAAGTCTCATCGCACTCATGAGCAGTCTGTTGATTTGGTTCCAGACGCTTCTCCCGAGCGTGACGCCGCTCTATGAAGTGAATCGCTTGTTTGAATGGATTGGGACCCTTTTCTTATTGAGTGCCGGACTTCTCATGTTTTTATCCGTCTATGGCATGTATGTTCGGACAAAACGAACACTCTGGTTACTCAACACTGCCTTCATCTTGGCGACCATCGGAGTCATCGCTCGTGGGTTAAACCTGTTTGAGACCTTCGTCGTCATCGGGTTTGCGATGTTCGTCTGGTTGACACGTAAACGACACGTCCGATACCGTTCGATTTTAACGACAGGACGTCTCATCCGAAGCTTGATTTACGTCCTGCTCTATGTCGGCACCCACGCCCTCTTATTGCAGTCATTCGCAGGTACAGACAACTTATTCTTCACATCGCATCAAGCCGGTTGGTTGACGACGTTCGTCTTATTGTTAACTTCAATCGTAGCAAGTGTACTCCTGCTCTTGTTCGATCGTTGGAAACGTCCGGCGCTTGGAGAGGCCTATGATGAACATCGCATCCGACAGTTTCAGGCAACACAGCCCACATCGAGCAGTTTTGATTTGGCCCATATGGCAGATAAGCGTTTTTACATGAACGAGGCAGGAGATGCGTGTCTGTTGTTTGCGACGACTCGGAACCATGCCATCGTCCTTGGTGATATCCAAGGAGAGAAACAGGCTGCGACTTCTCTTTTGACACGATTCATTGAAGATGCAGATCGGATCGGGTATATCCCTTTATTTTATCAAATCACACCGAATTGGATGCCCCGCCTCCATGATGCTGGATTCACGTTCTTCAAATTAGGGGAAGAGGCGACGATTGACGTCTCGGCCTTCTCCTTATCCGGGAAGAAGCGTGCAAATATGCGCTCTCTCTACAATCAGTTTGAGAAGAAGGAAATCACGTTCGACATCGTCTGTGAACCGAGCCTCTTGCTGTTACAAGAGTTAAAAGACATCTCAGACGAATGGATTGGGAATCGAAATGAGAAAGGCTTCTCTCTCGGATTCTTCGACTATGAAACGTTGACACGTTATCCGATTGCCTTGTTGCGAGATGCGGACGGTGTCGTCGTGGCTTTCATTTCGCTACTCCGGGGAGACGGGGCCATCTCCATCGATTTGATGCGTTCGAAAAATGATGCGCCGACCGGATCGATTGAAGTATTGATCCTTCACATCATCGAATGGGCTCGCGCAGAAGGCTATGACCATGTCGGACTCGGCGTGGCACCACTTGCCGCGGTCGGAGAGCAGACGTTCTCCCATTGGCCGGAGCGCGTCGCCGCCGACATTTTTGAAAACATCAGTTACATCTATCCGTTCAGTGGCTTACGACAGTTCAAACAGAAGTTCAAACCGTCGTGGGAAGGACGCTATCTCGCGTTTCGTCAACGCCGGAAGTTACTACCCTCGATTTTACGGACAGCGCGATTGATTAGTCGGAAACGCTAAAAAACAGGAATTTCTCATCGTGAGAAATTCCTGTTTTACGTATCATCTTATTTCAACGTCACACTCACATTGTCAATTGTGATGTCATGAGCCCCGAGTGGCGACCCTTCTGTGCGTCCCATCAAGAACTTCAATCCTGTGACATCTGTCACCGGCATCGTCACTTCAAACGTGTACGTGTTCGCTTCCGGTGTGACCGCTACGACTTCGCTCAAATAGCGATAGTACCCGACATTCTCTAACGTCACTTCGAATGAACGAGCGACAGTAGAGGATGCATCGAATTGGACGACGTAGGTTTGATCTTGTTGTAGTTCAAGACCGCCTTGTTCCATGAGCACACTCCACGCTTCGTTCCCTTCTTGCGTAATCGAGATACGTGCCGCCTCATTTACCGCTTCGACAGCAGCCTGTGCGTCAAAGTGTACATAGGAGCCCCAGTTGGTGAGACCTTCTGTGAATGCACCGTTTTTAAGTGGAGACAGGTCGATATAAACCGGTGTGACATCGCGCAACTCGACGTCATCGATTTCAATCGCACCTTTTTCAGAACCGAGAATGAACTGAAGTTGACTCATGAGGTCCGTTCCGGCTTCCATCGTGAACGGAATTTCATACGTATCGAATGCTTCAGATAAAGCGACACGCTGAAGCGGAAGATAAGCGTCACCATTTGCTCCGTTCAATCCGACTTGAAGACCGTCTACACGCTCCGCACGGGCTTTGAAGCGAAGAACGTATTCATGTCCCTCTTGCAATTGAATGCCTTGTTGCACCAATGTAGCCGGTGCTCCTTTTTTCTTGTTCGTTTCAAAACGGAAGAGACGCTCTACCGGGTCGACCGTTCCTGTCCCTTTCGTGACGCCTGGGTCGAACGTCCAATACGTCATGCGGTCCATCACCCCTTGGTCGAACGTACCGTTATACACATGGTTCCCGTCCCCAAGCATCGGTTTTGTCGCATTCGGATCGAACGCCTCACGAGGTGTCTGCTCGACACGGACGTTCCCAATTTGGACACCCGACGTGCTGAGTCCGACGTTGAACTCAAGACGTGCCGCAAGGTCAGTCTCTTCTGTCATATCGAATGTCATCGAGTACGTTTGAACGTCTGTCGTCAAATCGAATGACCCTTCATCAGAATATTTTGCATAGCCTCGGTCCGGACCCCCACCGACTTTAACGGCAATGGAACGCGCCGCATCCGCCTTAGCGTCAAACGTCACTTTATAGTGGCCACCTTGTCCGAGCGATACGTTTTGAATCAATTGATGCGAGTATGGTTGGCTTCCTGCTTGATCAATCGAAATGTCAGCAAAACGTGACCCTGCCAAGTCGATCACATCGATGGAACCGACGCCACCAAAGTCAGGAAGCGCCACGTAGTTCCAATACGTCGGGTTGAGCGCCTGCGTACCGTTCGTTACCGTCGTAATCGGTTCAGTGTAGTCTTCGTCATAGACGAGGTTCCCGTCTTCTAAAGGTTGTTTCGCACCTTCCGGTAACACGACTTCCTCATCCGAGTACGTCGGCTCGACAGCATCGCGATACTTCCCGTTCTTCAAGTCAAAGACGCGGACGTAATCGACTTCCATCTCTGCCGGGAACGGTGTCGTCTCGTCAACATCCCCATCGAACCATCCACCGACCGCCAAGTTCATAATCAAGTAAAAATCTTGGTCGAATGGTGCAGGGTAGCTATATTTCGATGCTTTGTTCGCTTCTTTCGCATACCAGTCGTTTTGTGTTTGATAGAGCTGACCGTCTACATACCAACGAATCTCACCTGGTTCCCACTCGACTGCATATGTATGCCACTTGTCGATGCCGTCACCTTCTGCGAAGTGATAATCTTTCCCCGTATATTTGTTGTTCGGCCACGTTTCTCCGTAGTGAATCGTGCCAGCGACTTTATCTGGCTGACTGCCCCACGATTCCATGATGTCGATTTCACCTGATGCGGCCCAACCACCGTAGCGGTCTTCTTCTGGCAGCATCCAAAACGCCGGCCACAGTCCTTTACCGGTTGGAAGTTTGGCTCGCATTTCATAACGACCATATGTCTTACTGAACGTCCCCTTCGTCGTCAACTTCGCCGATGTGTAATCATAGGTACCGAATTGATCCGATGCTTGTTCTTTCTTTGCACGGATGACGAGCTTCCCGTCTTTCACGAAAGCGTTTTCGTTTTTGTCCGTGTAAAATTGCTTCTCATTGTTTCCCCAACCGGCAGCGACTGGATTTCCGTCTTTGTCGACAATCCAGTTCCCCGTTTCAAAATTCCATTTCGAGTGATCGATTTCAGACTTGCTAAACTCATCTGACCAGACAAGTTTCCACTTAGCGTCATCGGCTTTTGAACTCTTTTCAGCCGGCACCTCTTGTGGCAAGGATAGGGCAAGGCCTGTCCCGAGTGCGAGTGCAACCCATTTCTTCATCGTGCGTCCTCCTTTAGGATAAATGATTGTCATATGTCAGTCCGTACTTTTGAAAGTGATTTCCGAAAGCGCTTTCGATAAATCCATTATAGATTTTTCTTTGCTAAAACTTCAACCACTTTTCGGAAGTGAAATCAAACTGACACATAAAAAAGCACCGACTCACGCCGATGCTTCCCGTAGTTCCCAATTCGAAAATGTCACGTCAAAACCTGTCGCATTCACATCCGGACTACAGGCATATGGACCGATACGTAATGTCGATACGTCATGAAGATGGGCGATGCGAAGCTGTTCACGCATACCGCCACCATATTCAAAGAAAATCTCCACATCTCCATCTGTATACACGATTTCAAACGTCAACGGATTGCGAACCATGTCATTTGAAAAATCACGTGTCGACCAATCTGAATAGCCAAACGAGGTGACGACTGCGCCAAGATGGGACGGTCTATCCGGAATGTACTCGACAGACGTCTTGATCCAATGGTCATCGTTCACATATAAGACGATCCCGGCCTGATCATATGTATGGCTCGGTTCCATCTGGATTGTCGCCCGACATGTGAATCGTTGGGTTTTGACGTCTGTTAGTCGTGCATGCGCCGTCATGCGGTTAAATCCGTAATGTGTATTTCGCCAAAAGTCTGTATCTGGCAGCGTGCGAAAAGTGAGCGGTTCAAATCCGTTCACGCTATTCGGTTCATTTATCCACTTGTACGTATGCATGATGATCAATCCCTCCCCATTGACCTCGCATGGCAAACAGTAACGGTATCATCGGTGTGTGATACGGTATGAATTCATGCTGTTGAATCATCTGCAGAATTGTCGCCTCATCCGCCCATTTCACGGCCTGTACTTCAGATTCTTGAAGCGTCAGCTCATTCAAATCCACTTCCATTTCGACCAAATAAATATCGTCAAACCCTTCGTCAAAATTGACTGTCAGGTGCGGTCGCGTCTGGGATAGATCAAGCTTGAGTCCAATCTCCTCTTCGAGCTCCCGCATGGCGGCTTGCTGGCTTGTATCTCCTACCGTGGCACTTCCACCGACTGTGATATCCCACATGTTGGCCCAACCATCCTTGAACGGTTGGCGCTGTTGAATCAGCATCTCGCCCTTCTCGTTAAAGATACACACGTGAATCACAAGGTGATACTCGCCTTCTGGCAATCGACTTCCTCGTTGCCACGTGCGACCGGTCTTTTCTCGGTCGACCGTATAGACGTCCCAAAATTCCATTCGATACTCCCCTTTATGTTGCTGCGCTAGATGCCGCTGCTTGATCTGCTTTCGCGCAATCGATTGCTACGACGATAGAGATAAGAAGGTGCTCCATCTCCGGTTCTTCGACACGAATCTCGTAACTATCGCCCCATGAGAACCATTTCTTTTGTACACTTCCGATCGAATGTCCGTTCTTCGTCACATCAAAATCCATGTCCCACCAATCTCCTTGGACATCGATCCCGGCTGCATCGATTGAATATTTCGGTTTGAAAAACGAGAACTCTTTCGAGATGGTCATCATATCTGTGCCGTCCACTTCCACAAAAAATTTCGGTAAAAAACTGAACGTCTTTTTCGTGATTGTCGTGACCGTCTGATCGTTCGTATCTTTGATTTCGAATGATTTTGGAAACTTCATAAAGCTACCTTCGATGAAATATTTGTCATGTCCGTCCGCATCCTTGATGGTGAAACGTCCGCGTAAGCTAAACACTTTTTGTTTCATGTAGAGCGTGTGCATGATGATCCCTCCGATTTGTTGTAGTCCTTTACTTACGAGTCCAATCCAGAAATCGATTCACTTATAGCGAAGCCGTCTCCTTTGAAACGATATCGAGAACTTCTGCCAAGTGATTCACAACGTAATTCGCTTCTTGTAACTCTACTTCTTGTGCGAAGTCAAAACGACAGCCGATTGAAATGAGTCCGATCGCTCGTGCAGCCGAGATATCCGATAATCGGTCACCTACCACGAAGCCCTCCCGCAGTTCATACTTCTTCACGATTTCAGCCACCAAATCGCCCTTATCCAACGTGTCGATTTGTTGAATGCTATAAGTTTCTGTGATCCAACGATCCAATTCATAGTGCGTGACGATGGCTTGTAAATAGTCCACCAAACCATTGCTTGCGACGAAGATGGAATGCCCCATTTGATGCAATTGTTCAAACAGTTCGAGTACCCCTGCATATAATGCTCCATTCCCGTTTTCGATGTTTTTGATGAGTCGTGTTAAGAAATAGGCATCGACCTCTTCTCTAGTTTGTTCGTCGTGTCGTGGGAGCAAGGTTTTCCAAACAACGGGCAATGGTACGCCCATGATCTTTCGGTATTCGTCAATCGGTGTCGGCCCATCCCATTCTCCATTTTTTCGTAGGTGTTCAAACGTTTCATCCAACGCCAACTCTAAAATCAAATCTGTCCGAAACAATGTTCCGTCCATATCAAAAATCACTGCGTGTTTCATCCGCTTCCCCCCTCGTTAATCGAATCATGGTTGTCTGTCTATCATACGACAACCTCACAATAAAAAAACTACGCAGGAATTCCGCGTAGTCTTAGCATATTCCCTTACTTATTTGATTTTCCCTTTATTCTTCAACAAGTTGAAGATTCGTTTTGCTTGATCGGTGTTATCACTCATACCGACGAACTTCTCTTGTTGTGGCCCGAACGCATATACCGGCACGTCGTCACCCGTATGACCGTCCGTCGTCCAGCCCGTTCCCGAACGCTGATCGAAGATTTTCTCGATGGCGTTGTCGATTTTCGTGACGTCATTCGTCTCAGCCGCTTTCTTCACAGAAGTAATTTCTTCAGACGTCAATTCCAAATCAATGTTCTCACGTAAGACAGCTTCTACGTCCGCTCCAGCTTCGATTTCTTTCGCCATGAAGTCTGGAGTACGTTTCGCTGCTTGAATCGGAGTCGGATCCCAGTTATAGTTCCCGTCCGCCCCAACTGAAATACCGCCAGTCGAGTGATCCGCCGTCACGACGACTAACGTCTCACCGTTTTCTTTGGCGAAGTCACGAACGACCTCAAACGCTTGCTCAAAGTCCTTCATCTCACTCATCGCGCCGACAACATCGTTGTCATGTCCGGCCCAGTCAATTTGACTTCCTTCTACCATGAGGAAGAATCCATCCTTATCCCCTTTCAGTCGATCAAGAGCGGATGTCGTCATGTCCGCAAGACTAGGTTGTTCGTCTGAACGGTCAATCATCTTATCCATGCCGACTTCCGCGAATAGACCGAGTACCTGTTTGTTATCGTCCTGCTTCATCTCTTCTGCTGACGTGACGTAACTGTAGCCGTCTTCTTGGAACTGCTTGGCGATATTACGGTCTGAGCGTTCGAAGAATTTCGTTCCGCCTCCTAGCATGACGTCCACTTTATGCTCCCCATCAATCAAATCATCATAATAATCATTGGCGATCGCATTCTCACTCTTACGTTGCTCCTCGTGTGCCCCGTAAGAAGCCGGTGTCGCATGCGTGATTTCAGACGTCGCGACAAGTCCTGTCGACATTCCATTCTCTTTCGCTTGTTCAAGTACCGTTTTTACATCTGTTTTGTCGTTATCAACGGCAATCGCGTTGTTATACGTTTTGACACCAGAGCTCATCGCCGTTGCGGCCGCCGCCGAGTCGGTCACGTTCTCCGCATCGTCTTCAGGATACGTCGACTGCATGCCCACCAAATGTGGATCGAAGGCAATCGGTTCCATCTCCACCGTCTCTTCATTGTCGTTCATGTAACGAAGTGCTGTCGTATACGGCACGCCCATCCCGTCCCCGATCATAAAGATGACATTTTTCGCCTTATGATTCTTTGAATCCTTTGCTGCTTCTGCTTCGTTTTGTTGTTGAACACCAACGATTCCCCCGAGCGCAAGCGTCGACACGACTGCGAGTGGAACGAACTTCTTCATTGTCTTTTTCATCTGTAAACCCTCCCGAATATGTGCTACTTCTGTAGCCTAACGAACTTTTGTAAAGATACATTTTCAGAATGAATACAGCCCTGTATGGTTTTTGTAAATGCCGCCATTTCAACAACATAAAAAGCCTGACTCTCTCGTCAGGCCTGTAACGCTGTATGAACAAAAGTATGCAAAGCCTCTTGGCTCGTGATGTGTTCGTTGCACGTCTTACTGTCGGCACATATATATGTGCCAATGGCTTTGTAATAGTCCGGATTTTTCGCTTGTTTCGCTTTCGTGATCGTAACGCAGTACGTCACATCCGTGAACTGATTACAAAAGGCACATATATTTTTCTTCGTATTCGTACTCGGTTTACATGCAATGCCAATCAATTGACCTTCGTATTGGCAAATCATCAACTTTTGATCGGAACGTCCATCATTCCAACTCAAATACGTGAGTCTTCCAAAATCAACATCGGATAACTCCGGCAAGCGCAGCTTCTTTTGTTTCGGGAACAAACTCTTCAGCTGCTCGGCAGAAATAACGGGAAACGGTTGAACCCATTCTCGTAATTGTTGCATGTATTCGTCGAACGCTTCGTTCGTCTGTAGCGTCTCGAACTGTAACAGCTTCAGTTGTTCAGTCGTCGCTTCAGGGAATGCATACATCACTTTCGATTGTGCCAAGTCGATGACTGCTCGCAAGACAGAAGGCGGCAGGCTTTGCGTTCGACTCCCTTTGACGAGCGTCACTTGTTCTTTGATGAGATTATATTGTTCGTTTTGAATAAATGGATCTGACATTTTGTCGCCCCCTTCCTCCATCTTCAGTTTACAGGAAACGACGCTTCCTTACTGTGTACACTTTGATTAAGAAACATAGTCGACCTAAAAAGGTACGACTAGCGAACTAGTCGTACCTCCTTCATCTCGAGCGGTATACAATCTTTCGAATCGTATGCGTCGCCAAATGATAGGACTTGGCCAGATTTTCGATTCGCTCTCCATTCCGAAACGCTGCGCGTATGGCTTCGTTTCGTTCATCAAGTAATTGTTTTCCACCGTTGACCGACCCCCATTTCCGTTTCGTGTCAGTCGGGGTCGGCACATATAACGTTTCACCTTGTACGTATTGTTGCACCTCTTGCAACAATCGTTCTGGCAGGATTTGTTGCGCATTGACGTACTTCATCATACCTCGCTCCTTATTGAATGAATCCAATCCGATAAGGGAGCAAAGCCAAGTGGTTTACGTTAAAATCAAGCGATCAAGGTATTCGTTTCGCCCCATGCAAGTGATCGCCTTTCGTCCAAATGGCTTTGCATGAGTGCGTGAAGACCTAGAAAATCGAAGCCGATTTTCCACGGGTATGCGCCTCCTTTACGATGTGTCGTTCTTTCGATTATACAGGATTCAATGAATCGGCAAAAGGGCGGCTCAGCCGTTCTTCATACTGAATTCATCTGCGAGCTTGAAGGACACGTCCTTCACTTCTAATCCGCTTAACGCGAAATAGAGCTGGAGATAATTATGTTGGTTCAAGAAGAAGACCTGCTTCGTCTGCGTCACCCATTCTCCGTCCGTCCCATTAAACGTGAACGTCGCACCCGGGATATTGTTCGCAAATAATGTCACCGGCATCTGTGCCAACTCTCCCGCGTTCGAACGGGCAGTCAACGTGATGTCATACGTCCCCGTTTGGTCGACCGAGATGGCGAAGACGTGTGTGTTTCCGGTCGAGGTATCGATTCCTGACAAACCCACATGTTCCCCGTTTTCGAGATGTTGGTAGTCCAACTCAAATGTATCCTGTTGATTCATCTCATCCTCAAAGCCGAGCACCTCGACGGAACCGTCATGAATCCCGAGAAGACGCTCCATCGCCGGTGATTTCAAGATGAACGTACAAATGTTGCGCGCGCTCCGCAACAACTCGCCCCGTGTGACAATCCCTTCTTCGAGTGATGCCATCGTGTTATCCTCGAACGAGTTGAGGTCCGGACGGTCGACGACCATGTACAAGTCGTTTTGTGAGCGAACCATCGCTGCCGTATTTTGACGATTGGCCGACTCATCCTCACGGAAGTTCACTTTTGCCCACCAGTCTGTCATGACGATGCCTTCAAAGCCCCACTCATCACGTAAGATACGCGTATTTTGATCGTATAGACCAGCCGTCCAGATCCCGTTGACCGCGCCGTATGTCGTCATGATGGACGATGCGCGTCCTTCTTTCACCGCCATCTCGAACCCTTTCAAATAAATCTCGCGTAACGCCCGCTCCGAGACGACCGAGTCGATATCGTGACGATGCGCTTCTTGGTTATTGGCGCTGAAGTGTTTGAGCGTTCCCGTCACCCCGACACGATGCATGCCGTTCAATTGAGCGACCGCCATCTTCCCAGTCAAATGCGGATCTTCCGAGAAATACTCGAAGTTCCGTCCGTTCAACGGGTTACGGTGAATGTTCATCCCGGGTCCGAGCAACGTATCGATGCGGTTTTTCCGCATCTCGAGCCCTGTCATCTCGAACAAGTCTTCGACGAGATCGACGTTGAACGTAGAAGCCAAGAGTGTGCCGTTCGGAAGCGCGAACGCCTTCGTTCCGATATCCATGCGAATGCCTGATGGACCATCGGCACAACACGCCGCTGGAATCCCGAGTTCGTTCAATCGGTCGGACACACCACCGAACGCCGCTGCCGTCCCCGGCGTGACACGCGGTGAGTTCATCCCTTGTCCGCGAACGATTGTCGCCAAATCCTCATCTGTCAATTGATCTAAGAATGTGTCAAGTGACGCCTTTCCATGATACACATCGCTTAATTTGATACCTTGGTCACCCGTGAACACTCTAGTCTCAGGGCGTTCTTCCAAATAACGTGTCTCGACGTCAACGGCGCGAAGCGGCGTCGACTCGTAGCCCACTTCAAATCCCTGTTCGCCTTGAATTGGTTTCATCCGTTCGAACGGGAGGACAGGCGCCATATTTTCGCTTAACGTCTCGAGGACACGTTGCTCCTGTTGCTCGACTTCGAGAGCGAGTGTAGCCGAACGCACATCCGTTCCGACGTACAACCGATACGTTCCTGCCTCTAAAACGAAGCTCGATTCATAACCAGTCACGCCAGAGTCGTCATAGCTCGCAAAGTCAGTCATGTGGACGTTGAAAGAAAGGATTTGGCGCTCGCCCGGTTCAAGAAGCAAGGTTTTCTCGAACGCCACCAATGACCGGAACGGATTCCCGAGCTTCCCTTGCGGTTTCTCGACGTAGAGTTGGACGACTTCTTTCCCATCGCACTCACCCGCGTTCGTCACTTCCACCTCGACCGTCAGGACACCATCAGTTTCTGCGGTATGCTTTACCCCCGTTTTGAACGTCGTGTAAGACAGTCCGAATCCGAATGGATATAAGACATCCTCCTTCGCGAACGTTTCGAAGTAGCGATAACCGACATAGATGTCTTCTTGATAAATGCCTTTATCTGCATGACCAAAGTTCTTCGTCGACGGATAATCTTCAATCGATTGAGCAATCGTATCCGTCAGTTTCCCGGAAGGACTCACATCTCCGACGAGCACGTCGACGAGTCCTTTTCCACCTTCCATCCCACCTTGCCATGCATAGAGGATGGCACTCGGCTCCTTCGCCCACTTCATGTCGATGATGTTCCCAACGTTCAACACGACGACCGTCTTGTCGAAGCGTTTCGTGACGCGCTCGATCATCGTATGTTCGATATCCGTCAATAAGTAACTACCCGGATCGGCCGTGTTGTCACGGTCTTCTCCTGCCGTACGTCCAATCATGATGAGGGCGACATCTGATTCTTGTGTCGCCTGTTCGACGAGTTCGTCCGTTACGTCCATCTCCTGTTGCGACCACGGTTCACCGGCCCAACCGACACCTTGGTCGAATGGATTCTCCTTCACCCATTCCTCATACGTCGCATAGAGCGATTCATTGATATGAATATCTGGACGCTCGCGCAATGCCTCGAGCGGCGTCGTGACATGTCCGACGTTCACCATCCCGCCTGAGCCCGTACCGCTCTTGTAGTAATGGAACTGGCTACGACCAAATACGGCGAGCTTCGTCCCTGACTGTAATGGGAGGGTCTTCTGTTCGTTTTTGACTAACACGACACCTTCCGCGACCGCTTGACGTGCCAATTCCTCATAACGAGTCCAATCCAATGTATACTGTTTCATTTCGTCAGCTCCTTAAGTCCTTTTGCGATTACATTCATACAATCGTCTGCCTGTGGATAGTCTCCCAACTTGTCCATGAAGGCATGGTCCATCCCCCGATATTGAATGAGGCGTGTCGGGACACCCGCTCGTGCCAGTTTCCGCGCATACGCCTCCCCTTCGAGTCGTAAGTAATCGTACTCCGCCGTCACAATCAAAGTCGGTGGTAGGCCTGAGACATCGTCTGCGAATAATGGTGAGACGAGCGGATGCGTGACATCCACCTCCCCTTGAAGATAGAGGTCATTTAAGAGCGAATCCGAGTCGGCGAGGGCGAGCACAACACCTCGAATTAGGTCGTGATGATGCGAGATATCATAAGCATCGAGCGCCCATTTAAAATCATCTGTCGGAATCGAACCCAGATTGACGACGGGATAGACGAGCGCTTGATAACAAATGCGTCCTTCCCCTCGTTCTTGCTCCATCAGACAGCAAGCCGTTGCCAAATTACCGCCAGCACTATCCCCTGCGACAGCAATTTGATCACGAAGGACGTTCAACTCCGTCGCGTTGGCATATACCCATTCCAAAGCGCGGTAACAGTCATTCAATCCGGCCGGGAACGGATGCTCCGGGGCGAGACGATAATCGACGGAGAGGACAACCGCGTTCGCTCGTTCCGAAAGCAATTTACAAGGATTCTCAACCGTCTCGAGCGTGCCTCCGAAGAAACCGCCACCATGGAAGAAGAGAATGGCTGGGATGGCTTCAGTATGATGCGGACGATACAGACGAACCGGGATGTCACCGTCCTCACTAGGAATCATGAGATACTCGGTTTTGATATCAGTCGTCGTCTGATCCCGGTTCGGCCACCCCATGCTGGCACGTGCCACCTCGAGGTCAAATGCTGTATCCGGTTCATCGTGTGAAGAATGATTTGTGGTCAACGTCGCAAAAACACGTGGGTCAAGGTCGCCGGTACGGTCTGCATCCGGTATGGGTTTGATGACGGTTTCGAGGTGGTTTGTTCTCGTAAGTTGCTGATGCTGATTCAAATAATCCATGAGATTTTCATAACTGTGTTTCAATATGTAGACCCCTTTCACCAGTACTTATTTTTATATGAAATTGGCTTTCCTAATGCCTTTCGGTCTATAATGGACTGTATTGCAAATAGACATTGAAATTTTCTGAAGCAGAAGTTTTCACGAAAGAATGAGGTTACCCATGAACAAACAGCAATTTACTGATTATCGCCTGAGCGACGAGATCACGCGCGCATTAGGCATTATGAAATACGAATCACCGACTGAAGTACAACAGCAGGTCATCCCGCGTGCGCTCGAGCGTGAAGACTTAATCGTCAAAGCACAGACCGGAAGCGGAAAGACAGCTGCTTTCGGAATTCCGGTCATCGAGCTCATCGACTGGGCCGAAAACAAACCCCAAGTGCTCGTCTTGACACCGACACGCGAACTCGCCGTTCAAGTACGGGAAGACATGACGAACATCGGACGTTTCAAACGAATCAAAGCGACTGCCGTCTACGGGAAAGAACCGTTCTCGAAACAGCGTGAAGAGTTGAAGCAAAAGACACATATCGTCGTCGGTACGCCAGGTCGCGTCATGGACCATATCGAGCGTGAGACCCTCTCACTCGACTGCGTCGAATACTTGATCATCGATGAAGCGGACGAGATGCTCAACCGCGGCTTCCTCGCTGACGTCGAGAAGATTCTTCAACAGTTGCCGAAAGACCGCGTCACGATGGTCTTCTCTGCGACATTCCCACAAGATATCGAACGTCTCTGCCAGAAGCATATGAATGCTCCGGCACGTGTCGCGATCGAATCGACCGGCATGACCGCTTCGACAATCGAGCACCGCCTCCTCCCTGTTCACCGGAACGAGAAACTGGCTGTGCTTCAAGACATCACGGTCGTCGAGAACCCGGACAGCTGTATGATTTTCTGTCGGACGAAAGAGAACGTCGACACGGTGTACGCCGAGCTCGACAAAGCCGGTTACTCGGCTGAACGCCTTCACGGCGGACTCGAGCAAGAGGACCGTTTCGCCGTCATGAACGGATTCAAGATGGGTAACTTCCGCTACCTCGTGGCGACAGACGTCGCAGCACGTGGAATCGATGTCGACAACGTCGAGCTCGTCATCAACTATGACGTTCCTGTCGAAAAAGAAAGTTACGTGCACCGGACAGGTCGTACCGGACGTGCCGGCAAACAAGGAACGGCGATCACGCTCATGACCCGTCAGGAAGAACGTCTCATCAACGCGATTGAATCATACGTTCAATTCGAGATTCCGATGATCGATGCGCCGACAGAAGCGGAAGTCGCGGCTAACCAAGATGCCTTTGAGCAGAAGTTGAGCGGACGACGCGTCGTTCGAAACAATAAGACAGCTCGTATTAACCAGGACATCATGAAGCTTCACTTCAGTGGCGGGAAGAAGAAAAAACTTCGCGCCGTCGACTTCGTCGGAACAATCGCCAAAATCCCTGGCGTATCCGCTGACGACATCGGAATCATCACAATCAATGATCAAATGACTTACGTCGATATTTTGAACGGAAAAGGTTCGATTGTCCTTCAAGCGATGGAGACGACGCCGGTCAAAGGGAAGAAATTAAAAGTAAGCAAAGCGCGTAAATAATACAACTCTAGCCTCAAAGATGATATTCGTCTTTGAGGTTTTTTGTTGTTTCATAAATTCCGAAAGCGCTTTCGATAAACACTAAAAAAATATAGCTTTTAGAAAACGTTTTCACCTGCATCATACCTGTATCAAAGATTGAATTCAACCTTCCTCACTCGATTGTCAAAAAAGAGCCCAAGGTTTACGCCTCGGACTCTTAGCTTGAACGTTCACTCGTGAACACTACAACATACTCGATTGGATGTATCGCTATCTTGATTAGTCTAATGATTCTTCAGAGATGAGCTTGAACCCTTCAATCTCCGTCTCCTCTTCCACTTCAATCAACAAGCACGGTTTCCCCTTATAGTTCACCTGCTTCACATATTTCAAGTCTTGCGGACTGACGGAAATATTGGCCACTTTCGTATTAATTTTAATCGACTTTGACGTATACTTCGGAACGACACTCGTCGCTTTCATCTCATATTTCGTATCGTCGACGACTTGCTTGAACGCCTGCTCGACTTTCTCCGTCGTCACATCTTCCACGCCACTCGCCCGTAAGACGACCTCGACGGCACGGGAGTCGAGCATCGCTACCCTCTCTTCTTCCTGTTCGTTCTCTTCTTCGGCGACAATGATTTGATTGATCTCATCATAAACGGTCGCGAGAGTCCGGGAATTGACTTCTTCTCCGATGACCGCTTTGACCACTTCTTCGAAGACCGCCTTCTCTTCCACTGCCGTGACAATCTCCGAACCGTTCAACACGTTTTCAATGAACGTCATATCCGGTTGATGCGCTTTGTGTGCCGAATAAAGCACATGGTTCACATCGGCTGCGTTATCCGTGAAGCACGGGAATAAGAATCCACCGATCGGCGCCTCGAGTTTGATGATCGGATTCACAATCAGACTGGCTTTGAACTCCCGCTCGACGAAGTCAAAGACGAGTGATTTTTTCGGAAGCTCTGTCGGGCTGATGCTGCCGAGGATGAACTTCGTCGTATACACCTCATCGTTCGCGTGAATCTCAGACTCTTCCGAGTACCGGTTCGTCGGCTTATTATAATTCCCCCGGATGAACGTCACGACCATATCCTTCTCAAACGGCGTGTCTTTCACCATCTTCAACGCGATGCGTTGCATATAGTCCGTCCAGACGTCGGTCTCTTCCGTACGAAGTCCTTCATACAGCAAGCCTTGCGTATGGTCGACCTGACCTTCCTCAGGATATTGGAACTTCACTTCGAACAGTTTTTCATCAAGTTTTCCACCGAGCACTTTTTTGAAGTTCGTCAAAAACAGCTCCTGCTGCTCTTCTTCTAAGAACGGGAACGGACGCAACTCTTCGTAATAAATCTCATTCGTTTCCTGTCGGATGTAAATCGTATATAAGTCAGCAATTTTTAGCTTTGTCGCATTTACTTTAAACTGTCGGCGAATCGCCGCAATCTCTTTCTTGTTCATTCCATCCACCTCTTCTTTTCTCTCCATCCATGTCACCCATTATACCAGTCCTGATCGCTCACTAGTTCCAAAGAAATAACACCGGATTGTCCATTAATGCTAGAGAAGGATTTGCGATAGTCTTTCTAATCATTTTGCAGATTTTCACACTTTTTCAAAATCGTCCTGTGTATGATCAAGTTGAATTTATCGCGTGATGTTTGTCTCACTAGTTGTTTGATGAAAGGTTGCCCACTTGCTCGACAAGTGTTCATTCCAAATACATAGTAGGAGGCTTTATATGTTGAAGAAACTTATGTCTGTCGCACTTGTCGCCTTGCTCGTCTGGATTTCCGCATCGTTTGACGCTACACCAGTCTCTGCTTTCCCACCGAACATCCCATCGAAAGCGGACGCGCTCACGAAACTGAATGCCCTCACTGTCAAAAATGAAGGGTCGATGACGGGGTATAGTCGTGACCTCTTCCCGCACTGGTCGAGTCAAGGAAGCGGTTGTAACACGCGTCACATCGTCTTGAAACGAGACGCTGACTCGGTCGTCGACGAATGTCCGGTTGCGACTGGCTCATGGTACAGTTACTATGACGGAATCACGTTCACCTCAGCCTCTGACATTGATATCGACCACGTCGTTCCGCTCGCTGAAGCATGGCGCTCTGGCGCAAGCAGCTGGACGACGACAAAACGTCAAAGCTTTGCGAACGACTTGAACGGTCCTCAATTGATTGCGGTGTCCGCTTCATCGAACCGCTCAAAAGGAGACCAAGATCCGTCGACATGGCAACCCCCTCGCACCGGCGCTCGCTGTGCGTATGCGAAGATGTGGGTCGAAACGAAGAGTCGTTGGGGCTTGAGCCTTCAATCAGCAGAGAAGTCAGCACTCACGACAGCCATCAATGCTTGCAGTTACTGAGTTAGAAAAGGAGTCTTCGAATGAACGAAATCACTTCAATCTTTAAGGCAACCCACGGTGTCATGACGGAAGAAGTCGGTGTCATCAGTGGTGAGTTGGAACTGACGACGGCGTGTCAGGAAGATGGTTCCTTGACACTCCACATCACGTACGTCGGAGCGAAAGATGTATATACGCTCCCCGGCAGTCCCTATCAGCTTCATGACCCGAACGATCATACTGTCATCCATCAGATGCTCGTGAATGTTCTCGAACGGACGTAAAAAGAAGGAGTTGATCACTCGATTTGAGTGACCACCTCCTTCTTTTACTTTTTCATCATTTTTACAATGGATCGGACCACAAGATATGTCACGCCGAAGACGAACGCCACTAAAAGAAGACTTGCACCTCCAATGATTCCGAATGTGAACATGTTTGTACCTCTTTTTCATTTTCTGAATTAGAACATGATGAAGATAACATATTTTCCCATCCTTATGAACCATGACTAGTTTTGTTGTTGCTTCCGATCGACCTCTCGAATAATCGCGAGTGCCTCTTCATAAGACTGTCGCAACTCATCCGGCATGTCTTCGACATACTCCCCAGCACGTACTCGAATCGATTCTTCTCGCATAAGCGCTTCGATATATGCGTCATATTCGTCAGCAGTCAACACATCACGTGCAGCAGGCTGATCGTTCAATTGATCGAAGTATGGCTGAAGATCAGCAAGTGCCTGCTTCACTTCCGCTCGTTCCGCCTTCGGAATCGCTTCATAATCGACATTTCCGTTCGTATTTCCATAAGCGATTCGCGTATCCGTGAAGGCGCTCAGACCTCGCTCGAACTCTTTATATTCTGCCTCACCCAATACTCCTTTCGCTTGATTCAATTTGGCATCCAATAACAAATATTTCTCTAAAGTAGCGCTGACGATATGTACTTTCATCTCGTCAAACGAACCGTATAACTCATCCGCCAAGAGGGATTGATAAGCGAATGCACCAGTCGGAATAAGGAGTGCCGCTGCGATTCCGACCGTCATCAACCGCCGACGGATAAATCCTGGTTCCCGGCGCATTTCTTGTTTCGCTCGCTTCACACCTTTGCGACTCCGCTCACGCAGTTCACTTGGGATTTCAATGTCCGCCAACATCCGTTTCATCTCACGATCCATAGCAATCAGCCTCCTTCCATTCTCGTCTCAATTTATCGACGGCCCGATACAAGGTTGTCTTCACCGTACCAATCGGCCATTCCAATAAATCTGAGATTTGTTGAAACGTGTAGTCCTGATAATATTTCAGCACGACCACACTGCGTTCATCCTCATGAAGAGAATCCATCATATCAGCGAGTGTCATCGTTATCGCGTAATCCGTTTCCGCAATTCCGATTGACTCTTCAAACTCCGGCTTCAATTGAATCACATTTTGTCTCTTCTTCATGACATCGAGCGCACAGTTGATGGTGATCTTCATCAGCCACGTCTTCAAAAATTGTGGTTCCCGTAACGTCCCGATCTTTTTAAATGCTTGATAAGCGACTTCTTGTACGACATCGAGCGCATCGTCCGGATTTTTGACGTATACGTAGGCCATCCGATATAGGTCGGCCTCGTAATGCTGAAAGATCTTTAAGAACGCTTGATCATTGCCTCGTTGCGCTTTTTGAATGAGACGTTTCATCGAACGTCCCCCCTTTTCGTTTTTTCCCTTACACTTATTAGACAGGAAACACATGCATTTGGCTTTACTCATTTGGAAAAAAATGAAAAAGGCATCTCAGAAGAGACGCCTTTGATAATTAACCGTTCTGATATTTTGTTAATAAGTCTTTCGGGATATGACAATAATCGTCCGGACAACGCGTCAGGCGGTCCTGATGCTCGTCCGCACTTCGCACATAGTTCGTGAGCGGCTTCACTTCAACAGCAATTCGTTCCGCATCCGATCGTCGATCAATAAACGCTTGCGCCTCCACCAAGTGTCGTGACTCCTCACTGTAGACACCCGTTCGATACTTCTCTCCGACATCGATTCCTTGTTGGTTGATGCTGTATGGGTCGATGATTTCAAATAAATAGCCCATCAAATCATTGACCGTCACCACGTCCGGATCGAACGTCGTTTTGACGCACTCCGCGTATCCGTCATATTCCCCGTCCAACGTGTCCGTCGTCCCATTTGCCCGACCTGCTTCGGTCGAGAGGACGCCGGGTAACGTCTTCACGAATGCCTGGACGCCCCATAGACATCCTCCGGCTAAATAGATTGTTTCGATTGGAACCATCCCCCATTTCGTTGAATCTTTTCTTCAGCATACACGTATCAATGAGAGAAAGGAGAGATTCACTTGAATAAACAACGTTTCTTCATCACGCTAGCCAGTTCCATGATTCTCTTTGTCGCAATGATGTTTATTTTCCGTAACGACTTTTCACTATTCACTGAAATGGTGATTATCTTTCTATCTGTCGTCATCGGTCAGACGATTGCCAATCGATTATTCCAACGTTTCTCTAAGCAACAAGTGTCAGGCAAGACTGTATTTATTACATATGCATCTATGCTAGCGGTATTTTGGACTTTTGCGAGCATCGTTTTTTGAATGAAGATCAGATTATTTTCCTTGTACATACCCCAACCGCTTCAAATCTTCATAAACAAGCGTAGACAATAACGTTCGCCCGTCCCCATTCAAATGGTCCGGGTTATGGAAGAAGGATTGTTTGTGAATGAACCGTTCATCCCCCATGTAATTGAGGAAAGGAACATCTAAATCCAGCTTCTCTAGGTGCTGAAACACGAGACGTTCCATGATCGCTTCGTCAAAATACGCATGATACGATGAATGGACCGGCTCCATCGCTAAGACGACACGATAGCCTTGCTTCTTGCAGTAATCGATGATGTCTTGTAAATGTGCCATATTCTCTTCAATCTCTTGATTGTTCACGGCATTCTCGTATTGAGCGGCCACTTCTTCAAACTTACGCTCGGAATAATTCAGCCCACCATTTTCCCATGGCTTATGCACATCAAAGCGAAAATCTCGGATTTCCCGGGAAATGGCGGCGTAGGCACTCCCACTGTTTAATGCAGGGAAGCGTTCGTGCGTATAGTAGTTGAACCAACTGACCGACTCCAAGTCTTCCCGTTTCAACACGCGATAGTAGTTTTCTTTCCGACCGACGTCCGAATTGCTGAACGTGATTTGTGATAACGAGACAATCACGACCCCACCTGGCTTCAGATGTTCATCATATTCTTTCAACATCTTCAAGTCATATTCGATCGGTTGACTCGGTAACGCCAAATCCAAATGCGACAATCCAAGCGACTTGAATGAATAACCGTACATCGCATGGGACGTCCCGAGATTGATGATGTCGACCGGGTGAGGGTCTTCCTTGAAGGCAAGGACAGCTCGGTTATTATTATACTCCCACGACTCTTTCACGAACTCGTTGACGGGAATGAAGATTGCGATGATGACGAGTAACACGACACCTATTTTGATTCCTAAACGCTTCATGCTAATTCCTTTCCATCCATCTTAGAACCCACCGTATACAAATCCTTGGCTCGAGACGCCAAACAAGAACGCCGAGACAATCAAGAACAAGTTGATGGCTACGCTCGTCACGGCAGACTGACGTGCCATCCAGTCCCAAGCCGATCCTCTCGTCCGCTCGATATGTTGGAACAGATGAACGACGACAAAGACGACGAGGAAGATGATCAAATCGAGCAATGAGAAGATTTGAATCGCCTGCATCATGCCTGACGGTGCCCACGAAGACGGTGTCACATATAGTTTAGCGTGCGAGAACGCTTCTGCCATCGAATGTGATTGGAAGAAGACTCGTGAGAAACAGACGAGCTGGAACGTGATGGCGATTTTCCACCACCGATGCAGTGTCGGCGCACGGTCAAATCCGACCCATGACGCCATTTTTTCACGCTGCTGTTTCGTATGGTCACCGAAGACGCGATAGATTCCATGAATGAGTCCCCATAAAACGAAGTTCCATGCAGCTCCGTGCCAAATGCCACTTACTAAAAACGTTGCAAGGATGGCACCATAAATCTGTTCGCGCTTCTTCTTTCCTTTCGCGAGCGGCATGAAGATATAATCCCGTAGCCACATCGAAAGCGTGATATGCCAGCGGTTCCAGAAGTCGGCGATTGATACGGCGAAGTGCGGCTGCTTGAAGTTTTCCGATAAGCGAATCCCGAGTAAGCGTGCACAGCCGATGGCGATGTCACTGCATGCCGAAAAGTCCGCGAACAATTGAATCGAGAACAACATCGTCGCGAGCACAATCTCTGAACCGGTCGGGTCCGAACTATTGAATACACTTGCAACAATCGGGGCCAACCGATCGGCAATCAATGTCTTCTTGAAGAAACCCCAAATGATGCGCTGGATGCCGTAGCTGATGTTGTCGTAGTCGAGATGTTGCTCCGTCTTCAACTGTGGCAACAGTTTTTTCGCCCGCTCGATCGGACCCGCCACAAGTTGCGGGAAGAAGGCAAAATAGACCGAGAAATAGCCATAATGACGCTCCGCCTTTTGCTTCCCGCGCGAGACGTCCACCACGTAACTGATGGCCTGGAACGTATAAAAGGAAATCGCCAACGGTAAGACGATTTCTCTATACGGGACGTCATAATCAAATCCGCTCCATGCGGCGAACGAACGGAGCGAATCATTGACGAAATTAAAATATTTGAACCAGCCGAGGAAGAAGACGAGCACCGAGACACCGACCCACATGAGCCGTTTTTTCTGTTCTTTCCTCTCTTGCTTCTCGATCAAAATCCCGATGACGTACGTAAAGGCAGTACTGATCAGCAGGAGCGGGATGAATTGAACGCTCAACGTGGCGTAAAAGACATAGCTCGCCAACAAAAGGAGCACCCACCGGTATCGATGTGGAACCACATAGTACGTTCCAACGATGAGGGTTAAAAATAAGAGAAATTCAATCGAAATAAAAGTCATATTTACCACCTGATGTTATGAAACTTGACGATGTACCGATTCCTGACAATCAGGTGGTCACAAGTTCTCGCTTCGGCAATGCAGCATAACGAATCTTCCCGAACGCATTCCGCGGAATCTCGTCAATCTGCATCACCCGAACACCTTTCACCTTGATTTGTTCTTTGATGATTTTTTGAATGCATGCGACGTCATCTTGTAACGTATACACGTATAGCTGGTCGTCTTCCCCGGCACAGACGCAATCATGTCCATGCTCTCGAAGGAGCGCCTCGACTTCGTCTAGGCTGATTCGACTGCCATACAGTTTGATCATGCGCTTGATTCGGCCGACGATGAAGAAATATCCATCCTCGTCGCGATACGCCATGTCACCTGTTCGTAAAACACCGTGATTGTCATCACCTTTTAAAAGGTCCGCTAACGAGGTCGCATACCCAAACGACACGTTGTCGCCTTGATATACCAACTCGCCTGTCACGTTCGCCTCTTTGATGTCATTTCCGGCTTCGTCACGCAACGTGAGCGATCCACCAGGGATGGCAATTCCGATGCTACCTGCTTTTTTCGCATGCATCCGATCCGGTAAATACGACATCCGGGCCGTCGCCTCCGTCTGACCGTACATGATGAAAAATTGAATCCCTTTCTCTTCACATACCGTTGCGAAGTGCTGCGCAAGCTTCGGATCTAACTTGCCACCGGCTTGTGTCAACTTCTTCAGACTTGGGAGGTCGTACGTCTCAAACTTCAATCGTTTCAACATCTCATAATGAAACGGGACCCCACCAAACGTCGTCGCCTGCTCGGCACGACACAGCTCCCAAAACTCCTTTTGAACGATCGAGCGGTCTGTCAGGATGAGGGTCGCCCCTTTCAACAGATGACTGTTGATGATGGAGAGTCCATACGAATAGTTCATCGGAAGGGTCGTGATTGGTTTATCCGTCTGATCGATGTCGAGATAGTCGATGATCGATGAAGCGTTCGCCATCAGATTTTTGTATGTGAGGCGAACAAGTTTCGGACTTCCAGTACTACCTGATGTCGTCAACAAAAGGGCCAGCTCCTCATGAAGTTGGTGGCGAACCGATGTTTCGGTTTCAAATAAGGCGTAGCCACCATAGCCATAGAAGGCATCCAACGAGTTCGCCAAATCCTCCCTCGTCTCAGCAGCCCAGACGTGCGTCGGTTGATAACGTTCCATCAACTTCTGTAATTGTTCTACTGGAATATCTGCATCGAGCAAGACCGGGACGACCCGTCCACGGAGAAAGCCGATATATGCGAAGAGCGACTCGACTCGGTTAGCACATAAGCAGAAGACGAGCGACCGTTCGCCGACTTCTTGACAAATCGAGTCCCCGACTTCCACCATCTCTCTATATGAATAAGAGCGGTCCGCATAGACCGCCTCACGATTCGTGTACTGCTCGAGTGTTTGAAAAAGCATCATGATTGGATGTCCACACCGAGGCGTTGCAACAACGCAATACCAGACTGATACGAATGGAACTCTGTCATTTCATCCGAGTCAATATATACGTCAAACGCGTCCTCGATTTCGGCGATGAGGGTCATATGTCCAATCGAATCCCACTCTGTCGATTCCCCAAGCTTCATCTCTTCAAGGACCACATCGTCCTCTAGTTCCAATCCATTTCGAAATGCCATGTTATATGCTTCAAGCATGCTCATTGTATTCATCCTTTCACATTCACTCAACCTTATTCGATTCCATCTATTCTTATCAACTGATAATGATAATCATTTGCCTTGTGATTCTATCACAATTTTTCGAAATCCTCAATTCTTCATAGGAGATAAAGCTTGAAGTTGAGCGATTTTTTGCATGAAAAAGACCACATCGTTATGATGCAGTCTCAGGAGATGATAAAACATATTCGAGTTGTAAGTCGAGTGGTTCTGCCTCGTAGACTTCTGGCACGATTTCTTCGGCAAACGTACATCCCATCGCTTTGTAGAAATGATACGTATCAACGGCCGGATTCGCCCCGATGTATAGTTTTTTCGCACTCCGTTCGATTGCTGCCTGACAGACACGTTCAAATAATCGCATCCCGATTCCCTGACCTCGGCAAAGACGACTCACATGAATGAAACCCAAATTCAAATACTGGCCTTCCGTTCCGAGCGGTTGTCCGTTCAGTCCGGCAAAGCCAAGTAACGTCTTGTCATTTTGGATTGCAACAACAACTCCGCCACGATCGATGTAGTAGTTGAGAATCTCGATGACCTGTTTCTTTTTCGCATCGTCCCATTCATCAATATAGTACTCGTCTTTTTGATAAAGCTCACCATTTGAATCCACGGCATAGATGCGATGCGTTTCCTGAAAACGTTCGAAGGTGTTTAGAAAGTTTGGATCTAGTCGATTTGTTAGGAGGTGAATCGTAGCGTTCATCGTAGTCTCCTTGTGGTATAAAAAATTTGTAAACGATTATTTGAACTCGATTGCCACCGTTTCATAACCGCTATTCTTTAAAAACTCTGTCAAGAACGCTTCAATGCGCTCGTCTGCCTCTGTCAGCAAACCTTGATCGATCTTAGTCTTTTCCATTTTTGCCTTCTCTTTATTGATTTCATCAAAAATCAATTGCGAGGGGTAGTCAGAAAAAAGTGTCCCTTTTACATCTGTCACTACAGCATCATCTGTATTCGCTACGTTGTCCAAAATGGTTGAGTGAGGTACAGTGACAGTCAATTTCTCAGTCGTGTCATTGTAAGAGACCTCCATGCTAGAGAGGTCCGTACCCGCCTTGAGGTATCCTGAGTATTCAATCAGCTTGATTGCTTCCGCTAGTTTGACATCTTTTAATCCGATCAACGATACGGATGTCGTGTTTCGACTGACAATGACGTTGCTGTATTCATACTTTAACGTTGTCAACTCCGTCAATTCGACGAGTCGATCTTTGACGAGCGATACATCAGCCTGTTGATTAGTTGAAAATACACCTGGCTTGATCACTACAATCGCAATGACACCAATCAAGACGAGTGTGAGTAAAACAAATGAAACTCTTCCAATCATTCTTTTCATAATCAATCTCCTTTTAATGTATTCAAGTACCTTCTAAAATTATGTAACGAATCCTTCATATACATATTATACCTACTTTAATTCCATAAATTTAATTTTTATTCAATTAAATTAGTTTTTTCAAATAAAAGAGTAGATGGTTTGAGACCCATCTACTCACTCAGTATTATTCGTCTCCAAATGCTTTTTAGTTCAGTAATCATGCTTGAGATCCGAACAAATATCATAAACAATGTTCATCGTATGAATTCTTTAAAAATGTTACTTAACTCTTGTGGAGTTTCTTTCATGCCAGTCTTCATCCACCTTTTTACAATGCTTGCTAATGAATCCGCGTATACCGCATTCGCATATACTTCTGCTTTTTCAGATACATTGCAATTCTCATAAATTTGAAAATCTGTACAAAGTAAATCGAAATGTTCCTCAAAGCGATTTAAAATCGGAAGTAAATCATTTTCTTTTAAGAGATTTAAAAACTCGATGTTGTCACTCCATATTTCAAAATACAACGTATCGAAATCAAGTTGCTCCTGTTTCGCTTCTGTTGAGGCAAGTTGAATCCTCTGTCGAAATATATGATACATATGATAGGTTAGTACATCTTCTTTCGTATCAAAGTGAGCATAAAATGTATTTCGCGCCAATCCCGCAGTTTTAGTAAGTTCTGATATGGTGATATTCGTAAAATTCGTTCGATGCATTAATTCCAACATAGTATCCACTAAAAGATTGATTGATCTCTTAGAATTCGTGTTTATTGGTTTTTGTTTTAGCATAAGTACTCCTTAATTTGTACAAAATGAGGGATTTGTATAAATACCTCTCTACTTATTGACCTAGCGTCTACACTAACATTATATTGCAGATATATTATTTGAGCAATTGTTCAAATAAAAGCATATGCTCAAATTAAAGGTTATTTAAATTCTAAAAATAGTAGGAGGGTTACCTATGAAAACAACAATCATTCTTGCTCATCCATGGCATGGTAGTTTCAATAAATCTATTATGGATACAACAATTGAACAGTTAGTCCGTCGGAAAAAAGATTACCAAATCATTGACTTAAATAAGGATCAATTCAATCCTGTATTAAGTGAATCTGATTTATCTCTTTACTCGAAAGGTCAATCCCAAGATCCCTTAGTGAATCAATATCAGAAGATGCTAAGTGACAGTGATGAGTTAGTTTTTATCTTCCCTGTTTGGTGGTTTGATGTTCCAGCCATTTTAAAAGGTTTTTTTGACAAGGTCATGTTAAAAAATTTTGCCTATGTAGAGGAATCTACTGGATTGAAAGGATTACTAACTCATATTAAAAAAACCACTGTCATTTCTACTTCTGAAGTGCCAACGTGGTATTTAAAATTTCTGGCCGGGAATCCCATTGAAGGGACTCTTATTCGTAGAACATTCAAAGGGATTGGACTTAAAAATGTGAAATGGTTGAATAGTCCGTTTACGAGTAGTGGGAAAGATCATCGAAGAAAAAGATTTTTAGATAGAGTAGCGAAGCGTATTTCAGTGTAATCTACAGTGCACAACCAAACTTTTTGTGATTCATATATCATCCATGACCTCAAATTTTGTTTTAATAGCCAGTAGCAACATAAATTTGAGGTCCAACTTAGATGATTTTCATGAATAGTCACGTTCTTCGCTTTTGTTAAATTCATTTGCTTCACGTAAATAACAAAGAGAAGAGAGTTCGTTAATATCTGTACCTCAGAAATAACGTTTATTTGTGATACGGCTCATTCCGATTGATCCGATAAGCCCGATATATCTGTTCACACAACACGAGCTTCATGAGTTGGTGGGGAAATGTCATCTTCGAGAACGAAATCGTATCATCCGCTCGTTTCATCACATCGTCCGACAGACCAAGCGATCCTCCGATGACGAAGGCGATTTTACTCTTTCCATACGTCGCGAGTTGATCGAGTTCACGGGCGAACTCTTCACTCGTCCGCTGCTTTCCTTGAATCGCCAAGGCGATGACGTGCGTATCTGGGGATATCTTCGCCAAAATCCGCTCGCCTTCCTTTTGTTTTACTAGTAACATATCTGCCTCACTCAAATGCTCGGGTGCTTTTTCGTCTGAGACCTCGATTTCCTGCACTTTAGCGTAGGCAGACAGCCGCTTTGTATACTCGGCAATTCCTTGTTTTAAATATTTTTCTTTCAGTTTGCCGACCGTGATAATTGAAATATTCATCCAATTCTTCCTTTTTCCACAGTTTTTTTGGAGTTATCCATAGGGTTATCCACAGAGTTATCCACAAATCCACATGTTGATAATTAGTTTTTGCTTGACACAATATATGTTGCATCGGCTTCACAGAACTCACATGTCACGTGTTCACTTGTGGATAATTCCTCTAGCAACGGGTATTCACCTGTTTCATCCACAATGATGTCTAAAGCGATTTCAACATGTTCCTTGCATACTTTTTTTTCCACAGTTTTTCCTCCTTAAAAAAGAAGCGTCGCCGCTTCTTTATGTTGCTTCAGTTAATGTCGCCTCGGTTTCGCTTGCTTCTCCGCGACGTAAATACTCAATGGAGATTGTATCACCGACCGTCGCGTCCCGATATAACGCATCGCGTAAATCGACGTATCGTTTGATCTCCCGGTCTCCGATTTTCGTGATGACATCTCCAACACGCAGTCCCGCTTCTTCAGCCGGACTACCCGGTGTCACTTCTTCGACGAAGACACCGTCTTCCTGGTCGAAGGAGATTCCATACTCTTCTCGGACGTTTCCGGGTACAGCGATGACTTCCTGAATCGTGACACCGAGCTGTGCCCGCGTCACCTTGCCGTCGCGTTCTAACATGTCAATGACCGGTAGCGCCACGTTGACGGGAATGGAGAATCCAACCCCTTCTACGCTCGCCTCGGCGATTTTCATCGAATTGATTCCGACGAGCTCTCCACGAATGTTGATGAGCGCACCTCCCGAATTCCCCGGGTTGATGGCCGCATCCGTCTGAATGACTTCCGCGTTATAATCCATCAAGCCGTCGCTGTTCGTATCGACCGGCACCGTCCGCTCGACACCACTGACGATACCACGCGTAACCGAGTTTGAGAAGACACCAAGCGGATTTCCGATGGCCATGACGGTCTCGCCAGCTTGGAGAACGGTGGAGTCACCGAGAACAATCGGCTCCACATCGATGTTTTTTGGTAACTCGACCTCAGCGACAGCCAAGTCGTTGAGCGGGTCTTCGCCTAAAATGGTTGCCGATGCGATTTGACCATCGGAAAAGGCGATGTTGACCTCGTCCGCTTCTTCGATGACATGGAAGTTCGTGACGATATAGGCCGTGTTTCCTTCTACTTTATAGATGACACCGGATCCGGCACCCGCCTCCCATTGCGAGTCCGAGGTGAACGCACGCTGGATATTGGTGATGCTGACGACGGACGTCTTCGCCCCAAGGACAGCGGTCGTGACGTCCGATTCGGTGACGGTGACGGCCTGTTCGGTCCGCGTCAGTTCATTCGTCACAAAACGAGAGGTCGGCGAATCCCAGAGCATCACGATGACAAAAAACAAAGCCGCTCCTAAGAATCCGCCAACCCCTCCGAGTAACAACGGTTTTATATTTGGTCTCGGCTTATGGCGTACGTGCTCCTCTTGCTTCGGTCGCCATTCGCTCCGAGACGGATACGTCGATTTCTCTTCTGTTGCTTCGTGTACTTCAGGTTCGACGTCTTGAGGTTCATACTCATGGTGTCTCTCTTCGTTCACGACGCGTCCCCCCTTCAAGACAGTGTGATAACTGTCTTTTCCCAAGTTTCCTTATAAAGAAACGAGTGAAGTGGGGATTGTCGGGTCCGTGTCGCACAATTTGATTCGACCTAAGTCGACGTCTCGCATACCGAGTGTTTGTGAGACGCTCATCTGTGCGAGCTCTTTCATGTTGTTGTCTTTACTTAAATGGGCCAAATAGATCCGTTTCGTGCGGTCACCGATGACCTCACTCATCGCGATGGCTGCATCCTCGTTCGAGACGTGGCCATAGTCGCCGAGGATTCGCCGTTTGACACTCCATGGATAACGCCCCATCTGCAACATCGAGACGTCATGGTTCGACTCAAAGATGAAGTCGTCCGCTCCACGGATGATCCCTTTCATCCGGTCCGAGACATAACCCGTGTCGGTGATATGGGCTAATCGTTTCCCGTCATGGGCAAACTGATAAAACATCGGGTCTGCCGCATCATGGCTCACGTTGAACGTCTCGATTTCGATATCCCCGAACTGTTTCACATCTCCGACTTCGATTTGAAACTTCAAGGCAGGATCAATCTTTCCAATCAGTGATTCCATCGCCGCCCATGTCTTCGCATTCGCATAAATCGGTAAATTATACTTACGTGCTAATATCCCGACACCTTTAATATGGTCGGAGTGCTCATGGGTGACGAGCAGTGCGTCGATTCCGTCAAATGACCGACCGATGGCTTCGATGCGCTGTTGCATCGCTTTTCCGGTCAATCCGGCATCGACGAGCAGCTTCGTCCGTTCCGTCTCGATATAGAGGGCGTTTCCGGTCGACCCGCTCGCTAACACACTATACTGTAAAGTCACGCAATCACTCCTTTCATTCTTTCGTTTCAAACTCCACGTGCTCGACTGTTCCATCGATTGCATTGACGAAGTAGACCTGATCATCAATTCCAATCGACCAAAGCGGTGGCATGATGATCAAACTGCCAGAGCTGTCGAGCGGTAAACTGTAAAATCCGGTATTGATGGCCCGCATCTCCTGGTTCGGTTGGAAGTACTTCCGAGACGCGAGTTGTGAGATGGCTTCACTGGCCGTCAACACGAGGTCATCTTGCGTTTTTGAGGAGAGGTCTTTTAAATGACGCTGTTTATAATCCGTCACTTCGAACGACTCGTTCAACTGAATGAGGATGAGGGAAGGACCGATGTACATTTCCGTGCCACCCTCGACTTCAGGTGCTGAAAAAATCTTGTTGTCCTCGAATGTTTGTACGAAAGCAACCTGTCTCGTTTTTTCATCGTAGCGCCAGTAGGCGTACTCGTTTCCAAACGGAACATATTCCGCCACAAACGTCGAAGCGGTCGTCCGCAAATCCTTCGCATCGAGCGGCACGGGTTGTTTCAACTCGACTTCGAGTTGCATGTTGTCGAGCGTCGTCGCGAGCTGCGCCTCCCGATTTTTCGTGATCATCGCAGCTGACATCTCTTCAGACGAACCCGTCAAATAGCCGATATCTCGACCCATCCGTGGCAATTTTGCCGGATCGACGTTCCGCTGGTCTAAAATCTGCGTGATCGAGGTGTTGTCATTCGTCACGACTTCGGTCGCCCATGTTTCCGTCAGCAATTGAAACAACAGATAGATGTTCAAGGCGAGGAAGGCGAAGATTAAAATCGATTTCGCTTTACTCCAATCCACGATACATCATCCTTTCTGTCCAATCGTCTCCTTGATTGTATGGGACCCAACGGCCCGCCTCACGCACGAACCAGTTCGGTGAAAACGTCACATAGCGGCTTGTGTCCTCGTTATATTCGATCTCATAACCGATTCGAATCTCGGTCACGTTCTCAAATCGTCCGGAGTTGATGAGCGTACCGAGTACCTCATCCGCATCAGCCAACTGTGTCGTGCCGACTGTGATCAGGCGATCGATTTCCAAGTGGTTACGTGTGATTGACCGGACCTGTGCCCCGTCGTTTTCCACACGTAATGTGGATAAGTCGATGGCATCGTTGTTGATAAACGCCTCACGCTGACTGAAGACGGGATACCCTTTCACGTGAAAACGGAACACGGTCGTTTCAAATCCTTTATTGGCCGGTGTGATGGCATCGAATCGAAGGGACAGCCCTTGATTCTCAGACGCTTCATCGACCCATCCCCCGTGGAAGTTCACGAATTCCACAATGGAATCTAACCCGATTGCTGTATCACGCTCGGTGCTATTCCGAGACAGGTTTCGATAGCGACTGGCGTTCAGTTTCGCATCATATTCCGCCACACTGACACCATTCGTCAACGCCCCGACCGAGCTTGCCGGGTCGACTTCTTGAACGTTCGGGTCACCTGGGAAGAACGTATCTCGCATCCAGTCGAGACGAGTGTCGATTTGAATCGACGACACGTCATACGCGAACAACTCATTCATCTCAGGTCCGACGACCGGGATATAATTCACGCGTTCATCCGTATACGTCACGCGCTTCATCGTTCGACTCGAGTTTTTTAAGAAAAGACTGTTCACATCGCCGTTTCCGACTTTCGTCAACTTCCCTTCCCAAATGGACTGGTCGCTCATGATGGCACGAATGTTGAACGCACTGTCATCCATATAGATGAGGATTCGCTGTGGAATCTTCCCAGACAGACTATACGTTCCCGGAAGCATATAGCTGAGCGTGTCCGCATAGTAGGCCTCCGGTAAGATCAACTCCAGTCCCTCGTTGATATCCGTATAGAAACTCGGGACGTTTTTCACAGCGAGCGGCTTGAACTCACTCGCTTCAAACGAATCCCGAATGACACGCATCAGTTGCTTCGGTGTATTCTTTGAAGCGAACACAGCATTGTTGTCATGCACGACCGCTTGAACGGGAATGATGACCTGGTCCGCTCGACGCTGCAATGACTCGTCCACCGTCGTGAGTTGCGTTTCAGATTGGACGGCCTGATACGTGGGATGGTAGTCCCACAAGATGATGGTTTGAACAATCGACGTGACGATTAACGTGAGCAAAATGAACGACTTCCACAGTTCCGGCTTTGCAATCGTAAACCGTTTCATCAATCATTCACCTCCACAATCGTATCGAACGGGATTGTGAAGTAAATTGTTGTACCTCTTCCAAATTCACTCTCTGCCCAGATGTCGCCACCGTGAGCAGATACAACTTCCTTGGCAATCGATAGACCGAGTCCTGTACCACCGATGTTTCGCGCCCGCGCCTTATCGACACGATAGAAACGTTCGAAAATTTTCTTTAAGTTCGACTTCGGAATCCCGACCCCTTCGTCTTTGATGCCGATGACAAGGCGTTTCGCCCGAAGCATCGTCCGGAACGTAATCGTCCCACCTTCTGGTGAGAACTTGATGGCGTTCGTGATGATGTTGTCGATGACTTGAGTCATCTTATCTTGATCGGCATGCACGTAGACGCGACGCTTCATCAGTTTGCGACGGAATTGAATCGCATCCCCTTTCGTCATCTCATGACGGTCGATGATATCGTTAAAGAACTGCACGAAGTCGAACTTCACCTTCTGCATCTTATATTCTTTACTGTCCATCTTCGAGAGCTGCAACAAGTCATTGACGAGGCGAATCATCCGCTCCGTCTCGTTTTGCGTCGTCTCTAAGAAACGTGGCGCCAATTCCTCATCCTGATAAGCACCTTCTGCAAGAACCTCCAAGTAACTACGCATCGTCGTGAGCGGTGTCCGCAATTCATGACTGACGTTCGCAACGAATTCACGGCGGTCCTGTTCGACCTGTTCTTGTTCCGTGACGTCATGCAAGACGACGATGAGACCTGTGATTGGTCCACTATGTTTTTGAATCGGTGAGAAATAGGCACGAACGAGGAACAATTCTTCGTCCGTACTGAGGTCAATCAGTTTTGTCGGCATCGTGCCGTCTTCCGGAATGATGATTTCCTCTTCGAATGCGAGGAGATTTTGTAGATTCGTCCCCATCGCCTCTTCTTCATCGACCCCAATCATGTCGCGCGCCTGGTCGTTCATCAAGATGACCCGTAGCGAGCGGTCTGTCGCGACCACACCGTCGGACATGTTCTCAAGGACACTCGTCAAGCGGCGTCGTTCGGCTTCCGTCGTCGCGTTAGCCTCCATCAACTCGTCCGTCAATTCATTGAATGCGTAAGCGAGTTGACCGACCTCGTCATCCGAATACACTTTAACTTTTCGTGAGAAGTTCCCTTTCCGCATCTCGACGGCCTGCCTCCGCATATCGGCAATCGGTCGCGTGATGGTGCGCGATAAGAGAATTCCGAGGAACGAGGTGATGATGAGTGCGATCAACGTCCCTGTTGCGAGGATACGTGTCACTTGTTCCATCTGGTTGTAGATGGACTTCATCGATGCCTCGATATAGATCATCCCGGTCGTCGTACCGTCCACTTCCGACTTGATCGGAACGGCAACGACGCGCATTCGGTCATTTGAATCTTCATAGACGAGCGTCTCTTGCGCCCCGCCTGTCGCGAATGACTTTTGAATGAACGTGCTCGCGGTCCGTTGTCCGACGAGACTTTGATTATTTTGGTTCGAGGTTGCCCGGACGACACTGTTCGTGTCGATGATTTGGACTTCTCGAATGTCGTCAGCTAGCGTCGTGCTCTCTGTAAATTCAGACAGCAGCTGATCCAGTAACTGGTTCAACTGCTGGTCCGTGGTCAAGTCACTCTCGTTCGCGGCAGTCCCCTCACTGATGTTATAGCTCAGTAGGTTCGCCCGGTCGACAAGTGACTGCGAGAAGTTGTTGATGTATTGCCGTTCCAAAGAACGCACAAAGTACACGCCGATGACTTGCATCGCAACGAGAATGAGCAGCGCATAGATGACGACGAGCTTCCACTGGATTGATTTAAAGAAGTTCGTCCGTTTCATCGTTTAATCTTCTTCTCCTGCCTTCAAATAATACCCGACGCCACGACGCGTAATGATATACGTCGGAGTCGATGGATTGTCCTCAACTTTTTCACGAAGACGACGTACTGTGACATCCACGGTACGCACATCACCGAAGTAATCATAGCCCCATACCGTTTGGAGCAAGTGCTCCCGTGTCATCACTTGCCCGATGTTTTGGGCGAGGTAATGAATCAATTCGAACTCGCGATGTGTCAATTCGATCTTCTCATCCCGTTTCGTCACCATGTACGAATCCGGATGAATCGTCAAGTCGCCGATCACGATATCGTTCGCGTTGGCTCCTTTTGCTTCTGGCGCCGGTGCTGTCGCATGACGTCGCATGTTCGCTTTGACACGGGCTAACAATTCACGTGAGCTGAACGGCTTTGTGACGTAATCGTCTGCGCCGAGCTCTAGTCCGAGTACTTTGTCGATCTCGGAATCTTTTGCCGTCAACATGATGATCGGCATATCGTATTTCTTCCGCACCTCACGGCATACTTCCATGCCGTCCTTGAGCGGAAGCATGATGTCGAGCAAGATGAGATCCGGTTGAATCTCTTCTACTTTGACGAGTGCTTCTTCACCGTCATAGGCAACGTGCACCTGGTAACCTTCTTTTTCAAGTTTAAACTTCAATATATCTGCGATTGGTTGTTCGTCATCTACCACTAAAATCGTACGATCCATTCAGTGAGTCCTCCTCTTATCATTAAACGTACATGCCTACATTGTAACTCTTTTTAAACAGCTTAGAAAGCGTGGTCCATTTCCGTGGAAATAGAAAAAGAGAGCCCGGTGGCTCCCTTTCTTATGCTTCGTAAATATCACGCAAGATGACTGTCTGTTCACGAGCCGGTCCGACCGAGAACGTCAACAATTCGATTCCTGTCAATTTCTCGATGCGACGCACGTAACGCTGTGCGTTCTCCGGAAGGTCTTCAAAGCGACGAACCCCTGTGATATCCTCTGTCCAGCCAGGAAGCTCTTCGTATACCGGTACACACTTCTCAAGGACGCGGAAGTTCGGTGGATACTCGTCAAGATGCTTTCCTTCATACTCATACGATGTACAAATCTTGAGCGTCTCAAGACCTGTCAGCACATCGATTGAGTTGAGGCAAAGATCTGTGATCCCACTGACGCGGCGTGAGTGACGCACGACGACCGAGTCGAACCAGCCGACACGGCGTGGACGACCTGTTGTCGTTCCATATTCTTTCCCGACTTCACGGATTGTATGACCGATCTCATCGTCGAGCTCTGTCGGGAACGGACCGTCTCCAACGCGTGACGTATATGCTTTACAGACACCAACCACGTGATGAATCTTCGATGGCCCGATTCCGGCACCACTCGATACGCCGCCTGATGCAGCATTCGACGATGTGACAAACGGATACGTTCCATGGTCGATATCGAGAAGGACCCCTTGAGCCCCTTCAAAGAGAACTTTTTTCTCTTCGTCGAGCGCATCGTTCAACACGACCGATGTATCACACACGTATTTCGCGAACTGTTGACCATACGCGTAGTATTCTTCAAAGATGTCATCGAACTCGATTGGATCGACTTCATACATTTTCACGAACATGCGATTTTTTAGTTCAAGAACAGTCTTTAGCTTCTCCGCAAACACTTCTTTGTCGAGAAGGTCGGCGATGCGAATCCCGATACGTGCCGCCTTGTCCATATACGCTGGACCGATTCCTTTCAGTGTCGTACCGACTTTCGCGTCACCTTTCGCCTCTTCTTCGAGACGATCTTGAAGCTGGTGGTATGGCAAGATGATATGCGCCCGGTTCGAGATCCGGAGGTTATCCGTGCTCACACCCCGTTCATGTAAGTAAGCGAGTTCTGTCACGAGTGATTTCGGGTTGACGACCATCCCGTTCCCGATGACACACGTCTTATCCGAATAGAAAATCCCAGACGGAATGAGGTGAAGTTTATATTTCGTATCATTGAAGACGATCGTGTGACCAGCGTTGTCTCCCCCTTGATAACGCGCGACGACTTCGGCTTGTTTCGATAAGAAATCGGTGATCTTCCCTTTCCCTTCATCGCCCCACTGCGTTCCCACTACGACTACTGATGACATAATGAATCCTCCTTATTAATCAACGTTCTGTTCAAACCATCCGTAAGTGTACACTTGAAAAGCAAGAAAGTCAATTGAATACCGAACGTTTTATATAAGATGTAACTATTCGTTCGTCATTTTGATCTAATCCTATACAAAAAAAGACACCACCGACGTTACATCGGTGGTGCGAAGGCTTGCGTCTCCATATTGACGAACTTGTTGTACTCTTTCCTGAAGGAGAGCTTGACCGTACCGGTCGGACCGTTACGTTGTTTCGCAATGATGATTTCAATCGTATTGGCGTCTTCACTCTCTTTATCGTAATAGTCATCACGATAGAGGAAGGCGACGATATCGGCATCCTGCTCGATTGCTCCCGATTCACGGATATCGGACATCATCGGTCGCTTGTCTTGACGACTCTCTACGCCACGTGAGAGCTGAGACAAGGCGATGACCGGTACTTGTAGTTCCCGTGCGATTGCTTTGAGCGTACGTGAGATTTCCGATACTTCTTGTTGGCGGTTCTCGCCCGGTTTCCCGTTCCCGACGATGAGCTGCAAGTAGTCAATCATGATCATCCCGAGACCATGTTCCTGCTTCAATCGGCGACATTTGGCTCGGATTTCGTTGACCCGAAGACCCGGTGTATCGTCGATGTAGATGCCTGCTTGGGAGAGCGACGACATCGCAAGGGAGAGACGACCCCAATCTTCCGCTTCAAGACGACCGGTCCGCAGGCGCTGGGCATCGATGTTCCCTTCCGCACACAACATACGCATGACGAGTTGCTCGGCACCCATCTCCAAACTGAAGATGGCGACGTTCTCACCCGTACGGACCGCGACGTTTTGCGAGATGTTCAAGGCGAACGCGGTCTTCCCGACAGATGGACGGGCGGCCACGATAATCAAATCGTTTCGTTGGAAACCGGCCGTCATCTTATCCAAATCCGTGAACCCGGTCGCAATCCCGGTAATTTCACCGCTCGACTGATGCAGCTTTTCAATCGTCGAGTACGCATCGGATAAGACAGAACCAATCGGGTGGAAGCTCGATTGTCCTTTTCGCTGCGATACTTTTAGAATATTTCGCTCGGCATCAGATAAAACAGAATCCACCTCATCTTGACGCTCATAACCATCCGAGACAATGTTGGTCGCAGTTCGAATCAGACGACGGAGTGCCGCTTTTTGGTCGACGACGTTCAAGTAATAGCCGATGTTCCCGATGGCGGGAACGGATTCCGCGACCTCCGCCAAATAGTTGAGGCCCCCGATTTCGTCTAAAATCCCTTGCGCCTGCAACTCAGAACTGAGCGTTACCAAGTCGACGAGCTCGCCTCGGTCATTGATTTTTAGCATCGCTTCAAAGATGCGCTGGTGGCTGACACGATAAAAGTCGTCCGGGTCGACCCGCTCTGAGGCCGTAATCAACCGATCCGAATCGAGGATGATTGCCCCTAAGACGGCTTGCTCCGCTTCCACGCTATGCGGTGGTGTATTGACTTGAATCGCATCACTCATCCGTCTCTACCTCACCTTCAAGCTTCTTGTACATGTACATTCAACGTCGCGACGACGTCATGGTGCAACTTCACTGGCACTTTCGTGAAACCGAGCGCCTTGATCGGATGCTCGAGTTCAATTTTACGCTTATCGATTTTGTAGCCCATCGATTTAAGGGCATCCGCGATTTGCTTGCTCGTGACCGAACCGAACACGCGACCGCCTTCACCGGCTTTTGTCGTGACGGAAATCGTCTCTTTTTCAAGCTTTTCTTTTAGTTGTTTCGCTTCGTTCAACTCTTCTTCTGCTGCTTCTTCGGCACGACGTTCTTTAGCCGCAAATGCTTTCAGGTTTCCTGGTGTCGCTTCCACTGCCAAGTTCTTCTTGAACAAGACGTTTTTAGCGTAAGCGTCTGCCACGTTTTTCACTTCTCCAGCTTTCCCTTGTCCTTTTACATCTACTTTCAAAATGACTTTCATTCTAATTCCTCTCCTTCAGTTTCATCTGTTACGTAATGATCGATTGCCTCTTTCAACATGACGTTCGCTTGTTCGCGACTCACCTCAAGTTGCGTCGCCGCATTCGTCAAATGGCCACCGCCATCAAGCATTTCCATGATGACCTGGACGTTGACGTCGCCGAGCGACCGCGCGCTGATTCCCGTACGTCCGTCCGGTAAGACGGCGATGACGAACGAGGCTTTGACGCCTTCCATATTCAGCAACTGGTCTGCAGACTGAGCGATCAACACTTGATGGTGTGCCTCGTCGTCAGAAGCGACCGCGATCGCCATCCCACCTGCATAAATTTCGGTGTTTCTCAAAATCTGAGACTGCTCGATATAAGCATCGAGGTCTTGTCTCATGAAGTGCTGTACGAGAACCGTGTCAGCACCTTGAATCCGTAAGAAGGATGCCGCATCAAACGTACGGGATCCCGTACGGAGCGTAAATCCTTTCGTATCGACCATGATCCCCGCGAGAAGTGACGTCGCCTCTAAAATCGAGAGCTTTCGGCTTCCCGCCTGATACTCAATCAATTCTGTGACGAGCTCACTCGTTGATGATGCGTAAGGCTCCATATACACGAGAACCGGATCTTCGATAAACTCTTCCCCGCGACGATGGTGGTCGATGACGACGACCTGCTCCGACCGATCCAAAATGTCTTTTGAAATGACGAGGGACGGACGGTGTGTATCGACGACGACGAGCAATGTCTGTTCATCGATGAGTGGCTGTGCCTCATACTCGGTCAGGAATTGGCTGTATAACGAGTCATCGTTCTCTACTTCATGGACGAGCCGCTGAATCCCGACACTCGTCTCACCGGATGGAATGACGACATACGCCTCGCGCCCGACAAACTCAGCCAATTTCATGACACCGATGGAAGCCCCGAGCGAGTCCATATCTGGATTCTTATGTCCCATCACAAGGACACGGCTCGATTCCCGAATGAGGTCACGCATCGAGTTCGAGATGACACGTGCCCGGACACGCGTTCGCTTCTCGGTCGGATTTGTCTTCCCGCCGAAGAAACGAACTTTCCCATTATGACGCTTAACGACTGCCTGGTCACCACCACGGCCAAGTCCTAAATCTAGACTCGACTGAGAGAGATTACCGAGCTCCGTCAATGTCGTTTCACCGCACCCAATCCCGATTGATAACGTCAACGGGATTCTTTGTTCCTTCGTCGCATCACGCACTTCATCCAAGATTGAAAAGCGGTTGTTTTCAAGTTCAGATAACGTCCGTTCATTCATGACGAGGAAAAAGCGGTCCGCAGCTGTACGACGCATGTAGATGTGATGCCGCTGCGCCCATTGGTTGAGGAGCACCGTCACCCGACGATTGACTTCACTACGGACCTGTTCATCCACCGCAGTCGACATCTCGTCATAGTTATCTAAATACAAAATACCGATAACCGTCTGCGTTTGAACATACTTTTGTTCCATCTCCGCTTCTTCGGTCATATCAAATAAATAGAGGGTTTGATGGATTTGATTGTAATAGACACGATAGACACGGTCACCCACTTCAATCGTGGCTTCATCCTCTTCTTCTTCAATCAATTCATCGAAGGCGGAATGGAGCGCATCAAGCGGTATTCCAATCGCCATATCGAGTTCGAAAATCAATCGTGATTGTTCGTTATACCAACTGATCCGTCGGTCCTGGTCAAAGACTAAAATCCCAATCGGCATCGTCGTCAATGCTTCTTTTCCGACCTCTTCGATTTGATGAGAGAGAGAGAGGACATACTGTTCCCAATTTTTACGCTCCCGTCGCATCGTCACTTGCTGATAGATGAAAAAAATCAGCGTGCCCATAAACAGGGTGATTGCCGCCACAATGTTGTAGAACGCCAATCCTAACGAGACAAGGAATCCAATCACGTATGGAATCATGTGCCGCGCGTATTGGTTCTTCACGGATGTTAATGCTTCACCACTGTGCATGTATGCCTCCTAAAATGAGTAATGTTCACCCATGGAATCGTAAAGGTTTCTGCTCTATCATACCATATTCGTCGGTTTCACTTACACACTTACAGACGAGATGAAATACAAAAAAACGACTTATCCAAGAGGATAAGCCGTTCGTCAAACAATTACTCTGCAACGTATGGAAGCAAAGCCATTTGACGTGAGCGCTTGATAGCGACAGTAAGTGGACGTTGGTATTTCGCTGAAGTACCAGTCACACGACGTGGAAGAATTTTACCACGCTCCGAAACGAAGCGTTTGAGCAATTCTACGTCTTTATAATCGATATGAGTGATGTTGTTCGACGTAAAGAAACATACTTTACGACGACGACGACCTCCTGGACGACGTGCCATGTGAAGACCTCCTTTATAGGTTAGTTTTTATTGTCCATGATGATTAGAATGGCAAATCATCATCTGACAAGTCGATTTTGCCGCCACCCGAGAACGGATCTGCGTCAAAACCTTTATTCGAATTCGAGGACTGAGATGAAGTCGAAGCGGCTCCTGCGCCCCATCCTGATCCACTTGATTCACCACCACCGAAGACATCTCCAGATGGTGCTTGCTCACGTTGCCCTGAGGCTCCGCGTGGTTCAAGGAAGCGTACGCTGTCTGCGACTACTTCTGCCCGGTAACGACGTTGGCCATCTTGTCCTTCGTAACTACTGATTTGAAGGCGACCGTCAACGCCGGCCATGCTGCCCTTTTTCAAGTATTGTGCTACGTTCTCTGCTTGTTTGCGCCAAACGACACAATCAATAAAGTCCGTCTCGCGCTTCCCATCTTGTCCAGCGAATGGACGATCGCAAGCGAGAGTAAGGCGTGTTACGGCGATTCCGCTCTGCGTATAACGCATTTCGGGATCGCGAGTCAATCGACCAACTAACACAACTCGGTTAATCATCTCCAAGCTCCCCTTTCACGATACGAAACGTTAAGGATTAACGCTCGTCTTTTGTTGTCATTTGACGGACAACGTCGTCAGAGATCTTCATGAGACGCTCTGTTTCTAAGATCGCTTTAGGTTCAGCAACGATGTTAAGAAGAACGTAGTGTCCTTCGCGCATCTTGTTGATTTCATAAGCGAAACGACGTTTACCCATGTCTGTTGTTTTTTCAACAGTACCACCGTTTTCAGTGATGACGTTGTTGAAGCGCTCGATTAAAGCTTTCTTCGCTTCCTCATCAACTGATGGACGGATAATGTAAAGAAGTTCGTATTTACGCATTATCTTTCACCTCCTCTTGGACTAACGGCCCCTACCGGTTGTAGGAGCAAGGAGCAAACAATTGTTTTACTCACGTCATAATATACTATCAAACTTCCTTGACTTTTACAATACGTTTCCGTAAATCAACTTATACGTTGAAGCGGAACGTGACAACGTCGCCATCTTGGAAGACGTATTCTTTTCCTTCTGAACGAAGTTTCCCTTGTTCTTTCACCGTCGTCATGTTTCCTGCTGCTGAAAGGTCGTCATACGACACGACTTCGGCACGGATGAATCCACGTTCGAAGTCAGAGTGGATGACACCAGCACATTGTGGGGCTTTCATCCCTTGTTTGAACGTCCATGCACGAACTTCCTTCTCACCTGCCGTGAAGTATGTCGCAAGACCAAGTGTCGAGTAAGCCGCACGGATCAATTGATCAAGTCCTGACTCTTCGATTCCGAGATCTTGTAAGAACTCGAGGCGTTCTTCCGGTTCGAGTTCTGAAATTTCTTCTTCGATTCGTGCACAGATGACGATGACTTTCGACCCTTCTGTTGCCGCGTGATCACGCACTGCTTGTACAAACTCGTTCGAATCGGCATCTGCCACTTCATCCTCACTCACGTTCGCCACGTAAAGCATCGGCTTCATCGTAAGCAATTGGAAGTGTTTGACGATCGCGAGTTGATCTTCTGATAATTCAGCGACACGTGCCGGGCGCTCTGATTCAAGAACATCTCGCACGATTTCGAGTGCTTCAAGTTCTTGTACCGCACCTTTATCTTTTGCCTTCACCATTTTTTGAACACGTGCGATTCGTTTATCGACTTGCTCAAGATCAGCTAAGATCAATTCAAGATTGATAGTCGTAATGTCATCGATTGGTGAGACACGACCTGCGACGTGCGTGATGTTCTCGTCTTCAAAGCAACGGACGACTTGGCAAATCGCATCGACTTCGCGAATGTTCGCCAAGAATTTGTTTCCGAGACCTTCACCTTTTGACGCACCTTTCACGATTCCAGCGATATCTGTAAACTCAAATGCTGTTGGTACCGTTTTTTTCGGTTTGACGAGTTCTGTCAATCGATCAAGGCGCGCATCCGGTACTTCTACGACGCCGACGTTCGGGTCGATCGTCGCGAACGGATAGTTGGCCGCCTCGACTCCTGCTTGTGTAATCGCATTAAACAATGTCGATTTCCCGACGTTTGGCAATCCGACAATTCCTGCTGTTAATCCCACTAGTATTTCCTCCTCATCCGGTGTTTCCCGGGAAATGTTAAGCCGTCTGTGGAGTGGGTACATTCAGTACACCACACCGTCACATCCTTCACAATTATAGATAGTCCACGATTAAACCGCAACTCACGTTCATAACCTAAAGAAAAACGCCGCTTATTCGGCGGCGTTCCCTTGTTCAAGCACTTTCTTGAATCGCTTATCGAAATCACGGCGTTGCATGAGCACACTGGCTCCGCAGCCTTGACACTTGATTCGAATGTCCATCCCGACACGCGTGATTTGCCAGCGGTTCGTTTTGCAGGCATGTGGTTTTTTCATTTCCACAATATCGTTCAATGCATAGGTTTTACTTTGCATTTTCTGCTTCTCCTCCTTTAGGAGCCGAGTTCGGTGGCATCATGACCGTACGTGGGTATGGAATTTCAATCCCCCGCTCGTCAAGTCCAGCCTTTAACTCTTTATGCAAAATTCGACCAGCTGCGAAGTGCTGGGTCGGCGGCACTTCCGCCATTAATCGGTACACCACTTCCGACGGTCCGAGCGACTGCACTCCAGCTAAGTCGATTGGTTTGATGAACAAGTCGTGATAGCGTGCTTCGACCGTTTTCGCAATTTCCTTGAGCGCTTGCTCTACTTTTGACATATCTTCTTCGTACGCAACCCCAATATCGACAACAGCGACGCTGTTTTCAAGCGAGTAGTTCGTCACTTGTAAGATTTGTCCGTTCGGAATAATCGTCACTTGTCCGTTTAATCCTTTTAACTTCGTCGTCCGGATTCCGACCTCGATGACCGTCCCGTCGACTTGTTGGTTCAAATTGACGTAATCCCCGTTCTTGTATTGGTTTTCAAAGATGATGAACGCCCCTGTGATGACGTCTTTCACCAAACTTTGTGCCCCGAATGAGATTGCAAGACCCGCGACCCCGGCTGATGCAATCAAACCGGCGATATTCACACCGAATTGTCCGAGCACCGTCAAGACCATAATCAACCCGATCACATAGCGGATTGTGTTTTGGGCTAATTTTAATAACGTTTCATTCTGTCGCTGGGCGACGATATCATGTTCTTTTATTTTGCGGAGCGTAAACACGCGCTCGACCATCGTTGTCAAAATGCGTGTTGCGATATATAAACCAAGGATGATGAGCGCCACACCGGCGAGCTTGATCCCTAAACCAATCCACATGTCTGTATCTTTAAAGTACTCGACGAATCGGTTCACGCTGTCGATTGTCTCATCGGCAACCGTATTTAAATCTTTTTCTGTATTTTGCGAAGCCATCTTTTCACCTCAAAGTCGTAGATTCTAAATCATCAAAACATATTTCACGACTTTTCTCAAACACTGCATTCGGAAGTTAGAAGTTTTCCACTTTTGGGAATGGGTTAATACGAGATCAATCCCCCAACTGCAACTAGGAATAGGCAGCTTAGAAGAGAGGATGAGATTCATGCCGTTTCGCTTAAAACCTCATAAACCATACTCTTTCTTCATTGAACACACTGAGCGGAGTGGATCCAGATTGCTTGCGGACCAGCTTCATGAACAGTTGGTCAATGAAATCCATCGCCCCATCGTCCTTGTTTGCATCGGTTCGGACCGTTCGACCGGTGATTCACTCGGTCCGCTCGTCGGAACGTTTTTAGAAGAACGCCATATCCGAAATTTACATGTATACGGCACATTAACGAAGCCTGTACACGCACTCAATTTGGTGGAAACGTTACATGAGATTCAAACGCGCTTCCATCAACCGCTCATTATCGCTATCGACGCCTGTCTCGGACGTTTATCAAGTGTCGGTTATGTCTTCTTTTCGGAAGGTCCGCTCGCTCCAGGGGCCGGTGTCCAAAAAGAACTTCCGGCAGTCGGCGCTTACAATATTAAAGCCGTCGTGAACGTAAGTGGATTTATGGAGATGATGATTCTACAGAATACCCGTCTCCATCTTGTATATGAACTCGCACGTTTCATCACAGACGGATTCGCCGATTTTGATACACGGATCGGGCGCCTGCATCACGAAGAGGCGGCCATCACGCGTCTTCGTCAGTCACGAGATGAATCAAAGTCTTGAGGCGATAATAACGTCAACAATTGTTCCAAGTCGTCTTGTGAAAAATACTTCAACTCGAGGACGCCGCCTTTTCGGCGCGGACGAATCGACACATCCATCTGAAGACGCTCCGCAAGCACCGCTTCGACCGCTTCGATATCGGCGTTCGATCGCTTCAGCGTCTTTTTTTCTGTGCGCTCTTTTTGTAAGTAACGCTCGAGGCGACGGACCGTCCAATGCTCGGCAATGACCCGTTTCGCAATCTGTTCCATCGCTTGTTCCGATTTCATACCCGTGATGGCACGTGCATGTCCCATCGTCAAATCTCCGACCATGACCGCATGCTGGACGGCACTCGGCAATCGAAGGAGGCGAAGACTGTTCGTCACATGACTGCGGCTCTTCCCGACGCGATCGGCCAACTGTTGTTGCGTCAGACCTAGCGTCTGCATCAACTGTTCATAGGCGACAGCCTCTTCGATGGCATTCAAGTCTGCCCGCTGAATGTTTTCAATCAGCGCCAACTCCATGACGCGATCGGAGTCCGCCGTGACGACGAGGGCAGGAATGTCTTCTTTCCCAGCGAGCTTCGCCGCCTGAAACCGTCGTTCCCCGGCAATGATTTCATAGTATCCTGTCGCTTTTCGAACGACGATTGGTTGTAGGACGCCATATCGCTCAATGGATTGACGCAACTCTTCTAATTTTCCAACCTCAAATTGTTTCCGGGGCTGATTCGGGTTTGGGCGAATGAATTTTAATGCTAATCGTTCCATCTACAAACCTCCTTCATTGTATAAAAAAGCACGGACTCATTTTTGAGGCCGCGCTTTCGGGATGCGAATTCGAATTTCAACAAATTCCTCTTCGTCTACTTCTTCAGTTTGGACGTCAATCCCTGTTTTCCCAATCAAATCGATTGAGTCACGAATCGTGTTGATGGCGATTCGCGTGTCACGCGCAAAACTTTTCGTCCGACGACGTTGTTTTTTCGGCTTTCGCTTCTCTTCTTCGATCGGTGTTGTTAAAAAGGCGACGCGTTCTTCTGTCTCCTTGACGTTAAAATCCTGTTCTAACACTTCTGCGAGCACTTGAAGTTGCAATCCTTCTTCCTTCAACGGCAACAACGCACGCGCATGTCGCTCGTTGATCCGACGATCGCGAAGCGACTGCTTCACATCCTCCGGCAATTTTAACAAGCGCAACTTATTGGCAATCGTGGATTGACTCTTGCCTAGACTCTTCGCGAGCGCATCTTGCGTCAAACCGTTCAAGGCGAGTAAACGATCATATGCTTCCGCCTCTTCAATCGGGCTTAACTGCTCACGCTGCAAGTTTTCAATCAAGGCGAGTGCAGCCGTCGTATCATCGTCCATATCGCGAACGATTGCCGGAATCGCTGACCAACCAAGCGATTTCACCGCACGGAAACGACGCTCCCCGGCAATGATTTCATAGCAGTCCCCATCTGCCTTTCGAACCACGATTGGTTGAAGGAGTCCATGTTCCGAAATCGTCGTTGCCAACTCTTCAATTTTTGCCGGTTCGAACACTTTACGCGGTTGATAACGGTTTGGACGCAACCGTGATAACGAGAGTTCTTGTACCGTGTCATCCGCTCGAACTTCCGCAATCTGCGTCACGGCAACTTCGTCTTTTCGATTCACACCGAACAATTTCGCAAATCTATTCTTCAACGTCGGGCACCCCTTTATGTAAAAAAATAAGCAGACTCCACCACTGGAATCTGCTTTTGTTTCACGTGAAACGACATCATCAGATAAGTGGCTCTTTCGCCGGTGTTCCCGCTTTACGCGGATATTTCCCGGGCGTTTTTCGTAGTTTATCTACAACTACGATATTACGCTCACTCATCTCTCCTGGCAATAGGAACTGGTGTGTCGCTTTTTCTTTCCCACCTAGAACGGCTAAAGCGTTTTTGGCGTCTGCCATCTCGTCAGAAACCTTGGCTGCTTTAAGCGCGACGAAGCTTCCGCCTACTTTCGCGAGGGGCAAACAGTATTCCGCCAACACGGTCATGCGGGCAACCGCACGCGCTGTGACGACGTCAAACTGTTCGCGGAACTTTTTATTTTTTCCGAACTCTTCAGCGCGACCATGATGGAACGCGACACCTTCGAGCCCGAGGGCGAGGGCCAATTCGTTCAAGAAGGTGATGCGTTTGTTTAACGAATCGATGATCGTGACGTGTAAGTGTGGGAATAAAATTTTAAGCGGAAGACTCGGGAATCCCGCTCCTGCCCCGACATCACATACGGTTTCGACTTTCGTGAAATCGAAATGAAACGCTGCGCTGAGCGAATCATAGAAGTGCTTCAAATATACTTCCTCTCGGTCCGTGATGGCCGTTAAGTTCATTTTTTCGTTCCATTCGACGAGCATTTCGAAGTAACGTTTGAACTGACTGAGTTGTGTCTCACTCAGTTCAAACCCTTCAGCTCGTAACGCTTCAATAAATTGAGATTCGTTCATCGTTTCACTCCACCGTTGCGTATTGTCCCTGTTCGATATAGACGAGCAAGATTGACACGTCTGCCGGGTTTACGCCTGAGATACGGGACGCTTGTCCGATCGAAAGAGGACGAACTTGTTTTAGTTTTTGTTTCGCTTCTGTCGCGAGACCACCGATCGCATCATAATCCAAGTTTTCTGGGATTCGTTTTTCTTCCATGCGACGCATCTTCTCGACTTGTTCAAGCTGTTTGGAAATATAGCCTTCATATTTCACTTGAATCTCGACTTGCTCTTTCACTTCATACGACAATTCTTCCGTTGACGGAACGACCGTCATGAGTGCTTCATAAGATACTTCCGGACGTTTCAACAAGATGTTGGCATGCGTCGCTTCTTTAAGCGGGTGCGCACCGACCGATTCGAGCATCGCATTGACTTCAGGTGTCGGTTTGACGACAAGTGACGCAAGTCGCTTCACTTCTTTTTCAATCGCTACACGTTTCTCGTTGAGGTGAGTGTGACGATCTTCTGAAAGTAAGCCGATCTCATACCCGATGTCGCTGAGTCGCAAGTCCGCATTGTCATGACGCAACAAAAGACGGTATTCGGCACGTGATGTGAGAAGGCGATACGGTTCGTTCGTACCTTTCGTCACGAGGTCATCGATTAAGACGCCGATGTACGCTTGCGAACGGTCCAAGATGACCGGATCTTTTCCGAGCACTTTGCATGCGGCGTTGATTCCCGCCATGATGCCCTGTCCAGCCGCTTCTTCGTACCCGCTCGTCCCGTTGATTTGTCCCGCTGTGAAAAGACCTGGGACAGCTTTTGTTTCGAGAGTTGGCCAAAGCTGTGTCGGTACGACCGCATCGTATTCAATCGCATAACCGGGACGCATCATCTCTGAATTTTCAAGACCCGGGATCGTGCGAAGCATCTGATGTTGCACGTCTTCTGGCATACTCGTCGAAAAGCCTTGGACATAGATTTCTTCCGTATCGCGACCTTCTGGCTCTAAGAAGATTTGGTGACGCGGTTTATCATTAAAGCGAACGACCTTATCTTCAATCGATGGGCAATAACGTGGTCCCGTTCCTTTAATCGCACCCGAGTACATCGGTGAGCGATGCAAGTTCTCATCAATCAATTGGTGCGTGCGCTCACTCGTGTACGTGAGCCAGCATGGGATTTGTTCGATCGGATCCAAGTCCGTCGATGTGTACGAGAAGAATGATGGATTCTCGTCTCCTGGTTGAATCTCCGTCTTCGAGTAATCGATCGTCTTGCCGTCGATTCGTGGCGGTGTTCCCGTTTTGAATCGAACTAAGTCGAGACCGAGCTCTTCTAGATGCTTCGATAGCTCGACCGAAGGCATTTGGTTGTTCGGGCCACTTTCATATGCCAATTCCCCGATGATGATTTGACCGCGCATGAACGTTCCCGTTGTGACGATGACCGCTTTCGCGCGATATTCTGAACCTGTGTTCGTTACCACGCCACGTACTTCTCCGTCCTCAATCAACAAACGTTCGACTAGCGCCTGACGAAGCAGTAAATTCGGCTCGTCTTCTAGCACTTTCTTCATGTGATTTTGGTATTGGAATTTGTCCGCCTGTGCACGTAGCGCACGTACCGCCGGCCCTTTCGATGTGTTGAGCATCTTCATTTGGATGTATGTCGCGTCAATCGCACGCCCCATCTCGCCGCCGAGCGCATCGATTTCACGTACGACGATCCCTTTCGCCGGCCCACCGATTGATGGGTTGCAATACATGAATCCGACCATATCAGGGTTCATGGTGAGCATCGCTGTTTTCGCGCCCATTCGAGCAGATGCGAGTGCTGATTCAATCCCTGCGTGTCCGGCCCCGATGACGATGACGTCAAATTCGCCTGCCGTATAAGCCATATTCGTTCCTCCTTATTATTTCCCAAGACAAAACTGTGAAAAGAGCTGATCAATCAAGCTCTCCTGTACGGTATCTCCATTGATTTCACCGAGCGTATCCCACGCACGACGTAAATCGATTTGAACCATGTCGATCGGCATATTCATGACGGCACTACCGAGCGCCTCATCAATTTGACCAATCGTTCGTTTGATTAACTGAATGTGTCGAGCGTTTGAGATATACGTCATATCCTGTGACTCGACACCTTTTGCGAAGAATAGATTTGCGATGGCCGCTTCAAGGGCATCGATTCCTTCATCTAGCAAGAGCGATGTCGCCACAATTGGACGTCCTGCCGCTAGTTTCTCTAGCTTAGAAGAATCCATGTTTTGTGGCAAGTCTGTCTTGTTGATGATGATGATGGCATTCATTCCTTTAACTGCCTCAAATAACGCCTCATCCTCGACAGTCAATCCCTCATGTCCGTTCAAGACGAGAAGGACCAAATCTGCCGCTTCTAACGCTTTTCTCGACTTTTCCACACCGATTCGTTCCACGATATCTTCCGTTTCGCGAATCCCTGCCGTATCGATCAATTTGAGCGGAACACCTTTCACGTTGACGTATTCCTCAATTGTGTCACGTGTCGTACCGGCAATTTCGGTGACAATCGCTTTTGTCTCTTGAACGAGCGTGTTCATCAAAGAAGATTTTCCGACGTTCGGTCGACCGATGATTGCCGTGGCCAAGCCTTCACGTAAGATTTTCCCTTGTCGCGCTGTCTCGAGTAACTGTTCGAGGACACGTTTGACCTCGCCCGCTTTCTCTTCGACGATGGCCTGGGTCATCTCTTCTGCGTCATACTCTGGATAGTCGATGTTGACCTCGACCGCCGCAATCGTCTCGAGCAACTGTTGACGTAACTCGCGAACGAGGCGTGACAAACGTCCTTCCATTTGCGCCATCGCAACGTTCATGGCCCGGTCCGTCTTCGCTCGAATGAGATCCATGACGGCTTCCGCCTGAGATAAATCGATTCGGCCATTTAAAAAGGCGCGCTTCGTGAACTCGCCCGGTTCTGCCAAACGGATGTCGGGTTGATCGAGAATGAGCTCAAGGACACGATTGACCGCTACGACGCCTCCGTGACAATTGATTTCGACGACATCTTCTCGCGTAAACGTCTTCGGTGCGCGCATAATACTGACCATGACTTCATCGACGATTTCGCCCGTATTAGGATATTTTAACGTTCCATAATGAATCGTATGTGAATCGACTGTTGTTAAGTCTTTCCCAGAAAACACATTGTTCACCGTTTCGACCGCCAAATCGCCCGATAGTCGGACGATCCCGATGGCACCTTCACCCATCGGCGTCGAAATCGCTGTAATCGTGTCAAACTCTAGCATCTTTCTCCCTCCAAACCTAAACATCTTCTTCTATCATATGCATAACGAACCTACTATACACGATATTCGACTTGAACGAAAGAGTTGGCCCATCGATCAAGTCATTGCCATCCGACTCATCGTTTTCGTACAATAAAGGAATATATTTACATAGGAGAGAGATGATCTAAAGATGAAACAGCAAGACGCAATCCGAATCATCACCGAACGATTACAGCACGATGAAGCGGTTCAAGCGATTTTTATGAAGGGTTCATTCGGTCGGGGAGAAGCCGATGAACATTCAGATATCGACCTCTATGTCATGGTACACCCCGATGAAGAGGTCTCTTTTCTATCTAGACGCCTCGAGCATGTAACCGCCTATCGTCCGATTCTGTTAAAAGACGAGATTCACATCGTCGCTCCACAACTCATCGCCGTCTTTGATGATTTTCTTCACCTCGACCTGTTCACGGTCACGCAAGAGACGTTGAATCATCAAGACTCGATTCATGTGCTCTACGACCCACAACAGCGACTTGCTAGACACGCCACTTCCTTGCAATTAGACGAAGCGGCAATCAGTGACCATGCGTTCGATACCGTGTGGTTCTTTTTCCAATATACAAAATCACGCAATCGAGGCAACGCGATGTGGGCAACGGAGATGCTCCGGCAAGGAATGGTCCATTTCGCATATGTGTTAGCCGCTCACCACACACCGGACCGGGCTTCCCTTGGTTTAAAAGATGTGACGCAGCGACAAAAAATCGACCTCCGCTCATTTTATGACCATTTGACCCCCGCCTCACACGAAAAAGCCGCCCACATCTATCTGGAGCGACTTCAGGTAGAGCAAACTTTTTTCACATCACTACCTGGCTACAACGTGTTCGGACCGTTCATGGAACAGTTGATTCAACGAGAAACAAGCCGTCCTGGCATATAGGGCGGCTTGTTTTTTAGTATCTTGCTTGGCGTTTCGTCGAACGAATCGTGAAATAGAGGAACAGTTCCAGTATCGCGATGGCGATGAGAATGCCGCCGAACAGTTGGAACAAGACAAGTAGGCTACTGAACGGATTCGTCAACATGAGAATCCCGACACCTATCCACAATAGACTTCCAATCAAAAACCAAAGCCATCGTCCCGACATCGATTGACGGTAACCGAGTGCCTGAATCAGGCGGATAATTCCACCGAATAAGAACAAGGATCCGATCAAAATCGGGAGAAGACTAGCTAGCGTCTCTGCGAAGAAAAAGACGACCGCTGCCAAAATCAAATAGATGAGACCCATAAAGAAAGTGGGTGGCAACCCTCCCTGACGTTGACGCAACCCTTGAAAGATCATCCAAATCCCCATGATTGCTAAATAACCGGCAATGACATACACCATGACATCAAAGAAAAATCGAGGATATAACAAAATGAGAACACCAAGTACAAAATAAATGACCGCTTGCCATAACGTCGAACGTTCCAAACGCTGAATGAATGCCTCCATTTTCCCACACCTCCGTTTACCCGTTTCTATCTCTATTCCCCTCTGACCGGCTTGCAATCCCACAAAAAAAGCTGAGCGTCAGAAGACACTCAGCTTAGCGATTATTTACGCTTTTTCTTTTTGTTTTTCTTTTCTTCTTCAGCAAGCGCTGCACGCTCTGCTTCTTTCGCAGCGATTTTCGCTTCAGCCGCAACCTTCATCTTCTCACGCATCGGGAGCATGATTGCCATCGTGACGATGATCGAGATGATATAACCGACTACCCAGTATAACGAAAGGGCAGCTGGAAGGTTGATCGACATGACGAAGATCATAACCGGGAAGATATAAAGCATCATCTTCAACTGCGGGTTCTGTTCTTGACCCGCCATTGAGATTTTTTGTTGTGCGAACGTCAAGATTGCCGCTAAGATCGGCAAGACGAACGTTGGATCCGGAGCACCGAGGTCGAACCATAAGAAGTTCGCTTCGAAAATCTCAGGTGTACGGCGAATCGCATCATAGAATGCGAAGAGAATCGGCATTTGAATCAAGATCGGCAAACATCCCGCGAGCGGGTTGATTTGGTATTCCTGATAAAGCTTCATCATCTCTTCTTGGAGTTTACGTTGTGTTTCCTGGTCTTTTGAGCTGTACTTTTCACGAAGCTTCAGCATTTCTGGTTGCAACACTTGCATCGCACCCATACTCTTCGTCTGCTTGATCATGAGTGGGAGAATCAATAACCGGACGATAATCGTCGCGATGATGATTGAAATCCCGTATTGCCACGGGCCACCGACCAAGTAAGCAACTTCCTTCAAAAGCCATGCGAGCGGCCATACAAAGTACTTCGCCCAGAAACCTTCTGTGTCAGCCGTTACTGGTTCGGCTTGGATGGTAGACGGATCCACACAGCCTGCCATCAGCATGATGACCGCGGTCATGGCAGCGAGTAATCCTAATTTTAGCTTTTTGCTCATAGTTCCTCCTACGCTTTCTTTATCAATTCTTTTTAACGCACACGTCGATCGGGCAATCTTATCAGACTCTAATTATATGAGAGAACAAATTCAGATTGTCATGGTCACCGGCCCTGCTTTTGCCAAACCTTGGCCCGTTTGAATACGTGTTTCAAACTCTCGGTCACTTCCGACTGCGTCAATGCGGTCGCAGGTTTTCGAGCGATGATGACATAATCATTCGGTGCAACGTTTGGTTCGAGCAAGCGAAGCGACTCACGCATCAATCGTTTCATCCGGTTCCGTTCCACAGCATTTCCAAGTTTCTTACTGACGGAAAGACCCACTCTGAAATGCGTTTGATCCGCTTTGAGCGTGTAGACGACAAACTGACGATTGGCCACGGAGCGTCCTTCGCGAAACACCGCTTGGAACTCTTCATTCTTTTGCAGGCGGTATTCTTTTTTCAAAATTCTCACTCCATCCTTCGCTTCAAAAATCGTCAACTAACATCATATCATATCCACATCATTTGAACGAGGGAGAATCCATGAAATACTACGTTTCTGTGACAAACTAAAAAATTGCCCGAGGAAAGGATCCCCGGGCAATCTTCATTCAGAATTATACAGTCAAGGCTTTACGGCCTTTACGACGACGAGCAGCAAGAATGTTGCGACCGTTTTTAGTCGCCATGCGTGCACGGAATCCGTGAACTTTCTTACGCTTACGGTTGTTAGGGTTGAAAGTTGGTTTCATGGTTACAGCACCTCCTCAAGATTAACGCTCTATTAGCAAGTTATAGTTTCATTTAAGGCAGTCTTTAAGATTATATAAATCGATTCAACAATTGTCAATGTATTTTCGGATGGTTTTCGAATTCGTAGAATGAGGCACTCAGAAAGCATTCATCCACATGGATTCGATCCTTATCCGAAAGACGAGTAGGGGATGAATGTATACACAACCTTTACGTATTTTATAAACGGTCTTTATAAATAGCCACGTTGAGCCATTTTATCCACAAAATCTCGAAGTTATCCACATTTATATGTGAATAACTCCTCTTTTTTCATATTCTCATTCTTTATTTTTTCATTTTCTTCTTTTACAAAAACAATCTTTCATTTCACTTCTTCCTCTTTTGTGTATAACTTTTTCATCTCACATTCCATCATTAGTGCTTTATCCACAATATATCCACAGGTTATCCACAAAACACACAGCATGTGGATAAGTGGGTGTGGATACTTTTCTTTATCTGTGGATAAATACCAAAAAGCATTGCCACGTCTATTTTATTTTGCTAAACTGAATGTGCACAAACTTGTGGATGAACAATTCGTGATTCCAAGATATACACAGGCTGTGGATAAGTGTTATCCCCATAATGAACACCATGTGGATAACTTTATCCACAGTTTTTGTTCTCTGGGGATAACCCTAGTTTCTACTATAGAATAGTGTATGTGTATATCGTGTGAATAAGTTTTACCCAACATGTGAGTAAAGGAGGTCTTTCATTGAAGAATGCTCGCGAGATTTGGAGAAATGTCTTATCGGTAATCGAGGAAGAAGAACGAACTCCAAAAGCCAGTTTTGACATGTGGTTGAAATCAACCGAGGGGATATCATTGATGGGAACGACGCTCGTTGTGTCGGCACCCGCCAGTTTTATCGTCACGTGGTTAGAGCGACAGTATCTATCGCTGTTACAAGATACGGTTGAAGAGATCACAAACAACAAGCTTGAAATTCATTTCATCGAGGAATCTCAAGCACACAAGTATGCTCCAGCCGATGGATCGTCAAATGAGTCCATCGCCGTGACAGAAACAAAAGAACAGCCCGTGCTATTACCTTCAAAAGAGGAAGGGGATCTTGGTCAACTGAATGACAAATACATTTTTGAGACGTTTGTCATCGGATCGGGGAACCGTTTTGCCCACGCCGCATCACTTGCTGTCGCTGAAGCACCTGCACGCGCCTATAACCCGCTCTTCATTTACGGAGGCGTTGGACTTGGTAAAACACATTTGATGCATGCGATTGGTCATTATGTAAAAGGTCAAAAACCGGGGGCTCGCATTGCCTATGTCTCTTCTGAGAAGTTCACAAATGAATTTATCAATTCGATTCGGGATAATAAGACCGGTGAGTTTCGGAACCGTTATCGAAACATTGATGTACTATTGATTGATGATATTCAGTTTTTAGCAGGGAAAGAACAAACCCAAGAAGAGTTTTTCCACACATTCAATGCATTGCACAACGATCAGAAACAAATCGTGATTTCAAGTGATCGACCACCAAAAGAAATCCCGACGCTAGAGGATCGACTTCGTTCACGCTTTGAATGGGGCCTAATCACAGACATCACACCACCGGACCTTGAGACGCGAATTGCGATTCTTCGCAAAAAAGCGACCGCGGAAGGGCTTGATATCTCGAATGAAGTCATGCTGTATATCGCGAATCAAATCGATACGAACATTCGGGAACTAGAAGGGGCACTGACACGAGTCGTCGCTTATGCAAAACTTGTCGGACGACCAATCGACCCGGACGTGGCAGCCGAAGCGCTTCATAATATCATGCCTGTCCAGGAAGCGAAGAAAATCGTCATTCGCGATATTCAAGAAGTTGTCGGTCAACACTTCAACATTCAAGTAGAAGAATTGAACTCGAAAAAGCGAACCAAGACGTTGGCATTCCCACGTCAAATCGCAATGTATCTCTCGCGGGAGATGACGGAGAGCTCTTTACCAAAAATCGGGGAAGAGTTCGGAGGGCGTGATCACACGACTGTGATTCATGCACATGAAAAAATTAGCACCCTTCTAAAGAACGATGTGGAAATGCAAGAGACGATTCAAACGTTGAAGAAGGCACTTTCTAACTAATGAAGAATTCTCTGTGGATATCCTGTGGATAAACCACCTTAGTTATCCACAAGTTATTCACAGGCGAAATGGCTTAACACGTATGGATTAGGGGACTTATCCCCAGTATCCACAGCCCTTATTACTATTATGATTTAATTAATACTATTATATTATTAGGAAATGGACTCATTTCACCTTAGGAGGAATTATCCACATGCATTTAACGATTCAACGAGATGTATTCATGCAAGCCGTACAAGACGTATCAAAAGCTGTGGCTTCACGAACGACCATTCCAATTTTGACAGGCTTGAAACTTGAGGCACATGCGGATGGCTTAACATTGACAGGAAGTGATACCGAGATTTCGATTGAACGCTTGATTCCAATCGAAGAGGGTGGAATTGAACTCATTCAAATTCAACGTGCTGGAAGCGTCGTGTTGAACGCACGCTTCTTAGGAGAAATTGTGAAGAAGTTACCGACGAACGAGGTCACACTCGAAGTCTCACCGAACTTCATGACGCGCATTGAGTCTGGTCAGGCAGAGTTCCATTTAAACGGTCTCGACCCGGATGAATATCCACGCCTACCTGAACTTGCGAGTGATCGTCGCTTCTATTTGCCAGCTGATCTATTGAAGACGATCATCCGTCAGACGAGCTTCGCTGTTTCTTCACAGGAGACGCGTCCCGTATTGACAGGGGTTAACTTCTCAGCAGAGAAGGGCTTCCTTACATGTGTCGCAACCGATAGCCACCGTCTGGCGCTTCGTCGTGCGCGATTTGAGACAGATAACGATTTGACGTTCCAAAATGTCGTCGTTCCTGGTCGCTCACTCAACGAATTGGCAAAATTACTCGACCGTGAAGAGTTGCCGATTGAAATCGTCTTAACGGACCAACAAATTTTATTCCGTATGAAAAACATCTCATTCTTCTCTCGTTTGTTAGACGGTGCCTATCCAGACACGTCACGTCTCATTCCGGAAGAATATCGCACAGCCGTTCGGATGAATGCGAAAGAGTTCTTACAGGCCATTGACCGTGCATCGCTCTTAGCACGTGCCGATCGCAACAACGTCATTAAATTTGTGGCGGAAGATACAACGGCAGTTGAAGTCTCTTCACACTCGCCGGAAGTCGGAAAAGTGTCGGAACGTGTCAGCATCCTGTCGCTTGAAGGAGAAGAACTAAAAATTTCCTTCAACTCGAAATTCGTGATGGACGCGCTCCGCGCACTCGATGCATCTGAAATCGAAATCCAGTTCACGGGTTCGATGCGACCGTTCATTTTACGACCGGTTGAACAAGATAGTGTTCTTCAACTGATTTTGCCAGTCCGCACATCGTAAGCTGCGGATAGGGATGATGAGGTGTCTTGCCTTGTCATCCCTCTTTTTGCCTTATTCGACGATTTTCGATAAACTAATATGTATGGCGATTTTTTCAGATCAGCATGTGAGAAAGGAAGTGACGACATGGAAAAAGTGTCAATTACAACCGAGTATGTAACGCTCGGACAATTTTTAAAATTAGCAGATATCATCTCAAGTGGGGGACAAGCAAAGTTCTTTTTAGAGGATGTCATGATTAAAGTGAACGGTGAGCAGGACCAGCGCCGCGGTCGTAAATTAAGAGATGGAGATACAATCGAAGTCGAAGGCTTCGGGGAATATCAAATCGAGGGAAACTGACGTGCATTTAAAGTCGATCCGATTGCAAAACTATCGCAACTACGAAACCCTCGAGCTAGATTTTTCAGAACAGACGAATGTTCTGATTGGTGAGAACGCCCAAGGAAAAACGAATCTTCTCGAATCGATTTACGTACTTGCGCTCGCAAAATCGCATCGGACGACACAAGACCGTGAGTTAATCGGTTGGGAAGCCGATGCTGCGAGTATCGAAGGACGGATTCATAAACGGACGGGCGAATCGGTGCAGAGTCTCTCTTTTTCTCCTAAAGGCAAGAAAGCAAAGCTCAATCATTTGGAACAACGTCGTCTCAGTGACTATGTCGGCGCATTTAACGTCGTCTTGTTCGCCCCAGAAGACTTAGCCATCGTGAAAGGCAGTCCGCAAGGGAGACGGCGATTTTTAGATATGGAAATCGGTCAGGTCAGTCCGGTGTACTTACACGAGCTCAATCAATACTTGAAGACGTTGAAACAACGGAACGCCTTGTTGAAGCAGTTATCCACAAAAGGTGGCGACGAGACGTTACTTGAAGTCTTGACGGATCAATTGATTGAACTTGCCGTAAAAATTGTGATTAGACGCTATCACTTCATCGACCAGCTCGAAAAATGGGCCAATCCCATCCATTCCGGAATCACAAGAGAACTCGAAACACTGACGATTCAATACGTTTCCGACACGTTCCAAAAAGAACGCTTCTCAAAAGAACAGATGTTTGAAACGTATCGTCAAAAGTTTGATAAAATAAGAGAGAACGAACGACGAAGAGGTGTGACCTTATTTGGTCCGCATCGTGACGATTTTGAATTGTATGTCAACAATCGAAACGTTCAAACGTTCGGTTCACAAGGTCAGCAACGAACGGCGGCCTTGTCATTGAAGCTAGCTGAGATTGAATTGATTCATGAAGAAGTAGGCGAATATCCTCTGTTGTTATTAGACGATGTGTTATCTGAGCTTGACGATCATCGCCAAACCCATCTCCTCGATACGATGGGACGGAAAGTACAAACGATTTTGACTACAACAAACATTGACGGGATTGCACATGAGACCATTCAACAAGCGAAAGTGTTTCACGTGAAACAAGGTGAGGTTGAAACGGAGTCCGTGTAATCGTGGCAAGAAGGAACACCAAATCATGTATAGTAGGTGAAAATAACCGATGAGTAATGAAAATGAAAAAGAATTGCAAGCGTACGGCGCCGATCAGATTCAAGTCCTTGAAGGCTTAGAGGCTGTCCGTAAACGTCCAGGGATGTATATCGGTTCCACAAGCTCTCGCGGTCTCCACCATTTGGTATGGGAGATTGTCGATAACTCAATCGATGAGGCGCTCGCTGGTTATTGTGACACGATCACAGTGACGGTCGAGCCAGGGAACTCGATCGTTGTTGAAGACAACGGACGTGGGATTCCGGTCGATGTTCAAAAGAAAACGGGTCGACCTGCCGTTGAAGTTATTTTCACGGTGTTGCACGCAGGTGGTAAGTTCGGCGGTGGCGGATACAAAGTATCAGGTGGTCTTCACGGTGTCGGGGCGTCGGTTGTTAACGCCTTATCGACGAAACTTGAAGTGTTCGTTCGTCGCGATGGAAACGTATATTACCAATCGTTCAAACGGGGTGTTCCACAAGGTGAACTCGAAATCGTCGGGACGACCGACACGACAGGGACGACAGTTCGTTTCTTCCCAGACGGGGACATCTTCCAAGAAACACTCGAATATGACTTTGATCTGTTAGCGACACGCTTACGTGAACTCGCCTTCTTGAACAAAGGGTTACGAATCGTGGCTAAAGATGACCGTAGTGACGAGACGATTGAGCGGAACTATCACTATGAGGGCGGAATCAAGTCTTATGTCGAGCACTTGAACCGCTCAAAAGCGTCGATTCATGAAGAGCCTGTATACGTACACGGGACGAAAGACGGAATCGAAGTCGAGATTGCGCTTCAATACAACGAAGGTTTCGCAAGTAACATTTATTCATTCACGAACAACATTCCGACGCATGAAGGTGGGACGCACGAGACTGGATTTAAGACGGCGCTCACCCGTGCCATTAATGATTATGCGAAGCGATTCGGATTGATGAAGGAAGCCGATGGTAGCCTCTCAGGGGATGATGTCCGTGAAGGATTGACGGCGATTGTTTCGGTCAAGCACCCTTCTCCTCAGTTTGAAGGGCAGACGAAGACAAAACTCGGGAATGCCGATGCGCGTACGGCAACGGACACATTGTTCAGCGACACGTTCGAACAATTCCTACTCGAGAACCCGTCGGTCGGCCGCCTCATTGTCGACAAAGGCTTGATGGCGGCACGTGCGCGTCTTGCTGCGAAACGTGCACGCGAGATGACACGTCGTAAAGGGATTCTCGAAGTCAGTTCATTGCCAGGGAAATTGGCAGACTGTTCGTCAAAAGATGCATCGAAATCTGAACTATACATCGTTGAGGGTGACTCAGCGGGAGGTTCTGCGAAATCTGGACGTGATCGTCACTTCCAAGCCATCCTTCCGATTCGAGGGAAAATCATCAACGTTGAGAAAGCACGTCTTGATAAGATTTTGGCCAACCAAGAAGTCCGGACCATCATCACGGCTCTCGGAACAGGGATTGCCGATGAGTTTGACTTATCGAAAGCGCGCTATCATAAACTCATCATCATGACCGATGCCGATGTCGATGGTGCGCACATTCGAACGTTATTGTTGACGTTCTTCTATCGTTACATGCGCCCACTCGTTGAAAGTGGATATGTTTATATCGCGCAACCACCACTCTATGGTGTGAAGCACGGGAAAGAAACCATCTACGTTCAAAACGACCGTGAGTTGCAGGCAGCGATTGCACAACTTCCTGAAAATGCACGTTATAGCGTTCAACGTTACAAGGGTCTCGGAGAGATGGATCCTGAACAGTTATGGAATACGACGATGAACCCGGAAACGCGTTCGATGCTTCGTGTCGACCTGCAAGATGCAATCGAAGCGGATGAAATCTTCGAAACGCTCATGGGTGACAACGTCGAACCACGCCGTGACTTTATTCAATCTCACGCCCATTACGTGAAGAACCTCGATATTTAATAAGAAGGGTAGGCAATAACGAATGGCAGAACAAGAAAATATCAAGGATATAAATATTAGCCAGGAGATGCGAACGTCGTTCATGGACTACGCGATGAGCGTCATCGTATCACGTGCCCTTCCGGACGTGCGAGATGGATTAAAGCCGGTTCACCGTCGTATTTTATATGCGATGAACGAACTAGGTATTCGCGCGGACAAGCCACATAAGAAGTCGGCGCGTGTCGTCGGGGACGTCATCGGTAAGTACCACCCACACGGTGACTCAGCCGTTTATGAGACGATGGTCCGCATGGCTCAGGACTTCAGTTATCGCTACGAATTAGTCGACGGTCACGGGAACTTCGGTTCAGTCGATGGCGACTCGGCCGCTGCGATGCGTTATACCGAGGCACGTATGTCTAAAATTGCGATGGAACTCGTACGAGACATCGGAAAAAACACGATTGATTATCAACCAAACTTCGATGGTGAAGAAAAAGAACCAGTCGTACTTCCGGCACGTTTCCCGAACTTCCTTGTGAACGGGACGAGCGGGATTGCCGTTGGTATGGCGACGAACGTTCCGCCTCATAACTTGAACGAGGTCATCGACGGTGTACTGGCGCTTTCTCACAACCCGGACATCACGATTGCAGAATTGATGCAACATATCCCGGGTCCTGATTTCCCGACTGCGGGAGAGATTTTGGGACGTAGTGGGATTCGTCGTGCATACGAAACTGGACGTGGATCGATTACGATGCGTGCGAAAGCTGAAATCGAGGTCTTGAAAAATGGCCGTGAACGGATCCTCGTGCACGAGATTCCTTACCAAGTCAACAAAGCGCGTCTCGTTGAAAAGATTGCCGATTTGGTTCGCGACAAGAAAATCGAGGGAATCACGGACTTACGCGATGAATCAGACCGTAACGGGATGCGCATCGTGATTGAAGTTCGCCGCGACGCGAATGCGAGTGTCATCTTGAATAACTTGTACAAGCAAACACCGATGCAAACGACGTTCGGTGTTAACATGCTCGCGCTTGTAGGCGGTCGTCCAAAAACGTTGAACATCAAACAAGCAATCTATTACTACATCGAACACCAAAAAGAGGTCGTGCGTCGTCGGACGCAATTCGATTTAGACAAAGCGGAAGCACGTGCCCACATTTTAGAAGGTCTTCGTGTTGCCTTGGATCACTTGGATGAAGTCATCGCCATCATCCGTAGCACACGCACAGGTGACGAGGCTCGTGAAAAGTTGATTGCCCGCTTTGGACTTTCGACTGAACAGACGCAAGCAATCTTAGATATGCGTCTCCAACGCTTGACTGGTTTGGAACGTGAGAAGATTGAAGGCGAATATCGTGAAGTGAAAGCGTTAATCGAAGAACTTCGTGCGATTCTCGGAGACGAAGAATTGCTACTCGATATTATTCGTAACGAGTTAATCGAAATCAAAGAGCGATATGGTGATGCTCGTCGTACGGTGATTCGTACGGATATCGTTGAACTCGAGGACGAAGATTTGATCCCAGTTCGCGACATGATGATTACGCTCACGAGCGAAGGATATATCAAGTCGATCCCATCGGATTCATATCGGACACAGCGCCGTGGTGGACGTGGGAAACAAGGTATGGGAACGAACGATGAAGACTTTGTGCTTCGTCTGCTCTCCGCGTCGACACACGATACCATCCTGTTCTTCACCAACTTCGGACGCGTCTTCCGTCTCAAAGGATACGAAATTCCTGAGATGAACCGTACCGCGAAAGGGATGCCGATCATTAACTTGCTGCAAATCGACAAAGGTGAAAAAGTCGAAACGATGATTCCTGTCGATTTCAATAGTTACTTGGCTAACCAAACGGTAGCGGAAGAGACACAGGATGAGTCTGAAGAAGTAGCGGACGAGCAGTTGTCTCTCGTCTTCATCACGAAAGAAGGATTGATTAAGCGTTCGCCACTTTCGGCATACGCCCGAATCAACAAAAACGGTCTACGTGCCATCAGTTTGAATGAGACAGATGAACTCGTCACGGTCCGTTTAGCGAAGAGCGACGATGAAATGTTGATCGTCACACGCCAAGGTATGTCGATTCGCTTCCCACTCGAAGGAGAAGTTCGTTCGATGGGACGTACGGCACGAGGCGTTCGCGCGATTCGATTGAAGAAGGAAGACGATTTGGTCGTCTCGATGGAAATCGTTCGCACCACGCAAGACGTCTTGATTATCACTGAAAAAGGATACGGAAAACGTACGGCCATGGAACAGTTCCGCACACAAGGTCGTGGCGGTTCCGGTATCATCGGAATTAAGACAGATCGTGGAACAGTCGTCGGGATGCGTGTCGTTGATGAAGACGATGACATCATGCTGATGACCGAACTCGGTGTTGCGATTCGGATTGATTCACAAACGATCTCTCAAATGGGTCGAAGTACTCGCGGTGTGAAAGTGATGAACATCGAAGAGGGCGATCGTTTAGCGACTATCGCAAAGTTGAAAAAAGATGAGTTAGAAGAGGAATCAGCAGTCGATTTGGAGAATGGGTTTGAGGATGAAGCACCTGAAACCGATGAATCGTCTGATGTGAATGAGTAAGACGAGAGGTCGAACGGTGTTTCCGTTCGATCTTTTCATATATTAGGAGGGATTCGCGTGCGTTTGAACTTATCCACTGTACATGTTGGGATGACGCTATTGTCACCCGTTTCTTCTTTAGAAGCCGGAATCCACTTAACCAATGAACATTTACGTTTGCTCCGTTTCTTAAAAATCGAAGATATCGATGTCGCACCTGTTGAACAGAAGCTCTTCACGTCTAAAGAAGAACAGCGCCTCTGTAATCAGGTCCTTCAATATGAGAAGCATTATAATCAGTGGGAAGAACGGATCGCACCTAACCCATATGAAGGTCTAGAATTCATTCATCAACTATTTCGTCAGGAAGTTCCGCTTACAGCGATCGTTCATTTCTTTACGCATCAGCCGTTGCGGAAAAATCATGTCATTTACCATTCCGTCTATCGAGCGCTCGTCGCCCGTGCCTTATCGAAATATCGAGGGGACGAACATCAACTCCAATTTGATTACGGGATTGCTTCTTATTTTGCAGATGCGAGCTACGCTAAAATTCGGAAATGGTCTCATATGCGTTATTTCACAAAAATGGAACGGGAGCTATTGTATCAACACCCACTCGTTTCGGCATCGATGCTCCCGAGTACTCAAACGTTACGAGGAAGAGTGTATCAATTGATTACCGAGCATCATGAGCGATTGGATGGATCCGGGTTTCCAAAACGTCTGACGGAACGCGAGTTGAATCCAGCCTCTCCTCTATTTATTGTCGCCGATCGCTTCTGTCAGTTAACAGCACCCCGAACGTTCCGAAAGCCGCTCTCTCCAGAGGAAGCATATTTCTATATGTGGCAGAACAAAGCCTATGATGGAGAAGCTTTGTCGCTTCTTGCGACATTACTTGGATTTTATGAAATCGGTCGCCCTGTTTTATTGAGCAGTGGAGTACGAGGAACGATATATGCCTATACGAATCGTGTCGAACAACCGATTGTGCTTGAAGCGACAGGGGAGAAAGAATATGATTTATCGCGATTAACCGATGTGAGCATTGTTGCATTTCAATAAGAAGAAACTAGCGATTCCATTCAACAAAATGAAATGGAATCGTCTTTATTTATTCTTTTTTAAAAAACTTTCTTTTTATAGTTGACGGATATAATTACAGGTGCTATTATAAATGAGTCGCTAAGAGCGGCAGACGAACTTTGAAAACTGAACGATGAGGCAAAAAAAGTTTTACAATTTTTGAATGAAGCGCAAGCTTCGTCAATTTAAGAGCTATATCAAATTCTTTGGAGAGTTTGATCCTGGCTCAG